>JANOEH010000096.1:0-10810 GCA_031413115.1 Candidatus Eiseniibacteriota bacterium | reverse complement strand
CCCCGGGATCGGCGACGGCGAAGAAGTGCATGCGCCCGTCGGACACGTCGGCCAGCGGCAATGCGATCGTCCCCTCGACGGGCGTGACCACGGCGGCCGGGGCCTTCGCCGGCGGCCCGGGTGCGGCGAGGATGCTGCCCGCGAGCAGCGCGACGACCGCACCGCCCGAGACCAACGCGCCGATGCGGATGCGCCGGGCGCGCTGCGCGTCGGCCAGCACCAGGCGCCGCGCGGCGGGATCGGCCGGATCGTCGGATGCGGGCATCACGGCGGCGGCGGGCTTGCGGCCGCCGGAGGTGCCGACGAACAGCAGCGCGAGCACGATCGCGGCAAGGAAGATGAGCGTGTCGTGGCGCACGATCGGGCCGACGATCGCCATCATCGTGCGGGTCGACGGGATCCAGCCGGCTTCGGACAGCTCGTGCAGGCCGCCGACGATCATCTGAAAGACGAGCACGTAGAGCACCAGCGTGGTGACCCGGAAGAACTTGCCGAGGTCGATGCGGAGCGACCCGCGCAGCAGGTAGAACGCGAAGACGACCGACAGCAACAGCCCAAGGCCGGCGCCCATGAGGCGCGACACGCCGTCGGTGTCGATCGCGATCGCGCTCAGGAACAGGAGCGTCTCCACGCCTTCGCGCAGGATCATCAGGCCGCAGAAGAGGAGCACGCCGAAGCCCGCACCGGTGGGGCGCGTCGCGGCGATCTCGACCTTCGACTCGATCTCCCTCTTGAGGCCCTTCGCCGCGCGGTTCATCCACACCACGAGCGTGAGCACGCCGACCGCGCCGAGAAGCAGCAGCACGCCCTCGAACGCCTCGGCATTCCACTGGAACTGGTTGAGCGCGAACGCTCCGGCGACGGAACCCAGGAGGGCGAGCCCGAGGCCGCCCCAGACCCACGGGGCGAGTGCACCGCGCCCGGACTTCTGCAGATAGGCGAGGACGATGGCGAGGACGAGCGACGCCTCCACGCCTTCGCGCAGGACGATGACCAGGGCTTCGAGCATGACTGGGAACCTCTGCGGGGCGCTCCCGCGGCGCGCCCGACCGGCCGGACGGCCGGAGTCGGCGCTGCGGAGCGTACGATCCGAGCCTACCCGAATTGAGACTGATTCTCAATACGGCCCCAGCCCCGTCTTTGCTATCTTCCGGCCGACCCTTTTCCGGAGGAACGCATGCTCGGACTGTTGATTCGCTGGCTCCTCGGCGGCCTCGCCCTGTTCCTGACCACGAAGGTCGTCCCCGGGCTGCACGTCTCGGACATCCAGTCCGTGCTGATCGCCGTGTTCGTGCTGGGACTCCTCAACGCGCTGATTCGCCCGATCGTGAACCTGTTCACCGGCTGCATCCAGGTGCTCACGCTCGGCCTGCTCACCCTGGTCATCAACGCCGCGTTCTTCTACTGGGCGGGCGACCTGGTGCAGGGCTTCGAGGTGAGCGGCTTCTGGCCGGCATTCTGGGGATCGATCGTGATGTCGGTGATCTCGTTCGGGCTCAACATGTTCGTGCGCACGGACAAGAAGAAGGAGAAGGATCGGGATTGAGCGACGTCGACACGCTCCGCGTCCTCACCTGGAACATCCTCTACGACACGTCACCCGCGGGCGGCGGAGCCGGCGAAATCCGCTGGCCCCTCGCCGTGCGCGGCCTGCGGGACGCGGACGCAGACCTCGTGGCCCTGCAGGAAGTACTGCCCGGCCGGCTCGCGGCGATCCCCCGCGACCTTCCCGGATACGCGATGACGGTGAGCGAGCCCGGCGGCGCTGATCGCCCGATCGCCCCGCCTCTGGCTGTCGCAGCGCTGGCCGCGATCGCGATCCTGGTGCGGCGCGCGCGGCGGCCCGACCACGATCCCGCCATGCCATACGCGGCGTTCCGGCGCTGGCGCGGGCGCGCCGTCGGCGCGGCGTTGTGGGCGGTCGCTCTCGGCCTGCCCGCAGCGCTCGCATCGGGTTCGTGGCACGTCGGGGGCTATGGCCGGGTGAACGAACGGCTCGTCCTCCTCCACCGCCCCGAGGCCCTGTGCCTCATCGAGACCCGAACGGTGTGGTTCTCCTCCACGCCCGATCGCCCCGGCAGCCGTGATCCGCTCGCGTTCGAGCCGCGCATCGCGCAGCTCGGCGTGTATGCACGCATCGCGCAGGGCGACACCATCGCCGTGCTCAACGTCCACCCGGGACACGCGGCGTCGACGCACGCGCGCGACGCCGCGCTCCTCCTGCGCGTGCTCGAGGGGCCGGGGCGAGCCCGGGTGCAGGTCATGCTTGGGGACTTCAACGCCTCGGCGCAGACGCGGCGCCTGGCCGACCTGCGCGCGGGGGGGTTCCGCGACGCGTGGATGGAAGCGCCGGTGCGCGCGGGCGCGCCCGGTACGTTTCACGGTCGGCGCGCGCCGGGCGCGCGGATCGATCACGTGCTCGTGCGGGGGCCAATTCGCGTGCTCCGCGCCGAGACGCGCGGCGTCGCGCAGGGCGCGCTCGCCGCGTCCGATCACGACGCGGTGATCGTCGACCTCGCTCCGTGGTGAGTGACGTGAAGCTCAGCGCAGGCGACGACGGCGGTTTCGCACGAAATCCTTGAGCACGTAGCTGCCCAGGTTCTCGAGGTCGGCGAAGAACGCGCGGCCGTGGTTGAGCTGGGTGAAGCGCTCGACGAACGCCGTCAGGTCGTGGTCGTCGGTGACCATGAACGTCGTGATCTCGATGCCCTTGCGGCGGCAGGCCGCCGCCTCGTCGAGCGTGCGGTTGACGATCTTGGGGTCGAGGCCGAACGGGTTCTTGTAAAGGCGCCCGCCCTCGAAGATGCACGACGGCTTGCCGTCGGTGATCATCACCACCTGCTTGTTCGCCGTCTTGCGCCGGGCCAGGATGCGCTGCGCGAGCTGCAGCCCGGCCTTCGTGTTGGTGTGGTACGGGCCCACCCCGACGTAGGGCAGCTTGGCCAGCGGCACCTCGCGCGCGTCGTCGCCGAACAGGACGACGTACAGCTCGTCCTTGGGATAGCGCGTGGTGATGAGCTCGGTCAGCGCCAGCGCGACGCGCTTGGCCGGGGTGATGCTATACTCGCCGTAGAGGATCATCGAGTGCGAGACGTCGAGCAGCAGCACCGTCGCGCATGACGTGAGATGTTCGGTCTCGTAGACCTCGAAGTCCTCCTGCCCGACGTCGATGTCGTCGAGCCCGTTGCGCCGGATCGCGTTGCCGATGGTGCCGATCGCATCGAGGTCGGCGGTCGAGTCCCCGAACTCCCAGGCCCGCGTCTCGGGCAGGCGATCGACACCCGCGCCCGACTTGGGCACGCGGTGGTCGCCGGCGGCGGACTTGGCCATCTTGCCGAAGATCTCCTGCAGGGAATCGCGCCGGATGGCGCGCTCGCCGCGGCCGGTCAGCACGTGCTTGCCGGGCTCGACCTCGCGGACGGCGTCGTTCTGCTTCAGCCACGCCTTGAACTTCTCGAGATCGAAGTCCTTGCCGAAGAACCCGTAACGCTCCCCGATCTGCTCGAGCGCGTCGAACGCGTCGTCGACGTCGCCGTTGGTCTGCAGCAGGAGCTGGTGATACAGGTTGAGCAACCCCTTCAGGAACTCGGGATCGCCCCACGCCCCACCGGTCCATGCGCCGTAGCGGAATTTCATGGTCGCGCCTCGCGCCGGCTCAGGCGTCGTCCCCGGACTGGAAGCCCGAGAACATCGACTTGAGCATGTCGCCGTAGGCCGTGCCTCCGCCGTCGACGCGATTGCGGGAGAGAATCGAGTTCTGGTGCAGGCCCTCGAGCACGAACTCCATGGCCGGGCCGACCTCCTCCATGCGCTCCACCTCGAGGTGCTTGGTCGCCAGGTCCTCGAGCCCGGTGATCACGACGAGCTCGTCGTAGAACTCCTGCGCCGTGGACTCGTCGGAGATCTCAACGCCCTTCCCGCCGGCGAACCACTCGACGATCGGTGCGTAGACCTGCGCCGCCGCCGGGTCCTTGCCGCGCCCGCGCGTCTTGAACGCGTCGGGGAAGTCGCGAGCGAACAGCGCCTTCACGGCGCGCCCCACCAGGTGGCGCGCCACGTTGGTCGGGCCTTCCTGTTCGCCCTCGTAGACCAGCTCGACCTTGCCCGAGATCGCGGCGATCGCGCCGTGCAGGTCGGCCAGCCGCGGCCACACCTGCGTCTCGCCGGTGCGCAGGCCGCGCCGCTCGGCGTTGGAGACGACGTTCTCGAGCAGGGAGATGGTCATGCGCGCCGAGACGCCGGAGCTCTGGTCGACATACTCGGACTTGCGCGCCTCGATCGCCACCTGCTCGACCAGCTCGCGCAGCCGCCGCATGACCACGACATCGATGCCCGAATCGCGCACGGTCCACGACTCCTGCGCCGTGATCGCGATGCCGTCGTCCACGGTCAGCGGATAGTGCGTCATGATCTGCGAGGCGATGCGGTCGCGCAGCGGCGTGATGATGTTGCCGCGATTGGTGTAGTCCTCGGGATTGGCCGAGAAGACCAGCAGCATGTCGAGCGGAATGCGCACCGGGAAGCCGCGCACCTGCACGTCCTTCTCCTCGAGAATGTTGAGCAGGCCGACCTGGATGCGCGGCTGCAGGTCAGGCAGCTCGTTGATGGCGAAGATGCCGCGGTTCGTGCGCGGCACGAGGCCGTAGTGGATGACCTCCTCGTCGGAGAACGAGAGCTTGCGCGTGGCGGCCTTGATCGGGTCGATGTCACCGATCAGGTCGGCGATGGACACGTCGGGCGTGGCCAGCTTCTCCTTGTAGCGATCGTCGCGATGGACCCAGGCGATGGGCGTCGCGTCGCCCAGATCGTCGGCAATGCGGCGGCCGAACGCGCTGGTCGGGTGCGACGGATCGTCGTGGATCTCGCTGCCCTCGATCTCGGGGATCCACTCGTCGAGATACATCTTCAACTGACGAAGAATGCGCGTCTTGGCCTGGCCACGCAGGCCGAGCAGGATGAAGTCGTGCTTCGACAGGAGCGCGTTCTCGAGCTGCGGGATCACGGTCTTGTCGTAGCCGACGATGCCGGGGAACAACGGCTGCCCGGAGCGGATGCGCGCGATCAGGTTGGCGCGCATCTCGGCCTTGACCGAACGCGGCTGCCAGCCCGAGGCGCGGAGTTCACCCAGGGTGCGAGGACGATCGTGGTGTAGGCTCATGCGGTCGGTCCCGTGTCGGAGGTGTCGCAATCGGCGCTTCGTGACTCGTCGGCAGTATACCAGCCGCGCCACGCCCGGAGAGATCCACCATGACCACGTCACGCCCCCGCATCGCCCTGCTCGCGGCCGCGCTCATCGTGGCCTTCCTCGCGTCCGTGACCGCGTTCGCCCAGGCTCCTGCGCCCGCCGCTCCGGCCGCGCCCGTGAGCGCTTCGCCCCCGCCGACTCCGCCGGGCGCCCGGCTGGTCACCAGCGTGCGCAACAAGCTCTCGGCCGGCGACCTGCGCAGCGCCGAGTCCCTGGCCGAGGCGTGGCGCGAGACGCAGGGCGACGACGGCAGCTACCTGCTGGCGCTGTCGTGGGTGGCGCGCGGCGCTGTCCTGCTGCACGAGTTCGACCGCGCCGAGGCGTACACCGTGGAGGTACGCAAGCGCTGCGAGGCGCGGATGGCCCGCGGCGTGCGTCCCGACGCCGACGACAGCCTCGAGATCGCGCTTGGCGCGGCCATCGAGGTCGAGGCTCAGGTCCTCGCGAGGACGAAGGGCAAGGCGGACGCGATGCGCTTCCTGCGCGGCGAACTGGCGCGCTACGACGCGCCGGTATCACTGCGTTCGCGCATCGGCAAGCGCATGAACCTCACCGCGCTCGTGGGCCAGCCGGCTCCCGAGATCGTGGTCGAGGATCACGCGGGCACCGTGCCGCCGACACTCGCGTCGCTGCGCGGGAAGCCGGTCCTCGTCTACGTGTGGGACAAGGGTTGCGGCGACTGTCGAGCCCAGGCGTCCACGCTGTCGCGCGTCGCCGCAAAGTACGCCGACCGCGGGCTCGTGGTGTATCCGCTCACGCGCTACTACGTGAAGACCGACCTGCCACGCGAGAAGGCGCTCCTCGACAGCACGTGGGCCGCCGACTACGCGAAGATCGGGCCCGCCCCACTGGCCATCAGCACCGCGTCGATGGAGCGGTATGGCGGCTCGAGCACACCGACGTTCGCATTCGTGGACCGGAAGGGAATCGTGCGCGGGTACCTGCCGTACCGCCTGACCGAAGCCGCGTTCGACGCCGAGATCGCGAAGATCCTGCGCTAGTCGTCGCGGCGGTGCGTCGGCTCAGGAGGGCCGCACGCGTGGTGGCGCCTGCCACAGGCGCACCGCCGCGGGATCGCCGCCGATCGACTCGACGACGTTTCCCATCGGGCACGTCGTGCAGGTGACGACCAGCTCGCCCGACGGCAGGGACCGCGAGCGATCCCCGGCGGCGTCGACCTCGAGCGGCGCGTCGCACGCGAGGCAGCAGGCGGCGAGGCGGATCCCGTGCAGCGGGTTGTTCGGCTGGATGCGTCCCTCGGCCGCAAGCCACGTCTCGATCACCATCAGCACGCGCAACTCGCCCTTGCGTAGGCGGCTGCCGTGCACTTCGCACAGGCCCAGGGCGACGTCGCGCAACGCCGCGTTCGGCGAGAGGTCGCGCAGGTGGACGCGCGGCGCCAGCACGGCCTCGAAGCCGCACAGCACGCAGTGGGTCGCGGTCGAGGGGGACATGGCCGCGCCCGTCGCTCAGCGCCCGCCGGCGGCGGGCACGTTCAACGCCTCGTCGAGCACGCGGCCTTCGCAGTGGGCCGGCGCATCGATGCCGAGCAATGCCGCGAGGGTGGGCGCGATGTCCGTGGTCGAAACGGGCCGGCGGTAGGATCCGCGCTTCACGCCCCAGCCGTAGAACACGAGCGGAACGTGGGTGTCGTACCGGTACGGCGTGCCGTGGCTGGCGCGGTAGGTTGGCCCCGTGCCGAAGTACACGTACGGACGTGGAACGAGAGTGACGTCGCCCGAGCGATCCGGGAAGAACCCGAGCGCGACCTGCCGCGCCAGGGCACCGGCGCGCCGGCCGGCAACCACGTCGTCGGACGCGAAGCCCGCCGCGAGCCAGGGGTTCGACGCGGCCGAGTCGGCGACCACGCGCGCCGCCTGGCTGCGCGTGACGCCGGCCACGGTGAGCACCGAGTCGTCGAAGGTGACGAGCCCCGAGGCGATCGCCTGCGCGAAGCGAGCCTTCCCCGCCACGCGTGGTGCCACGCCGGACAACGCCCGCGTGAGCACGCCGTCGATCCACGCGCCGAGACGCGCGCCGGCGACTCCGCCGATGGAGTCACCGGGCGCCGCCTCGAACTCGCGCGCCACGCTGGGCGACGTCGCCACTCCGTGATCCGACGTGATGCTGACCAGGTAGCGTCCGCGCCCCACCTTCTCGTCGAGATAGCCGAGGAACTCCGCGAGCCGGGCATCGACGCGATGGGCCAGGTCGAGCACCTCCGGACTGTCGGGGCCGTAACGATGGCCGACGCGATCGGTGATCGAAACGGAAAGCACCAGCAGATCGGGCGTCGCGTCGACGCCGAGTCGTTCGTTCGCGATCGCCGCTTCCGCGAAGTCGAAGAGGGTGGTCAGGGACACGGGATGCGAGACGAGGTCGATTTCCCTGCCCGTCGAACTGCGCCCCGCGGGCCCGATCGGATGCGGGAAGGTGTCGTCGGGATCGGCGACCGCCGTGCCGCGGAGCGCCGCTTCGCTCAGCGTCGGGATCCACGGCGTGCGCAGCGCCTCGTCCCGGGCGCGCCGCCCCTTCGCGTTCGCCTCGACGGCCCAGGCGGGTAGCGCGGACGCGTAGTACGTGCTCGTCTGCATCAGGCCCGAGTCGTCGTCGAGCCAGTACACGCCGTTGGGCCGCCGGCCGGCCGGCAGGATCGCGCCGCGCGCCTTGTCGCTGATCGAGACCACGCGTGCGACGCCGCGGGTCGTCCCGCGCAGCACGTCGGCGACCGTCTGCGCCTTCATCCGGCGCGGCGAGCCGGGCTCGCCCGCCGTTCCCTCGGGCACGCCGACCGAGCGCACCGAGCGGTCGTCCGCGGCGCTGACCATGCGGTCGTCCACGCGATCGAACCACTCGTTCGCCACCACCCCGTGGGCCGACGGCGTCGCGCCGGACAGCCAGGTGGCGTGGCCCGGCCCGGTCAGGGTCTGGGCATAGGGAATCGTGCAGTCGTGGAAGCGCGCGCCACCGTCGACCAGGCGCCTGAAGCCATCCCGCCCCCACACCCGGCGAAAACGGTCGAGGTAGTCATCGCGGTACTGGTCGAACAGGAGTGCGACGACGAGGCGGGGCGCCGGGGGCGCGTCGCCGCGCGCACTCTCGCGCGACCGTGCGCTGTCTCGTTCGCGGGTGCGCTCGACACCGGGCTCGAACGAATCGAGCGGGACGGGCGACGCCGCCTGGGCGCCGACGCGAGCGGCGCAGCAGAGCAGCGCCGACGCGAGTGCAATCGACAGCGTGGCGTTCCGGCGCGGCCCATCCATGGCTCGCCCCCGCCCTAGCGGTACGCCGGGATGCCCGTGACGGCCTCGCCGAGCACGAGCGTGTGGATGCTGTGCGTACCCTCGTAGGTCTTCACCGACTCGAGGTTGCACATGTGGCGCATGATCGGATACTCGCCGGTGATGCCGTTGGCGCCCAGGATGTCGCGCGCCTCGCGGGCGATGTCGAGCGCGATCTCGCAGTTGTTCCGCTTGGCCATGGAGACCATCTCGGGCGTGTGCTGCTTCTTCTCCTTGAGGCGGCCGACCTGCAGCGCGAGCAACTGGGCCTTGGTGATCTCGGTGATCATGTCGGCGAAGCGCGCCTGCACGAGCTGGAACGACGCGATCGGCTTGTCGAACATGATGCGCACCTTGGAGTACTCCACGGCCGAGTGATAACACGCCATCGCCGCACCCAGCACGCCCCAGGCGATGCCGTAACGCGCCTGCGTCAGGCAGCCGAGCGGCGCCTTGAGACCTTCGCCGTTGGGCAGGATCGCATCGGGACCGACGTGCACGTCCTGCAGGATCAGCTCGCTGGTCACGGAGGCGCGCAGCGAGTGCTTGCGCTTCTGCTCCGGTGCGGTGAACCCCTTGGCGCCCTTCTCGACGAGGAAGCCGCGGATCTTCCCGCCGTCGAGGCGGGCCCACACGATCGCCACGTCCGCGATCGTGCCGTTGGTGATCCACATCTTTGCACCGTTGAGCACGAAGCCGTCGGCGACGGTCTTTGCCGTCGTCGTCATGCCGGCGGGATTCGAGCCGAAGTCGGGCTCGGTCAGGCCGAAGCAGCCGATCTTCTTCCCCTCGGCGAGCTGCGGTAGCCACTTCCTGCGCTGCTCCTCGGAGCCGTACGCGTAGATCGGGTACATGACGAGCGCGCCCTGCACCGAGACGAACGAGCGCAGGCCCGAGTCGCCGCGCTCCAGCTCCTGCATGGCGAGACCGTAGGCGACATCGCCGATGCCGGCGCAGCCGTACTCGACCGGGAGGTTCGCGCCGAGAACGCCGAGCTCGGCGAGCTCCGGGATGAGCTCCATCGGAAACGTGGCGGCCTCGTAGTGATGCTCGACGAGCGGGAGGTACTTGTCCTCGACCCAGTCGCGCACGGCCTGGCGGATGGTCTTCTCCTCGTCAGTCAGGAGATCGTCGATGCGCAGGAAGTCGACACCATTGAAGACGGCCATGGTTCCTCCGGGGTGATTGCAATGCGGGACAGGACCGGTCAGGGCGGGCGGGCTTGCAACCGATCGGACCTCTTGAATCTAGCAGGAATCGGGGCGGGCGGGGAGGCGGGGCGTAACGGGCGCGGCGGGCGGGGCGGGTGACCGGGCGCTCGCGACAACCATGTCCGGCGAGGTGCGTACGATTCGTACGGTTCGTACGCACCGTTGGGAGGACATCAACTTGCGGCGCAAGTTCACCGCGCAGGGGAAGTCGGGTCTATGCGCCGGGCCGGGGCGGATCGAGCGGAAACTCGCTCAGGACGAGCTCACGCAGGTCGAGTCGCCGACTGGCATGGTCGATGTCGATGCCGACGATGTTGCCGCGTGCGTCGTAATCGTGACACCAGAATCGAAGCATCTCACACGCGCGGGACCGGGCCAACTTGCGCCAGCGCAAGTTCACCGCCGCAACAGCAGGACACCGATCCACGCGAACCACAGAATCTGGCCGAGGCCGAACACGGCGCCCAGCTCACCGAGCGCCGGGACGATCGTGGCAACGCCAGCCGTTCCGACGACGAAACCGAGGAGAGCCAGCGGCCGGGGCAGCGTCATCGACGAGAGTGCTGCGGCGCTGATCAGGAGCACCCACAGGCCGCCCACGATTTCCACGCCGCCGCCGAGGCCGTCCTGGACGGCGGCGATGGCAGCCCACGCCGTGACCGCCTGGGCGACATCCTGCGCGTGAAGCGTCGCAACCGCTTCCAGCCCGACGCTGGCGACCATGCCGCTGGCGATCACGAGACCGGCCCAGATGAGGCCGAACGGGGTGGCGACGTTCATCAGGTCCGCCGAGGCGCTCCTGAGCCGCTCGTGGAGCGCCACTGCCAGGACCACCAGCACGACGCCGAAGATCACGTAGATCAACGTCGTCCAGAGCTGGAAGATGACCTTTCGCTCGAGGACGAAGGCCAGCTTCTGGGCCCGATCCCAGCCTTCCGTGTCCCCGGGGTTGAGCAGCGTGGCCAGGACGACGAACCCGACGACGTAGATCAGCGCCTCGGCCAGTGCGGCGATGCCGCCGGCCCTTCGCAACGACACCATTCGGAACCTCGTGTTGAATGACCGACGCGCCG
>JANOEH010000095.1:0-16768 GCA_031413115.1 Candidatus Eiseniibacteriota bacterium | reverse complement strand
TTTTTTCTCTCCGGGGGTGCCCACTTTTTCGGCGTGGGGGTGGGGTTTCTCTTCGCGCACGCCCCCCTCCGCACCGGTCCCTGGACCCGGCCCCAATCCATTCCTGGAATGCACTCTCCGCGGGGGTGAAAACGACGTGAGGGAACAATCGGCAGAATAGCCTCGACCCCGGGGCGTGTCAAGGTGACCCGCCCGCCGTCCCGCCCCGCCTCTCGCGTGCGAAGTCCTCGAGTCGCGTCAGCTGGTGAACGCGCTGGTTCGTCGCCGGATCGTCGAGCGCCTCCTCGAGCAGGCGCGCCAGCGCGCGCCCGACGGCGGGACCCGGCGACACGTCGAGAATGCGCAGGACGTCTCCCCCGTCGACCGCGAGGTCGCGCACCGCGAGCGGCGGCTGCGGCGCGAGCACGGCGTCGATCCGCGCGACGAACGCGTCGAGCGCCGCCAGGTCCGGCGCCTCCGGGCGGGTCGCCGTCGCATCGGCGCGGCGCAATGCGAACAGCGCAGGCAGCGGCTCGATGCCGACGCGACGGATGAAGCGGCGCACCGCCGCGTCCGTCCATTCGGCGCGGTAGTCGAACAGGTGCTCGCGCACCAGCCGGACGATTGCCACGCGCTCGTCGCGCGGCAGGCGCAGCCGCTCGAGCATGCGATCGGCGATCGCCCCGCCGACCTGCGGGTGGCCGTGAAAGGTTGCCTCGCCGTTGGCCAGCGCGACGCGTGTGGCCGGCTTCCCGAGGTCATGTGCGAGGGCGGCCCAGCGCAGGAGTGGCTCGGGCGGGGCGGCGTCGACGGCGCGCACCGTGTGTTCGTAGACGTCGAAGGCGTGGTGGTGATTCTGGCCGACCCCGACGCAGGCCGAAAGCTCGGGCAGCAGCAACGGGAGGAGCCCGCTGTCCCGCAGCAGGGCGAAGCCGACGCTGGGTCGCGGCGCCAGCAGCATGCGCCCCACCTCGTCGCGCACGCGCTCCGGCGACAGCCGCGGCACCAGGTCGACGACGGCACCGAGCGCGTCGCGCGTGGCGGGCTCGACGTCGAACTCGAGGACGGCGGCGAGTCGCGCCGCGCGCAACGGGCGCAGCGCGTCCTCGCGGAATCGGGCGACGGGGTCGCCGACGGCACGCAGGACGCGAGCGGCGAGGTCGGCGCAACCGCCGGTCGTGTCGACCAGGAGTTCGCGCCCCGGGTCGTAGGCCAGGGCGTTGACGGTGAAGTCGCGCCGCGCGAGGTCGCCGGGAAGTGAGACGCCGAACTCGACACGATCGGGGTGACGCGCATCGCTGGCGCCGATGTCGGCCCGATAGCTCGTCACCTCGATTGCACCCTCTGCGTGCGGCAGCGTCACGGTGCCGTGCTCGACCCCGGTGGGGATGGCCGTGGGGAAGAGCGCGATCACCTGGGGCGGCGTCGCCGCGGTCGCGAGGTCCCACAGGCCCCGCACCGGTCGGCCGAGCAGCGCGTCGCGGACGCCCCCGCCCACGGCGACCGTCTCGAAGCCCCGGGCGACGAGGCGCGCGATGACCTCGCGCACGTGGGGCGGCAACGCGGCGGCGAGCAAGGCGGGTGCGGGAACGGAGGGGGCGCCTCCGAATGCGTCCGGGGATGCGTTCACGGCCGCACTCTACGACGCCCCGCGTCAGCCGACCAGCAACTCGACCGCCCCGAGCAGGTCGCGCTGGCTGAGTCGGGTAGCATGCCACAGCCAGTCGAAGAGCGGGTGCGGGCGGCCACGCGAGGCGGCACGGCGGCCGAAGGTATGGCGGAACGCGGCCAGCCGTTCGCGGCGGGTCAGGCCCGGGCGCCCCCGGCGATGGAGCCGCCCGTCGATCCACACGTTCCACGCCTCGTTGAAGGGCGCCCAGTGGCGAGGCGGGACGACGCTGCCGTCGATCCCGCGGACCACGTGGTCGGCGACATGCGACAGCTCGTGAAAGAACGCCGCACGCGCTGCGCGCTCGGAGAATCGCCGACCCGGAACGTCGGCCGCGGTGTGCCCGGCGCGGGACAGGACGGCACGTCCGTCCGGGGTGAGGAAATTGCCGAGATCGACGACCAGGCGCACGTCGACGCGGCGACCGACTGCGCGCCACAGCACGTGCGCATCGTCGCCGGCCGTTCGCGGGCGAACGACCACGGTGACGCGTCTCAGGTGAGGGGCGAGGCGCAGGGTGCGCGCAACGGAACGCAATGTCCGCTCGGCGCGCTCGCCATAGGCGAACGCACCGGGGATGAAGGTGATGCGGCAGGCGGACATGACGACACTCCCGGGGGCGTGGACCTGGTTGCAGAGGGCGGTGGGGAGCCGATCGATCTTGCGCTACAGTTCGGGGCCGGGTCCCTTTCCCCCGCCAGGTTCTGCCGAGGGATCGTCGCCCGAGTTGGTGCCGACGGCGATCACGAAGGCGGCCGCGCCGGCAGCGCCGAGGCCCCACTTCGCAGTGCGGCCCCAGTCGCGCCGCTTCTCCGAGAGGCTGGCAATGCGCTCCAGCGGCAGGCGCACGGGAACGGCGACCTCCTCGATGGAGGCCTGACCGTCGGAGAGGTACACGGTGCGTTGCTGGTAGCCGGTGCCCGCCAGCGTGTCGGCCCTGATGGTGACCGTGTCGAAGGAGAACTGTTCGCCCTCGTCGGTGCGCACGAGGACGCTCGAACGCTCGGGCTGGGCGGCGAACTCCGACCGCGGCACCTGGGCGAGGCTGGAACAGCCCGTGGCGCTGGCCAGGGCGAGAACGATTGCGAGGGACGACGGGTGCTTCACGCTTCCTCCTTTCGGAGACCTTGACGAGGAGTCTACCAGCCGGTCGGGACGCTTCACAACCACGCCGGCCGGGGCATTTGCCACTTCGCACTGTACCGGAGTTTTAGTCTGCAACCCGTTGTCCATCCATCACCTGGGGAATCGCATGAATGTCCGCCGCCGGCTCCGTGACCTGGTCCTCCTCCCATCCTCCGAGCACGACGACCCCGCCCCGATCCTCGCTTACGTGCGCACCGCGGGCAGCGACCTGGGTGCCCGGGTGGTTTCGATCAGGAACGGGGACCGCCCGGCGATCCTCCTCGCCTGGGGAACGCCGCGCCTCCTGTTCTCGGGGCACCTCGACACGGTCCCCCGTTCGGGAGCCTGGAAGGCGAAGACCGGGGCGATCCGCAGCGGCCGCATGTCCGGTCGTGGGACGACCGACATGAAGGCGGGCTGTGCAGCGATGCTCGCCGCCGCCGAGCGCGGCAGGGACGTCGGCGGCTTTGGTATCCTCTTCACCACCGACGAGGAGACGCACATGCGCGGCGCCGAGGCGGCGGTCGCACGTGGGCTCCTGGCGGACACCGAGTTCGTGATCGTGGGTGAGCCGACGTCGTTGCAGCCGAACCTGGGGCAGAAGGGCATTCTCCAGCTCACGCTCGCGACCGCGGGGAAGAGCGGCCACGCCTCGATGCCCTGGTCAGGCGAGAACGCGATCACGGGGATGGGCCGCCTGCTCGCCGCACTGCGCCCGTTCGCGGGAATGACGCGCGGCCGCGCCAGGACGATGACCGCGAGCCCCGACCAGATCGACGGCGGCGTGGCGATGAACGTGATCGCCGACCGCTGCACCCTCGCACTCGATGTCCGCTACGCGCCGAAGCTGAGCGAAGCCGCAGCGAAACGCCGGCTCGAGTCCGCGCTCAAGGGCGCTGGCGTGCCCTATCGCCTGGAGATCGTGCACCGCCTCCCGCCGGTGACCTCGAAGCCGCACCCGCTGGCGCGGCGGCTGCGGACCATGACGCAACGACCGTTCGGCTTCTGCGACTTCGGGACGGAGGCGGCATGCTTCGCGCCGGTGGGCGCGGCGTTCGTGGTGATGGGCCCGGGCGAGCCGCAGCACTGCCACGTCACCGACGAATCCGTGGATCTGGCCGCCGTCGATCGCGCCGCGGACATCTATACCGCGGCGATCACCACGCGGTCGTGATGTCGAGCAGGCCGTTCGAGCGGGCGCGCCGCTCGAGCAGCGCGAATACGACGAAACCGCCCACCACCCACGCCGCGGTCACGGCGAGCAGGACTGCGCCCAGCGCCGCGTCGCCCGGCTGGGCCAGCAGCGTGGAGAAGCCGCGCACACCGAGAATGCGGCGCGACGCCTCGAGCCACCACGTCATGGGCAGCGCCAGCGCGACGGGGTGCAACAGCCGCGGCATCAGGTCGGGCGGGAACACCACGCCGCACAGCAGGTAGAGCACGGACGCGGTCGCCTCGTTCATGGTCATGCTCTGGCGGGCGAAGACCAGCGCGCAGCCGGCCAGCACCAGGCCGACCGCGGCCACGCCGGCGGCCCCCACCAGCGTCACGCCCAGGCCCAGCGCCACCGACGGCAGCGTGAAGGGAAAGCGCATCCCGAGCGCGCCCACGCCGAAGCCCAGGACGACGCTCGCCGACACGGTCGCCAGAACGAACTTCGCCCACGAGCGGCCGAGCAGGTAGGACACCAGTCCCATCGGCGCCACCGCGACGTACTTGAGCATGCGGTACTGCTCGCGATCCTCGAAGATCGCCCACGACAGGCCGACGAGCAGGAGCAGCACGTAGGTGTAGAGCGCGTTGCCCACGTACAGCGCGACGAACCGCGGATCCGTCGTCGCCCCGCCGATCACGACCTTGAACATGACGAGCAGGATCAGCGACGTCGCCAGCGGCCGCGCCAGCGCGTAGACCAGGAACACGAGCGGGTCGGACCAGTTCGTCTCGATCTGGAAACCGAGGTGGGCCGCGGCCCGGACAGGGCGCAGTCGTTCCTCGAGACGCAGGGCCATGAAACCTCCTACTGGTGGCGCAGGATGAGCGCGCCGGTCCGCTTGCCGATCCGCTCCGAGCGCGCGAGCAGCCACACGGCGAGCCCCAGGTTGACCGGCAGCGACGCGGCGAGCAGCGCCACCTCCGTGCCGACGGGCAGAAGCCCGCGGGCGAGCACCGGCCCGAGCACGAGCTGGCGCATGGCATCGAGGCCGATCGCCAGCGGCAGCGTCGAGATGGCGGCGAAGCCCCACGGTCCCAGCGCCTTGAGCGGGAAGTACAAGCCGTTCACCAGGTACATGGGCTCGGCCAGCGCGTTGCTGACGTGCCAGACCTCGCGTCCGTACATGAGGAACAGCGACGCGAGACACATGCCGAGCGCGTACAGCGAACCGAGCGTGAGCAGGAAGACGCCGAGCGCCAGCCACGGCTCGCCCGGCATGAGGTTGGTGCGGAACAGGAGCACGCCCGCCACCAGCGACAGCCCGGCGCGCATCGAGGTCATGACCACCCCGCCGAGCGCCATCCCCGCGAGGATCGCCATGCGCGAGCACGGCGCGACGAGGTAGTACTCGAGGTTCCCCTCCTGCTTCTCGAAGAACCACTGCGTCCCCATCGACCACAGCACCGCGAGCCAGTACGCCATCATGACCCCGCCCATGACGACAAAGGTCTCGAACTCGCGCGGCGCACCGAGCGCCCGATAGACGTAGACGTAGGCGAACATGCCGAGCACCGGCATGATGGTCTCGAACAGGATCCACGACGGCTCGCGCGAAGCGGCGAAGATGCGGACGTAGGCCCGCGCCCACGCCGCCCGCAGGTTGGTGCGCAGCGGCTCGAGGCGATCGTCG
The DNA here is from genome assembly GCA_031413115.1 of Candidatus Eiseniibacteriota bacterium. Lineage (GTDB taxonomy): Bacteria > Eisenbacteria > RBG-16-71-46 > RBG-16-71-46 > DASYSL01 > JANPEF01. The sequence goes on along the minus strand of JANOEH010000095.1, from coordinate 11,149 downwards.
GCGTAGCGGTCACGGTTCATGCACCCTCCGCGCGACGCTTCGCCTCGTCCGCCTCGATCTCCTCGAGGCCGCGGCCGACGATCGCCACGAACACGTCCTCGAGCGACGGGTCGTGGGTCGACAGGTTGTGGATGGTGCGACCCTCGACACCGAGCACGTCGAGCGCACCGCGCAAGGCCCTGCCATCGGTCACCGCCAGGTGCACGCCGAACGTGCCGCGCTCCCCCGGCGGCGTCGTGCGGAGCAGGCGGACGCCGGGCACGCGGGCGAGCGCGTCCACCGGCGTGCCGGTCTCGAGCTCGATCACCACGCGCCGGTCGGCCGACACGCGCGCGCGAAGCCCTTGCGGCGTGTCGGTGGCGAGGATCCTTCCCCGATCGATGATCGCGATGCGGTCGCACAGTTCGTCGGCCTCGGCCATGTAGTGCGTGGTGAGGACGACGGTGCGCGTGCGTTCGGCCGCCATCCACTCGCGGAGAAAGCCGCGGATGTTGCGGGCCGACTCCACGTCGAGGCCCAGCGTCGGCTCGTCGAGGAAGACGATTTCGGGGTCCGAGACGAAGCCGCGCGCGAAGTTGAGGCGCTGCTTGAACCCGGTCGACAGGCGGTTCACGCGTTCGTCGGCCTTCTCGCGCAGGCCCAGGCGATCGAGCAGTTCCTCGCCGCGCTCGCGTGCCAGCTTCGACGGCACGCCATAGAACTGCGAGAACATCCACAGCGACTCACGCACCGTGAGGATGCCGTAGCCCGCATTGTCTCCGCCCGAAACCAGGCTGATGCGGCGGCGGACGTCGCGCGGTTTCGCGATCGCATCGAAGCCCGCCACGCGCACCTCGCCCGTGGTCGGGAACAGGAGGGTGGTCAGGATCTTCATGGTCGTCGTCTTCCCGGCGCCGTTGGGGCCGAGCACCCCGAACAGCTCGCCGCGACCGATCCCCAGATCCACGCCCGAGAGCGCATGCACCGTCTTCGCCGAGCGGCCGCGCCCGCTGACGAACGAGCGCGTGAGTCCACTCGCCCACACCGCCGCACCCTCGCGCGACAGGTCGAGCGTCTCCGGCGCCGTCGTCACCCGGTGCGAGGTTGGTTCATGCATCACGTCGAGATCCACGTTGGCTCCCTGCGGGGCGGCCCGTCGCCGCCCGATTTCGCCCCCCACGGGGCCACCCAAAACAGAACACGCGCCACGGGGCGAAACCCCGCGGCGCGTGCGCGCTTCCGAGATCGAGCCCAGGATCAGGGGTGGAGACGAAGGGCGCCCCCTGACGCCACGTGGTCGTTCGGCTGGATCATGGGACTGCCTCCGGATGGGGACGCGACGCAGGGTCGCGCCATGCGCGACCGGGCCGGAAACGTAACGCGCCCCGGGGGGGGTCGTCAAGCGCGACCTCGTCGGTCTCTACAGCAGGCGCACCGCGGACTGGGGAACGAATCCGTGAACCTGGCTGCCGACGCGCACCGCAATCCAACCATCGTGCGCAGGTCCCTCGAGCCAGACGGCGCGACCGGGTTCGAGCTCGATGTCCCCCCCGGCGCCGGGCGCGGTGGAGAGCGGCACCGTGGTGAGCACGACCGCACGGCCCGGGGCCTCGCCCGCGGCACCGCCCTGGCTCGCGTAGACCGCGAGCCCGACCGCGGCGACGACGAGCATGCGACCAACCCAGCGCCCCCACGCGCGACGGCGTCCGGCGACGAAAACGAGCAGAGCGATGGTCACCAGACCGCAGGCGGCAAACGCCAGTTCGCCGCTGGTCGTACGTGCCCGGGAGCCATGGGGCAGACCCTCCCACGCGCCCTCCTCGGCCAGCGCCTCGGCCAGCACGAGCACGCGCGGGTGGCGCGGATCGAGTCGACGCGCCCGCTCGGTCCACAGCGCTGCTTCGCCCAGTTTGCGCTGGTAGAGCGCGGCGAGCGCGAGATCGATCGCAACGCCCGGCCGGTGGGCACCGTCGTTCCACGCCGTGACCAGCGTGCGCTGCGCCTCGAGGATGCGGCCGCCGCGCAGCGCTTCGCTGGCCACAGCGAGATCCGCGCGCAGCTCGGCGTCGGGCGGGTGCGAGGCGACGGCGAGCCCGCCAAAGCCCAGCAGAACGACCCCGCCACCGACGAGCGTCCACGCCGCAATGCGTGCGCCGCGGGGCGCGCGCGTCCGCCCGGCGGCGCTCGCCGTCGTGCGCGCGGCTGCGAGGCGCGCCACCAGCGGCGCCTCGAGCGCATCCATTGCCGCGGCGCTCCCTTCGCCAGGCGCATAACGCGCAGCCGCCACGCGCTCGCGCAGTGCCGCGGCCGCCGGCGCGGTGTCGGCCGCAAGGGCCTCCTCGGCAGCGCGCCAGAACGCCGCGGCATCCCCCCGCGCGCGCGCGGCGCGCAGCGTGCGGACGTGCGCGTCGAGCTGTGTCGCGGCTTCGCGGGCGTGGCGCGCAAGGGCTGTGGGATCCATGTCGCCACCGCGGCGTGAGCGCAGGCGAATCTTGCCCAGCCACAGGGCGCCGGCAAATGCAACCAGGGCCGCGCCGACGAAGGGGCGCGCCGCGGTCCACGGGGTTCCCCCGGGCTCGGCCGTGGGCACCAGCCGGGCTGCACGCTCCGGGCCGCCTGGCGCGCCGCCGCGCGCGAGGCCGGCCGTCACGACGACGGTCGTGCCGCCCCACTCGAGGGCGCGGTAGCCGAGAGCGGGGTCGTACGTGACGAAGCGCAGCGGCGGCAGCACGAGCGGACCGGTGCGCCGCGGCAGGAGCGCGTAGCGCACGATCTTGGTTCCGCGCGGCACCCCGGACTCGACCTCGAGCGAATCGACGACGCGACGATCGAACACCTGGAAGTCGGCAAGTTCCGGCAGGGCCGGTGCCGGCGCGAGGCGCAGGTTCCCCGTGCCGGTCAGGCGCAGCGTCAGCTCGACGGTCTCGTCGGCCCGGACGGCGGCGCGATCGAGGCCGCCACTGAGCGTACCGGCGAGAACGGCTCCCGCGTAGCCGGCGGGCGGCGGCGGCAGCGGCCGGACATCGACCGCGAGGGGACGGCTCTCCAGTTCGACCTCGCGACCGCCGGGGAGGTCGATGTCGGCCAGCAGGCACGTGGCGTGGGCCGCGCCGATGATGAGACGCCCGGCCTGCGTCGGGTAGAGAACGGTCTGCGTCTCGCCCACGAGCCAGCGTCCCTCACTGTCCTGCACGTAGGTCGAGCGGACCGGCCCGGTCTTCTCGGCGTAGAAGCCTGGCGTGGTCGGCGGCGCGTACAGCGGATCGCCGAGCAGCCGCACACCCTGGGCCAGGCGCATCGTGAGGATCACGGGCTGGCCGACGACGACGCTCGCGGGCGTGAGCGATGCCGTGAGGCGGAGCCGCGGATCCCCGCCGCCGCCGCCCCGTACGCCGGGGCCCCTCGGCGCGAGCCCACCCTGCGAAGGCGTCACGGTGACCGGAATCGCCTCGGTCGTGTAGTTCCGATTGCCCACCCGAACGGTCACGGCGGGCAGCGCAAACGCGCCCTCGCGGGTGGGGGTGACGGCGTAGGTAAACGCCGTGCGGGCGCTGGTCCGTCCGTTGACCCATGCCATCGTCTGGTTGGTGCCTCGCGCGCTCAGGCGCGCCCACTCGAACGTCGGGATGTCCGGTTCCGACACGCCCGAGACGCCGTCGACGGTAATCGCCCACGCCACCGTCTCGCCGAGCGGGACCTGCGTCGCGGCGACGACCGAGCGCACGGTGATCTGGGCCTGCGCCCGCATGGGTGCAACGAGGACCAGCCCGAAGAACAGGGCGAGCCCCGCGAGGATGCGGCGGATCGCGCGCCCGCTCACCAATCGCGCTCCCGCGGCACGTCCGTTCCCTTGCCGCGCACCTGGCGGGCGCGGGCCTGGCGCTCGCCGTCCTGCATCGCGTTGAGGATCCGCTCGGCCTCGGCTCGCGAAAGGGCCCCGCCACCCTGCGCCCCGCGGCTGTCCTGCGGTTCGCTCGGCCCGCCCGCCGATCCCGCCGTCGACGGCTGCGGCGGGGCCGGATTCTGTGCGCCCCCGCCGCCCCTGCCGCCCCCGCCGGCCCCCGGCGTCGGCGGCGGGGGCGGTGGCTGGTCGGGATTCGGACGCTCGTCCTCGGGGCGCAGCTTGCGCAGCGTGAGCTCGTAGTTGAAGCGCGCATCGGCGTCCTGAGGGCGTGCCTCGAGCGCGCTGCGGTAGGCGTCGAGTGCCTCCCGGTAGCGCTTCTGGCGGAACAGCGCGTTGCCGCGCCCGTAGCCCCCGCGCGCGGCGACGGCACGATCCCTCGCGCCCTGCGCCCGGGCGAACGCATCGTCGGCGCCCTCGAAGTCGCCGAGACGATAGAGCGCTGCACCCAGGTTTGCCGTCAGCGCCGGATCGTTCGGCGTGCGCTTGAGCGCCGCCTGGTAGATGCGCACCGCCCCCTTGTAGTCCCCCGCCCCGTAGAGTCGGTTGCCCTCGACCAGCGGATGTGCGGCCTGCACGCCGGACACCCCGGCCGCCAGGCCTCCGGCGACCAACAGCGCGGCGGCCGCGCCGGGCCCGGCGCGACGGCGGCCCGCGCGCGGCTTGCCCTCGAAACGAGCGAGGACGCCCAGCGTTCGCCGCTCGGGCAGCAGCCACGAGGCGACGAACAGGAGCCACGCCACGAGGGCGAACCACGGGAAGCGCTCGACCGGGCGCGCACCCAGGCGCCCCTCGCGCGCGCCCTCGCCGACGCCTGCGAGTGCGGCGCGCAGGCGCACGATCTCGCCGCCCGGGTGCGGCGCCGCGAAATACTGGCCGCGCGTGCGCCGGGCCAGGCCGCGCAACGACGGCGCGTCGAGCTTCGAGACGACGGTCTGCCCATCGGTGTCGAGCTTGACGCCGGTCTGGTAGCCGCGCTCGTCGAGCAGCGGGATCGTTTCGCCCGCAGGCGTGCCCACCCCGACCGCGAAGACGCGCACGCCGCGCCGAGCGACCTGCGTGACCGCCTCCTCGAGGCCGCCCTCCAGGTCCTCTCCGTCGGTGAAGAGCACGATCGCCTGCTGTCCGGCATCCTCGTCGGGCAGGACGCGCAACGCCGTGCGCAGTCCGCGCCCGACGTCCGATCCGGGTGTCGACAGCGCATCGGTGGTCAGTGACTCGATGAGCAGGCGCACCGCCGAGTGATCGAGCGTGAGCGGCGTGAGCGCGACCGCATCGCCGGCGAAGGCGACGACGCCGATCCGATCGCCCGCCGACGCCTCGAGAAGTGCCAGCGCCTCGCGGCGCGCTTCCTCGAGGCGGCTGGGCGGCACATCGCGAGCGCCCATGCTCTGTGAAGTGTCGAAAACGAAAACGAGATCCGAGCCGCGCGAGCTCATCCGCACGACTTCCTCGCCCCAGCGCGGCCCGGCAGCCGCGATCGCCAGTGCGAGCAGTCCCACGAGGCGCAGGCCCCAGCGCAGGTGGCGCTGGCGGTCGTCCTCGGCGCGGGCCAACCGCGGGGCGAGGCCACCGGCAAACGCGGCGAGGACGCGCGTGCGGCGCCGCTCGAAACGCACGTAGAGCAGCGCGACGACGACGACCATCGCCAGCCCGGACCACAACACGCTCATGGCGGCGAAGCGGATCACGGGACCCTCGCCCACACGGACAGGGACAGGGCGAAGGCGAGACCGAGCGCGACCATGGCCAGCGTCAGCAGCTCGGGACCGCGGTCGCGCCACTCGGAGTAGGCCGTGCTCCGCACCTCGGACTTCTCCATCTGGTCGATCTGGCGGTAGACGGCCGACAGGCCCTGTGCGTCGCGGGCGCGGAAATAGCGCCCGCCGGTGGTCTGCGCGATGGCGCGCAGCGTCGTCTCGTCGATGCGCACGGGGACGCGGTCGTAGCGCAGCCCGAACACCGGGTCGTCGACCGGCATCGGGGCGATGCCGCTGGTGCCAACGCCGATCGTGTACACGCGCACGCCCAGCGCCTTCGCCAGGTCGGCAGCGGTGCGGGGGTCGATCGCGCCCCGGTTGTTGTCGCCATCGGTGAGCAGGATGACGACCTTGCTCTTCGCCTTGCTGCCGCGCAGACGATTGAGCGCCGTGGCCAGGCCGCTGCCGATCGCGGTCCCGTCCTCGACCATGCCGAAGTCGACACGGCCGACGAGATCCCGCAGGACCTCGTGCTGCAGCGTGAGCGGGCACTGGGTGACCGCGGTCCCGGCGAAGATGACCAGGCCGAGGCGATCGTGCGGACGCGAGGCGATGAACGCCTGGGCGACCGTCTTGGCGACGCCGAGGCGATTGTCGGGCTGGAAGTCCTCGGCCCGCATCGAGGTCGACACGTCGAGCGCGAGCACGATGTCGACGCCGCGGCCGGACAGCTCGTTTTCGCGGAAACCGCGCTGCGGCCGCGCCAGCGCGACGGTGACCAGCGTCATGGCCAGCGCGTACAGCGCGAACAGCACGATGCGGGTGCGATCGCGGGCCCGCGCCGGCAGCCAGGCGACGGTCGACAGGCCGAGCGTGGCCGGGCGGTTCACGCCGACTCGCCGTCGCCACAGGGCAAGCAGGGCGATCACCGGAAGAAGGGCGAGAAACCACGGCCAGAGCCAGCGCATCAGGCGGCCTCCGCGCGCGCCGCGGCCCACGTCTCGATGAGGCGCGCCGCGGCGAGCTCGGCCGCATGGGCGCGCGGCGCATCGTACGGGCGACGCGCGAACTTCGTCAGGTCACAGGCGCCGAGCAGGTCGCGCAATTCGTCGACGTCCGAGGCGCGGGCGTCGCCGCGCGCCGCCATGTGGCGCGCCAGTTCGCCGGTCGTGTAACCCGGCTGCGGGCTGCCGAAGCGGCGCTCGACGTAGCGGCGCAGCAGGTCGGCGAGCTCGGTGCCATGCTCGTAGGTGCGACCCGCCTCCGCCAACCCACGAGCACGGAGAGCGGCGAGGCGACGGCGCGCCTCGACCTCGGGCGCCTCGAGTTCCGGGGCGGGACCGCCGGGTGCGGCGACCGGCCCGATCCGCCGCCGTCGCCGCCAGCGCCAGATCGCCAACGCGAGCAGCGCCACCGCCGCAACCCCGACGGCGATCCACAGCCATGGCCAGGTTGCCCACCACGGCGGCGGAACCAGCGGGTGAAGGTCGCGCAGCGTCGGCTCGGGGCCGGCATCGGGAACGACCGGGACGACGACGAAACGAGCTGTCGGGAAGCGCCCCTGGCGCGCCGCCTCGCCCGGGATGCGAAACAGCAGCGGTGGCCCCGGCACCTCGACCGTTCCCAGCGCGAACGTCTGGAAGCGGGCGGTGAGCCGATGCTCGCGGTACTCGCCCTTGAGGTCGCGCGTGGCCGTCGTCCACGCCGTCCAGTGATGGAGCGAGTCGTCGGTTGGCCGCGCCGGAAACGTCGTCTGCGATCCCTTCGGCAGCCAGGCGCGCCACGTCATGGTCACCCCCTCACCGAGGCGCAACGTGTCGGGCGCGACGAGGGTCTCGACACGCACCGGCATCCGTTCCTGCGCGGTCGCGGGTGGGCACGGCACGGCGGCCGCAAGGGCCAGGGTCCCCAGCAGGCCGGCCCCCACCCGGACGAGCGAGCGACGCCGCTCGTTCACCGACCCCTCCGGCGCCGGTTCTGGAAGAAGCGCAGTAGCGGCGGCAGGTACGAAGCTCCGGTCGAGAGTTGCACCGCCTCGCAGCGTGCGCCGGCGAGCCAGCGCTTGGTGCGCTCACGCGCCTCGGCGCGGGCCGCGCGGTAACTCTCGCGGACGCGTGCGTCGTTCGTGTTCACCCAGCGGGTGCGCCCGCTCTCCAGGTCCTCGACGAGGATGCGGCCGACCACGGGGAGCTGCGCCTCGCGCGGGTCCTCGACCCACAGAGCGACCAGGTCATGACGCTTCGAGGTGACGCGGAACAGTCGCGTGTCGATCGGCGCCAGGAAGTCGGAGAGGAGGAACACGATCGAACGCCGACGCACGACGCGGTTCATGAAGTCGAGCCCCGCCGTCCATGTCGTGCCGCGTCCTTCGATGCCATGGGTGAGCAGCTCGCGCACGATGCGCAGGACCTGCGTGCGACCCTTGCGCGGCGGCACGTACAGCTCGAGGCGATCGGAGAACAGGACGAGGCCGACCCGGTCCGAGTTCTGCAGCGCGGAGAACGCGAGCAGTGCGGCGAGCTCGGCGACGAGTTCGCGCTTGCTCAGGTCGCCGCTGCCAAAATCGAGCGAGCCCGAGACGTCGACCGCGAGCACGACCGTGAGTTCGCGCTCCTCGGTGAAGCGCTTGACGAAGGGGACACCGGTGCGGGCGGTGACGTTCCAGTCGATGTCCCGCACCTCGTCGCCGGGCAGGTACGGGCGAACCTCGGCGAATTCCATGCCGCGGCCCTTGAACACCGACTCGGACTGGCCGGCGAAGATCTCCTCGACCAGCCGGCGCGTGCGGATCTCGATCCGGCGGACGCGCTTGAGGATGTCGCGCGTCTCGAGGCCGCCATCCCCGGGCGCACGCTCGGGCGTGGCCACGCTCAGGGAACGCGGACCTTGTCGAGGATGCGGCGGGCGATCTCCTCGCCGCTGATTTCCTCGGCTTCCGCCTCGTAGGTGACGTGGATGCGATGGCGGAGGATGTCGAGTGCGATCGCCTTGATGTCGTCGGGCGTGACGTAAGCGCGACGGTCGAGCAGCGCGTGGGCGCGTGCGGCCTGGATGAGGAACAGCGTCGCCCGCGGCGAGGCTCCGTAGGCCACCAAGTGTGCCAGGTCGAGGCCGAAGTGCTTGGGGTCGCGGGTCGCCTGCACCAGGTCGAGCACGTACTCCTCGATCTTGTCGTCGACGTAGACCTCGCCCAGCGCGGCACGCGACGACAACAGGTCCTCGCGCGTGCACACCGGCTGCACGTCGGGGAGGGTATTCATGCCGACGCGGCGGAGAATCTCCTTCTCCTCGACGCGGGTCGGGTAGTCGACCTTGAGCTTCATCATGAAACGATCGCTCTGCGCCTCGGGGAGCGGATAGGTCCCCTCCTGTTCGATCGGGTTCTGCGTGGCGAGCACGAGGAACGGCGTCTCGAGCTTGTGCGTCTCGTCGCCGATCGTGACCTGGCGCTCCTGCATCGCCTCGAGCAGCGCCGACTGCACCTTCGCGGGCGCGCGGTTGATCTCGTCGGCGAGCACGAGGTTGGCGAAGACCGGACCGCGCTTGGCGCTGAACGACCCGTCGCGCGGGTTGAACACGAGCGTGCCGGTAAGATCGGCGGGCAGCAGGTCGGGCGTGAACTGGATGCGCTTGAACGACAGCGCGAGCGCTCCGGCGAGCGTGCGCACAGCGAGCGTCTTGGCGAGGCCCGGCACGCCCTCGAGCAGGAGGTGTCCGTCGGCGAGGAGGCCGATCAGGAGGCGATGCACCATCGCGTCCTGGCCGACGATGACCCGCCCGATTTCGGCCCGCAGCGCGTCCATCCGCTCACCAGCCCGCGTCACCCGCTCCGTCGCCCGCCCTGCCTCGACGCTCATCGCACCTCCCTGGTTGGCCTGCCGTGGCTCGCAGTCTAGCCCACCGGTGCGCGTGCCGTCACGAACCGAGGTCGAGCTCCCCCGCCAGCCGTGCCAGGACCGTCCACACGCGGAGTCCCACGAAAACGCTTCCGGCGGCGACGACGAACAGTGCGACGCCGAGAGCGGCGTGGAACCACGGACTGGCCTCGACGCGCCGTGCCGTCAGGCGCTGCAGCAGGCCGAAGCGCCGGGCGACCTCGAGCGGGGCGCCGAGCACGCCGCCCACTCCCGCCAGGAACACCGTGCCGACGTGGCCCGAGCTGCGCGCCCCCGCCTTCATGCGGACCTGCAGCTCGCGGTCGATCTGCAATACGCGGACGCGGAGAGCCTGTCCGGTGGCGAACGCGACGTCACTGCCGACGCCCCACGGGTGACCCTGCGGGTCGAAGCGATCGACCAGCTGCTCAAGCGTGAGGTTTTCGTAAGGCGGGTCGAGGAACTCGTCGAGCGCCCGGGCCAGCGCGGCGCACTCGATGCGCGCCGGCGCGTCGAGGCCCGCCGTCGCCTCGAGGACCTTGAGGCGATCGCTGAAGCGGACGAGGCGGTTCCAGTCGTCGCGCACGTCATGACGGCCACGCCGGGTGCGGACGATGCCGAGGGTCAGCAGGAAGCCGAGCAGGAACAGCCAGAGCGCGGGGAGCGCGACGTCGGCGAGGGGGACCTGGGCCACGCGGGTGCCCTCAGCGCGCGGCGCTGAGCTCCTCGACGCCCACGTGCAGCGGGAAGTCGGCGGTGAAGCGCATCACCTCGATGGCGAGCCCGGCCAGGCGCGACTCGTCGTCGCGCGCCTCGAGCGCGCGGCCGATGAAGTCGGCGATCGTCTCCATGTCGGCCTCGCGCATGCCGCGACTCGTCACCGCCGGCGTGCCGACGCGGATGCCGCTGGTGACGAACGGCTTCTCGGGATCGAACGGAATCGCATTCTTGTTCACCGTGATGTGCGCCCGCTCGAGGACGGCCTCGACCCGCTTGCCGGTCAGGCCCTTGGAGCGCAGGTCGACGAGCAGCAGGTGGTTGTCGGTGCCGCCCGAGACCAGCTGGAAACCACGCGCCAGCAGGCCCTTCGCCAGCGCCTGGGCGTTGGCCACGACCTGTGTCTGGTAGGCGACGAATCCGGGAGTGAGCGCCTCGCCCAGGCACACGGCCTTGGCGGCAATGACGTGCATGAGCGGACCGCCCTGCACGCCCGGGAACACACTCCTGTCGAGCGCGGCCTGGTGCTCGGCGCGGCACAGGACCATGCCGCCACGCGGGCCGCGCAGCGTCTTGTGCGTGGTCGTTGTGACGAAATCGGCGTGCGGCACCGGCGTCGGGTGGAGCCCCGCGGCGACCAGCCCGGCGATGTGCGCCATGTCGACGACGAGCTTTGCCCCGGTGCGCCGTGCCGCGGCGGCAAAGCGCGCGAAGTCGATCGTACGCGGATACGCCGAGGCACCGGCGATGAGGATCGCGGGGCGATGCTCGTCGGCAAGGCGGTCCATCGCGTCGTAGTCGATGGTCTGGTCGTCCTCGCGCACGCCGTACTGGACGACCTTGTAGAAACGGCCGCTGAACGACACCGGGTGCCCGTGCGTGAGGTGGCCGCCATGCGCCAGCGCCATGCCGAGGATCGTCGCGGAACCATCGACCCGGCTCAGGCACATGATGCTGCGGATGGAACCGCCCTTGTT
>JANOEH010000094.1:0-5518 GCA_031413115.1 Candidatus Eiseniibacteriota bacterium | reverse complement strand
CTTCTGTTGCGGGTGCTTGCGTCCGCCCTGCGGCGGGACGTTGGCGACCGTTCCCTCGATGATCTTGAGCAGCGCCTGCTGCACGCCCTCGCCCGACACGTCGCGGGTGATCGAGGGGTTCTCGCTCTTGCGCGAGATCTTGTCGATCTCGTCGACGTAGACGATGCCGTGCTCGGCGTTGACCAGGTTGAAGTCGGCCGCCTGCAGCAGGCGGACGAGAATGTTCTCGACGTCCTCGCCGACGTAACCCGCCTCGGTCAGGCAGGTGGCGTCGACGATCGCGAACGGCACCTTGAGGAACCTCGCGAGCGTGCGCGCAAGAAGCGTCTTGCCCGTGCCCGTGGGCCCGACCAGCAGGATGTTCGACTTCTCGAGTTCGACGTCGCTGGTGCCCGACTGCGAGTAGATGCGCTTGTAGTGGTTGTAGACCGCGACCGACAGCGTCTTCTTGGCGCGATCCTGTCCCACCACGTAGTCGTCGAGGATCTTCTTGATCTCCGCCGGCTTGGGCAGGCTGCCCGTGGCCTGCGGCTGGTCGCGCTCGATCTCCCCCTCGAGGATGTCGTTGCACAGCTTCACGCACTCGCTGCAGATGTAGACCGACGGCCCGGAAACGAGCCGGGCGACCTCGTCCTGGCCCCGGCCGCAGAACGAGCAGCGAATGGGATGCGGGGAGGCGATGCGCTTCTTCATCGGGCCACCGGCTGGGGGACGGGCGTGAGATCGGTGCGCTTGTTGATCACCGTGTCGACGATGCCGTAGTCCTTCGCCTCGTCGGCCGACATGAAGAAGTTGCGATCGGTGTCGTGCTGGATGCGCTCGAGGCTCAGTCCCGTGTGGTGGGCGATGATCCCGTTGAGCTGCTCCCGCGTCTTCAGCATCTCCTTCGTGTAGATCTCGATGTCCGACGCCTGGCCCTGCGTCCCGCCGAGGGGCTGGTGGATCATGATGCGCGAGTTGGGCAGCGCCGAGCGCTTGCCCTTGGCGCCGCCGGCGAGCAGCACGGCGCCCATCGACGCCGCCTGGCCCATGCAGTACGTCGCCACGTCGGGCTTGATGAACTGCATCGTGTCGTAGATCGCCAGGCCGGCCGTGACCACGCCGCCCGGCGAGTTGATGTAGATCCAGATGTCGCGATCCGGGTCCTCGGCCTCGAGGAACAGGAGCTGGGCGATGACCAGGTTCGCGATCATGTCATCGATCGGAGTCCCGATGAAGACGATCCGGTCCTTGAGGAGTCGCGAATAGATGTCGTACGAGCGTTCTCCGCGGCTGGTCTGCTCGACGACGATGGGCACGAGGGCCATGGTGCGAGTCTCCGTCCTGGAATGCCGGTCCTGAACCGAGGTCGCCGCCTACGCGGAAGCGACCTGCTCCGAAGGATTCGATGCGCTCTCCTCGGCCACCTGTGCGGCGCCGAGCAGGAAGTCGAACACCTTGCGCCTCTCGAGGACGTCCCGCACCCGCCGGCGGCGCTGTTCCGCCGGCAGGGCCCGGAACTCCTGTGCGATGCGGCCACCGGCCTCGAGCAACCGGGCGATCTCCTCCCCCACCTCGGGGTCGGTGATCTCCAGCGTCTCCTGCCGGGCGATCGCATCGAGCACCAGCTCGCGCCGCAACTGCCGCTCGAGGGAAGCCCGGATCTGCGCCTTGACCGCGTCGAGCTCGGCCGCCGGGATCGGACCGCCATTGCGGCGTTCGACCTCGACGATCTCCTCGGCGACGCGACGTTCGGCCCAGCGCTCGGGCACCGGCACCGGGTTGGCTGCCAGCACCTTCTCGACGAGGGCGTCCTCGACCTCGCGGCGGGCCTGCATCATGGACTCGCCCTCGAGGTTGAGCCGGATGCGGGCCCGGAGTTCGCCGAGCGACTCCACGCCGAGGTTCTCCCTCGCCCAATTATCGTCCAGAGTGGCCGCTTTCTTCTCCTTGATTTTCTTGACCCTGACGTGGAATTGCACGGTTTTCCCCGCCAGGTCGGCATTCCCGAAATCTTCCGCGTAGGCGACGTTGACCGTGCGGCTCTCACCCGCCTGCCCTCCGGTCAGCGCCTGGTCGAACTCGGGCAGGAGGCCGCCCTCGCCGAGCGTGATCTCGTAGTCGCGCCGGCGGGTGTTCTTGAGCGTCTGGCCCTTCGCGTCGAGCCGCACGTAGTCGACGACCAGGCGGTCGCCGGCCTGCGCCGCGCGCTCGACGTCGAGCCACACGGTCGTCGCCTCGACGAGGCTCGCCAGTTCGCGCTCGACCTCGGTGTCGGCGACGGGCCGGGTGCGACGCGTGACGGCGAGGCCCGTGTAGTCCTTCGCGGTGACCTCGGGACGCACCTCGACCACCGCCTTGAACGACAGCGGACCGCCGGGCTCGAACTTCAGGTCCTCGATCTCGGCCGGCGCGAGCGGAGCGAGGTTCTGCTCGGTGAACGCGTCGCGGCAGGCGCGCTCGATGGCGCGCTCGATCGTCTCCTGCTCGAAGGACGTGCTGTAGCGCGCCTCGAGCAGCGTACGCGGCACCTTCCCCTTGCGGAACCCGGGGAGCTGCACGCGGCGGGAATAGTCGGCGACCACGCGTTCGAGCTCCTGTCCGATTTCCTCGGCCGAGAGCTCGAAGGCGATGGTGCGGCGGGTCGGGGTCGTGTCGACGGTCTGGACGTTCAAGGCGCGGCGCTCTCCTCGGACGAAATGCGAGAGGGGGGAGTTGAACCCCCACGAGTTTCCCCACCGGAACCTAAATCCGGCGCGTCTGCCAGTTCCGCCACTCTCGCGCTGATGCAGGTGTACCGATATGGAAGGGTCGCCTCACTCTACCACGCGTGCGCGGGGGTCGGAAGGGCCGCCGAGGTCCCTCCGGTCGCGTCTTTCGCCACCGCCGTCAGACCCGCGGCTGGTCGTGGATCGTGCGGCCCCAGGCGGTCAGCGTGGCCAGCGCCTGCTCCACAAGCTGGCCGGCGCGTCGCGCTCAGAGTCCATGCGACAGCCGGGTCTGGCCAGCCGGGCCTAGCGGCCGAGCTCGACGGTGGCGATCACCAGGTTGCGGGACGAATTGCGATCATCGGGACGCGTCTCGGATTCGCGCGAGTAGGCGAGCGCGCCACGCAGGCCGTCGCCTCCCAGTCCGAGTGAGACACCAAAGCGGGTCAGCCGGTTGGCAGCGTCGTTCGGCGCGGGCGACAGCGCCCCGCCGACGCGCACCGCCCAGCCCCCGGCGGGATCGAGAAACGCGTACCCGAGGGCATATTCCAATCGGGTGTCCGCGGTTGCATCACTGGAGGCGGCGGGCTCGCCAAGGTTGACCTTGCGCTCGCCCAGCCAGCGCAGCCCGATGTAGCCGGCGGAGCCGGCCGTTTGTCCGTAGCGCAGGCCCACGAGGCCGAGCGTGGGCGCGTCGTCATAGCCCGTGCCGTTCTCCCCATAGCTCAACTCCCCGGCGAAACGGTACGAGCCACCGACGCTCCACACGTCGGCGAACGGCACGAGCACGCCGAGCACGCCGCCGATCGCCGAATCGTCGACGTCGACCTCGGCCGTGTCGGCGATGCCGCTGCCGGCGGGCACGTCGGGGACGGACGTGTAGCTCTCCTGCGTGAACACCGCCTCGGCCCCCGCGCCGACCACGATCCCGCCCTGCAGGCGGATCGCACCGCCTGCGCCGGCCAGTCGCGTCGCCGCGGTGAACGTGTTGGTGCGCGCGAACGGATCGCCGTTGCCGGTCTCGGGATCGAAGCCGACGAAGCGCGTCTCGCCGTGCTCGTAATGCGGTTGCGCGAAGTAGGCCCCGAAGCCCAGCCCCTTCGCCTTGAACCGCACCGCCACCTCGCCGAGGAACGGGAACCCGTTCGCCTCCTGGAAGTCGGTCGTGGTGGCGCGCAGGTCGTCGCGGTTCGGGTTCATCATGCCGCCCGAGATGCGAAACGACCACGGCGCGGTGAGCCACAGCGCCGGGTTTCCGTAGGCCGAGGACGAAGGATCGGTGGCGAGCCCGGAGCCGGCGAGCCCGGCGTCGGCGGCCGTCACGGGCGCCCAGCGGCGATCGGGAAAGTCGGAGCGCACGATCGAGGTCACGTCCTCGGCGGAGGCGAGCGACGGGGCGAGCGCGAAGGCGAGTGCCCGTGCGAATGCTGTTGCATACAGGAGCGGGCGCGGTGTTGCGGGCATCAGGAATCCTCCTCGACGAGCCGGGAGCGCATGCGCTCCCACGAGACGCGGATCCCGGAACCGCGCAGAACGGCCCATCCGACCGATGGGCAGGGCGAGTCTAGCACAGGGCCCACCTTGACACCCCCGAACCGCGCTGCCTAGACTGCGAACGAGATTTCCGATCGGCGCGCCCCGCTCCACCCTCCTCGGTGCGCCAGGCTTCACCCTCCAACTTCAGCGACGGACCGCGACGGTCCAGGGAGTGCTTCCGCATGGCGATTGAGAAGGTCGGCGTGGTCGGCTGCGGCCTCATGGGCTCCGGTATCGTGCAGGTGTGCGCCCAGGCCGGATTCGACGTCACGGTTCGCGAGATCGACGACGCGGCACTGGCCAGGGGCCTCGGCCGCATCGACAAGTTCCTGCAGGGCGGCGTCGACAAGGGCAAGCTGACGGCCGAGCAGAAGGCCGCGATCCTCGGGAAGATCAAGGGCACGACGAAGCTCGCCGACCTCGGCGGCTGCGACCTGGTGATCGAGGCCGCGGTCGAGAACATCGCCGCCAAGCACGAGGTCTACGCCGCGCTCGACGCCGCGTGCGGCCCCGACGCGATCTTCGCGTCGAACACGTCGTCGCTGTCGATCACCGAGATGGCGGCGAAGACGAAGCGCCCGGCGCGCTTCGTCGGCCTTCACTTCTTCAACCCGGTGCCGCTCATGCAGCTAATCGAGGTGGTGCGCACGCCGATGACCGACGACGCCGTGCTCGCCGCGGTCGACGCGTTTGCGAAGCAGCTGCCCAAGGTCGTCGTCTCGGCGCAGGACACGCCCGGCTTCGTCGTCAACCGCCTGCTCGTGCCGTTCCTGCTCGACGCGATCCGCGTGCTCGAGTCCGGCATCGCCACGAAGGAGGACATCGACGCCGGCATGAAGCTGGGCTGCGGCCACCCCATGGGCCCGCTCACGCTGCTCGACTTCGTCGGCCTCGACACCACGCTGTACATCGCCGACATCATGTTCGACGAGTTCAAGGAGGCGCGCTTCGCTCCCCCGCCGCTGCTCAAGCGCATGGTGCTGGCGGGCTGGCACGGCAAGAAGAGCGGCCGCGGCTTCTACGACTACACCACGGGGCAGGCCAGGTGAGCGGCCTCCCGGAGCTGGTCATCCTCGGTGGCGCGCGGACGCCGATGACCGAGTGGATCGGCGGCAAGCGCGGCGACGGCAAGCCCGGCGGCGCGCTCGCGTCGGTCTCGGCGATCGACCTCTGCGCCATCGCGGCGAAGGCCGCGCTCACGCGCTCGCACGTCCCGGCCGACGCGGTCGACCACGTCGTCATGGGCAACGCGATGCAGACCTCGGGCGACGCGATCTACGGCGCGCGCCACGTCG
>JANOEH010000093.1:0-10069 GCA_031413115.1 Candidatus Eiseniibacteriota bacterium | reverse complement strand
CGAGCGCGAAGGCGAAGAAGCCGTTCTTCCTCTACTACAACCACTCGCTGATGCACATCCCGGTCGTGCCGCGGGACGAGTACAAGGGGAAGAGCGGCAACGGCGACTTCGCGGACTGCCTGCTCCAGCTCGACGGTGACTTCGGGGACCTCCTCGACAGGCTCGATGCCCTGGGCATCGGCGAGAACACGATCGTGATCTTCGCCGGCGACAACGGCAACGAGGAGATGCTCCTGCACCGCGGCACCGCCGGGTTCTTCGAGGGCTCCTACTTCACGGGCATGGAGGGCTCCCTGCGCACGCCGTGCATTGCGCGCTGGCCCGGCAGGATCGCCGCGGGCAAGAAGAGTAACGCGATCATGCACATCACGGACTGGTTCACGACCCTGCTCACCATGGCGGGACTGAAGGCGCCGACCGACCGCGAGATCGACGGCAAGGACCAGTCGGCTTTCCTCTCCGGCGCGCAGGACGCTTCGAATCGCGAGGGGTTCATCTACTGGAACGGCCCCACCATGTACGGCGTCAAGTGGCACGACTTCAAGCTGGTGATGGTCGACCAGAAGTACCTGACCGACCCGGCCCTGCCACTCGGGTTCCCGCGCATCGTCAACCTGATCACCGACCCCAAGGAGCGCGAGCCGTTCAACCCGCTGTACCTGCACAGCTGGACGATGGCGCACTTCGGCGGGCTGATGAAGGAGTTCGCGGACAGCGTCGTGCGCGAGCCGCTGATTCCGGCGGGAGCGCCGCTCGATCACGTTCCGGCGCGAAGGACCTAGCGCGGAAACTCATCCGGGAGAGCGGGACATGGGAGGCCAACCGATGCCGCGCTGGCGGCTCGCATTCATCGCCGTCGTGTCGCTTGCGCAGTGGGGCCACCTCGCGTGGGAGCACTTCCATGGCGGAGTGGCCACTCATCACATCCTGCAGCGCGCCGACCTGCCGGCGATCTCGAACTGGTGGGGCGCACTCCTCCTGCCTGGGCTGGCGTGGTTCCTCACCGGCCGCATCCAGCGGCGCGTGGAACACCCCTCGGGCGGAACCGGAAACAAGTCGACGATCCCGTGGAGCGTCGTGGCCGGGTTCGGGGTGGCCCTTCTGCTCGGCACCCTTCTCGCGGTCTCCTTCGAGAGCGGCGCCCGGTCCATGACATCGACCGTGTTCCAAGCCACCCTGCTGCTCGCCTTGCTCCTGCCGGCTTACCGGGCGGAGTGCCTGCTCGGATTCGTCCTGGGCATGGCGCACACGTTCGGCGCCATTCTGCCGACGGGCGTCGGCTCCATCATTGCCACCGGATCCGCGATCATCCAACTGGGCTTGCGCCCGCTGCTCGTGCGCTGCTGGCGATGGTTCAGTCACGCCCCATAGCGGGTGCGCCGCTCGAGCCCGTGCCCGCCTGGAACTCGCAGGCCCGACGAGGCCGGCGACCGTGATATTCTCGACCGTGGGCCTCCGACGAAGTCGGTCGTGGCTGTGTTCTCCAGTACTTGTTGGGGTTCGTGAGCATCGGGGGCACGAGGGAACGAAATGATCAAGCAGATCGAGCAGAATCGCCAGGCGATCGCCGAGGCCTGTGCCCGGCATGGCGTGTTGCGGTTGGACGTTTTCGGCTCCGCGGTCCGGGAGGACTTCAGGCCGGAGGCAAGCGACATCGATTTCCTCGTCGAGTTCGGCCCCATGGGAGCATACGCACGCGTCGACGCCTACTTCGGCATGCTGGATGAGCTCCGAGAGCTCCTCGGTACGAAGATCGATCTGGTCATGGTTGGAGCGGTTCGAAATCCGTATGTCGCCCGCGACATCGAGCGAACGCGCCGCGCCCTGTATGCCGCGTGACCCTCGCGCCTATCTCGCAGACGTGGTGGAGTCCTGTGATGCGATTCTGGACGCCGTCCGCGGTCTCGATCTGAGCGGCTACGAGACGAGTCGCCTCATCCGATCTTCCGTCGAGCGCGAATTCCTGATCATCGGGGAGGCCCTGACAGCGCTCTCGCGCACTGCGCCGGACAAGTTTGCCCTGATCGCCCAGTCCCGTCGAATCGTGGACTTCCGGAATCAGCTCGCGCACGAGTATCCGACCGTCGATGACGCGCTGGTTTGGGGCGTCGTTGAGCATGACGTCCCTGTCCTCCGACGCGAGTGTAGTGAGTTGCTCCTCGGCTACCCACCGGGCGATGAACAAGTCTGACAGTCATTAGTCGATCAGCCCTGAAGCGAATCCCGCCGCCCCCACCACGCCCCGCCCATCACGATCCCGATGACCGACGCGAAGCCAAGCATCATCGCGACGCCGAGGCCGACCGCGACGAGCGTATGGCGCAGCTCCTCGGTCAGTAGCCGTCGAACGCGTCGCGCATCACGCGCGCGTCGGGCACACCGAGGAGGTCGAGAGCGACGGTCACGCCGTCGACGAAGCCCGGCGGCCCCGCCACCAGGTAGAGCGCAGTGTGCGCGTCGTCGTCGAGCACTTCGCTCAGGAAGCGCGCATCGATCCGGCGACGCTCGCCGAGCCAGGGGTGCGGCGAGCGCTCGGCCTTCGTCATCGTGGGCAGGTAGGTGAAGTGCGGGTGGGTCGCGGCCCAGCGGCGACACTCGTCGAGGAACGGCGTCTCCTCGGGCGTGCGGCCCGAGTGCAGCAGCGACAGGTCGGCGCGGGCCGACGTGGCGATCGCCTCCTGCAGCATCGAACGGAACGGCGTGACGCCGATGCCGCCGGCGATCATCACCACGTCCATCTCCTCGGCGGGGATGACGAAGTCGCCCCACGGCTTCGACACGAAGAACTCGGTGCCCAGCGGGGCCTCGAGCAGGTCCTGCTTGAACGGGCTCTCGCGGATGCGGGTGGCGATCGTCAGGCGCGGCGCGCCGGGCGCGGCGGCAAGCGAGAACGGACGGACGTGGCCGCGCGGATCGGGGCGCGTAGCACCGGGGAAGCGCAGGTCGACGGCCTGCCCGGGCGTGTAGGGCAGGTGCGTGCCGCCGAGGCCCAGGTGGAATGCCCACGTGCCCTCGGCCACGGGCTCCCGACGGTCGAGCGTGACCTTGACCTCGTCGGGTCCGACGGCGACCGGCTCTTCCTTCGACATGCGCCCCCCCTTCCGCTCGGCGCGCCCCCGGGCGCGCGCGGTCAGCCCGGATCGCCCAGGCGGTGGATCTTCAGCATGTTCGTCGTGCCGCGCCGGCCCGGCGGCGTGCCGGCGACGATGATCACGATGTCCCCCTCGCGGCCACGTCCCAGGTCGATCATCGCGCGCTCGACCTGCTGCACCATTCCGTCGGTGTGGTCGACGGTCGGGACGATGAACGTCTCGGCGCCCCACACCAGGCTCAACTGGCTGCGCACGACCTGCTCGGTCGTGAACGCGAGCAGCGGCACCGTCGGGCGATACTTCGCCACGTACTTCACGGCCATGCCGGTCTGGGTGAAGACGGCGATCGCGGCGGCGCCCAGCTCGAATGCGGCGCGCACGGCGGCCTCGGCGATCGCTTCCTGCTTTGTCGTCGCGACCGGCAAGCGGCGGTCGCGAGGACCGTCGAACTTCGCCGACTCGGCCTCGCGGATGATGCGGTCCATCACCTCCACGGCCTCGACCGGGTACAGGCCCACGCTCGTCTCGCCCGAGAGCATCACGGCGTCGGCGCCGTCGAGGATCGCGTTCGCCACGTCCGAGGCCTCGGCGCGCGTCGGGCGCGAGTGCTCGATCATCGACTCGAGCATCTGCGTCGCGACGATGGCCGGGCGGCCGAAGCGACGCGCCATCTGGATCGCCTGCTTCTGCACCACCGGCACGCGCTCGAGCGGCAGCTCGACGCCCAGGTCTCCGCGCGCGACCATGATCGCATCGGCGGCCTCGACGATCTCCTTGAGCCGCGTCACCGCCTCGGGCTTCTCGATCTTGGCGATGATCGGCAGCTCGGCGCCGCGGGCGAGCATGAACTCGCGCGCCTGGCGCACGTCCTCGGGGCGGCGCACGAACGACAGGGCGACCATGTCGACGCGCAGGGACAGGCCGAACTCGAGGTCGGCCTTGTCCTTGTCGGACATCGCGGGCGCACTCACGATGACGCCGGGCAGGTTGATGCCCTTGTGATCCTTGACCGGGCCGCCCTCGATCACCTTCGTCGTGACGCGCACGCCGTCGGACTCGACGACCTCCAGCCGAATGAGCCCGTCGTCGATCAGCAGCGCGTCGCCGGGTTTCACGTCGCGCGCCAGCTCGGCGTAGGTCGTCGAGGCCAGCCGCGCATTCCCGTGCGGGGCCTCGCCGGGCTCGGTGGTGATGGTGAACGTGGCGCCGTCGACCAGCTCGGCGCGACCCCCGGTGAACTCGCCGAGGCGGATCTTCGGGCCCTGCAGGTCGAGCAGCACGCCGACGGCGCGCCCCGACTCGTCGGAGGCGCGACGGATGTGATGATAGATCTCGCGATGCTCGTCCTGGCTGCCGTGCGACAGGTTGAGGCGGGCGACGTCCATCCCGGCGTCGACGAGGGCGCGGATCTTCTCGTACGAGGCGGTGGCGGGCCCGAGTGTGGCGACGATCTTCGTCTGGCGCTTCATGAACCTCCCTGAACATGGCGTGGCCGCGCGTGGCGCGCGGGACGCCGGAGCCTACCACAGCGCGGCCGCAGTGCCGGCTTCAGCGCGGCCCCGCCCACCGGCGGCCCCGGCTCGAGCGGCGTCGCGCGCCCCTCCCACCAGGTCGCGAACTGGTCGCCGTAGTGCGGCGAGCGGAAGTGCCCGCTCTGCCCGCCCGGCAACGCGAACGTGGACGCCGCGGGATCGGCAAGATCGGCGACCATGCGAAACGATGCCCCGTGGCGGGGCTGCATGACGCGCACGACGTGGGCGCCGCCGGCGAACGCCGGGCGTGGCAGGTCGAGCAGGCGGGCCAGCAGTGGCGAGACGCCGCCGAGCGGATGCGCCAGGTCGCCGCGGTTCACCTGCCCCCACGCGATGCGATCAAACGGCGTGCCCGGCACGCGCGCGCCGAGCGTGGCGGCGGCGCGATGCGCGGCCATGCGCACAGCCGCGTCGTAGCTCGCGTGCTTCGGGTCGAGCAGGTGCGGGGCGCGCGCGGCGAGCAGGCGCCGCACGACCTCGTCGACCAGCGGCCACGTGTAGACGAAATCCGGGTCGACATCGGCGCACGGCGCGACGAGGGGATCGACCAGCGCCTGGCGGATCGCGGTGCGCGCCTGCACCAGGTAGGCGTGCGCGAGCGACGTCGAGTCGGCCCGTCGCTCGCGCCCGGCGAGGATCGCCGCGACGCGCGTCAGCGTGTCGTCGGCCGCGAGCTCGATGGCGGGCAGAGCGGCAAGCGCCCGTTCGATCGCCTCGGCCGTCGGCTCGAGGTACGCCGCGTCGAGGTCGTTCTGCAGCGCCCCCATGTCGGCCGCGGTGAAGTCGGTGCGCGCGGAGAGCACCGCGGCGATCCGCCGCGCGCGCGCCACGGCGCGCCGATCGAGCCACCAAGAAGCGCCCACTCGCGGCCACCGACCATGCGCTGGTTGGCGCTGAAGATCATTCCATCCCCGGGGTCGACGAGCGACGGGACCGAGTCCCACGCCACGTAGCCGGTCCACGCCGCGTCCGGGTCGGTCGCCTCGCGGACGCGATCGAACTCTCCCGGGCCGCGCCGCGGCATGAGGCCACCCACCTTCCAGCCGATGCGTCCCGCCGAGTCGGCGACCACGACCGAGAGTTGCGGCCCGCGGTACGTCGCGAGCGCGGCGAGAAACCCATCCAGGGAAGTCGCGCGGTCGATCGCCAACAGGTCGGTGTCGAGCGTCGCCGGGTCGAGCGCCGACCACTGCGCGGCGAGCAGGCCGCCGCCCTTCGCGCGCGAGGGCCCGATGACGGGGCCGAATCGCGTCGTGCGCACGCGGAGGCTCTCAGGCGAAGTGCCCTTGACAGCGATCACCTCGAGGCGAGCTCCGAAGCGTTCGGGCCCGGTGGGCCCTACATATGTAAGCGTCTCGGCATCGGCTGGCCTGCAGCGCACCAGGTCCACGAAGTCGCCCTGCACGTTCGTCCCGCCCCACGCGACCGCACCGTTCGAGCCGAAGACGATGCCCGGCACGCCCGGCAGCGTGACCCCGGTGATCGCGGGCGCGAGTGGCGCGCCGGCCGCATCGCGCGCCTCGTCGGCAAACTCGAGCCGCTGGCGGTGCCAGAGCGTGGGCACGCGCAGCGTCATGTGCGGATCGTTGGCCAGCAGCGGACGGCCGGATCGCGTGCGCGCGCCCGAGACCGCCCAGCCGTTGCTGCCCTGTGCGCCGTCGCGTGCGGTGCGCGGGCCGAAGGCAAGCGCGGCCGACACTGGCGCGTGTGATGGCGCCCACGCACGTGCCGTGCGCAGGTCGACTTCGGCGGGCGTGGGCAGCGGTAACTCGGTCGGCAACGCACCGGCGAGCAGGGGCGTGTCCCACGCCGTGACGACCGGCATGAGGAACTCCACCAGAGCGGGCGACAACGCAGCTTCCATGATCTCGCGGTCGCGCTCATCGCCCGCGGCTTCCCAGCACTGGTCCTGTTGCATGAGCAGCGAGGCGAGCCCGATGTCGCGCGGCGTCCACGGCTCGACCGCCGCACCGAGCAGCAGGAACTCGGGCGGCGGCGGATGGGTCGTGTCCCACGCGTTCACGCCGGCGCTGTAGGCCTCGAACAGCGCACGACGGCGCGGGCCGAGACGGGCCGTGCCCGCATCGGCGACGACGGCGAATCCGAGGGTGCGGAAGAAGCGGTCCGAAGACAGCGCGGCGCGTCCCACCAATTCGGACAGGCGGCCGGCCGCGGTGCGGCGCAGGAGTTCCATCTGGAAGCGTCGATCGCGGGCGTGCGCGTAGCCCTGGCCGAAGGCGACGGCCGCCTCGGATCCCCCGCGGATCGTGGGGGTGCCCAGGGCATCGAAGTCGATGGTCACCCCTCCGTCGGCGGTGGTAGCGAGCCCGGCGGGCAGGACGGCGTGCATCTCGCGGGCCGGCGGGACCGAGCGCTGGATCGTCCAGGCGAGGAAGCCCCCGGCAAGGAGGACGAGGGCGGCGAGAACGGCCAGGAACCCGAGCAGGCGGCGCATCGGCAGATCATGCCACAAAACCCGCTCCCACTTGCACTTGCTCCTGTAGACTGGGCTTCAGGCCCGCCCGCCAGCCGCCGATAATTTCCCCGGTGGCCGCGCCGGCCCCGCCCATCCCCGGCACCTCTCGGAACGGAGTCCGCCATGCTCGCCTGTACCCCGCTCCGCGCACGCGTCGTTCCCGTGCTCGCGGGTCTCGTCCTGGGCCTGCTCTGCGTCCTCGCACCGCGCGCGCACGCGCGTCCGGGCGAGGTCGAGGAAGGGATCGCTGCCCGCGCCGCCACGCGCCCGCCGGTCAAGTACCTGCGCGCCATCGATCTGTTGCCCGGCGCGCACACCACCGCGCACGTCTGGTCGGGCGACGCGGTACTGGTCTACGTCGAGAACGCCGACACGCTCGCCGCCGACGGTTCGGCGCGGGCGTGGACGTTCGTCTACTCGTCCCCGGATCGCGGCGCGCGTGCGTTCACCTTCGCCGAGTCGGGGCGACTCACGTCGGTCGCGGTGCCGTTCGTCTTCGACTCGCTGCCGATCGAGGCGGGCTGGATCGAACCGAGCGCGCTCCTCGCCGCGTTCATCGTCAGCGACAACCAGGCGCGCACCGCGGTCGGCGTGCCGCGCACCGCCGTCCTGTCGCGCGGGCTCCTGCCCGCCCGCCTGGGCAGCGGCACCGCCTGGTACCTGGGCGACGGGCGAGGCGCCGGCGGCGTCTTCGATGCGCTGCGCGGCAACACGATCTCGGCCCGCGGGGCCGAGCTCGGCAGTGCGACCGCGCCGGGCGCGGACGCGCCGGCGGCGATGCTCGGCCTGCCGCCGTTCCTCGTCGCCTATCGCGCCGGATTCCTCGCCGTGCTCGAGGCGCGGGCCAACGATCCGCGCACGCGCCGCGAGCGGCCCCGGGACCTGACTGCCGCCGAGGCGCGCGGACTCTCGCGGCTCAATGCCACGCAGGCGGCGCTCGACACGTTGTCGCGCGCGACGACCGCGCCGGCGGCTCGCGACTACGAGCGTACGCTGGCGGGCCTGTCCGCATGGCGTCTCGAGCAGGCGAAAGCCGACAGCTTCCTGGCGATCAGCGAGGCGCGCCTGGCCGCCGCCGAGAAGGACCTGGCGATCGAACGGCCGACCGAGCTCGCGGTCTACCTCGCGATCGAGAAGCGGGCGCGCCCCGCCGTGCTGCGCGTGTTCGTCGACAACGTCGAGGTGGCGCGGCGCACCTACGGCACCGCCGAGTGGACCTCGCTCGACGCCGGCACGTGGAGCGAGGTGATGCGCGCCCGCGTGCGTCCCGGCACGCGCGCGGTGCGGGTCGAGATCGAGGCGGCCGACCGGCGCGTCGAACGCGTCGAGTGGAGCGGCTCGGTCCGTGGCGAGGCGCTGTCGCTGCTGCGCCTCATCGCGCGCAGCGAGGGCACGGGCTCGAAGCTCGAAGTGATCGCGGAGACCACGCCCTGACGCAGCGACTCCGCTTCGCGTGGCCGCGCTTCGTGGCCGCGACGGCCGTCCTGGCGACTCTCGCCGGGGCGGCCGTCGGTGCGTCCGCCGCGGTCGGCCGCCGCGAGGCGCTGACCCGCGCCGCGGCGTACGAGTTCGAGGTCGGCCGCCCCGATCGCGCCGCCGCACTCGCCGCCGAGGCGCTTGCCGCGGACGCCGCGCCGGCCTCGGGTGCTGCGGCGTCCGATGCCGCGCTGCGCTTCCTGCGCGTCGAGGCGTTGCTGGCCGCCGGCGATGTCGAGCGCTCCCTCGCCGAACGCGACGTGTTGTTGCGCAGCGCGGCGGGCACGCCCTGGGCGCGCGCCGCCCTCGACCTGTGCGCGCTCGAGCAGGGTGCGTGCAGCGGACCCGCCCTCGACGCCGCAAGCGCCGTGACCCGCGGACCGCTCGGCCTCGCCGCCGCCATCGCCGTCGGCGAGCGCATGGCGCGCGGCGGCAACGCGCGCGCCACCGAGGCGTGGGGCCGCCCGCTCGAGAGCGGGGACGCCGCCGCGTTCTGGCTGCTCGTGCTCGCCCATGCGCACCTGGCCTCGCGCGACACGGTGGCCGCGCGCGCCGCGCTCGAGCGCGCCGTCGACCGCGCCGCGGCGGCCGGCAATGGCGAGCTGGTGAGCGAGGCGGCCCTGCGCCGCGCCGCGCTCGCCTACCACGAGGGCGACGCCGAAGGGGCGCTGCGCTTCATCCAGCGGGTGACCGACGAGAAGGGCCGAACGCTGTCCTGTCCGGCCGCCATCGTCACCGGGTATGCCTATTATCGGCTCGATCGCATGGCCGAAGCCGCGCAGGCGTTCAACTACGCGCAGGCCTGTGCCCGTGACAAGGGCGAGCGCGGACGCCTGCTCGCGCTCGAGGCGCGCTCCCGCGCGCTGTCGGGCGAGGCGCGGCTGGCCGCGGCCGTTGCCGGCGATGCGGCGCAGGATCTCGAAGCGGCTGCGCGCGGCGAGGTCGGCACGGAACGGCTCGAGGACGCGACCGACGTGCTGGGCACGCCGCTCGAACTCGACGTCGATCGCAGCCGCGTGGCGCGCGGATTCTTCTTCGCCCGCGCGGCCGAGGAGGGCTGGCTCGGCGGCAATGGCGAGGCGAATGCGTTCCGCGGCTTCCCGTTCCGCGTCGGCCGCGAGCCCGACGGCGACGTCGCGCCTCCGCCCCCCGCGCGGCGAGTGTCCGACACCGCCGACCGCGCCCGCGCCGCCGGTCTCGCGGCCGAGCGCGCCCGCGAAAGCGCGACGGACCGCACGAACTTCCTCGCTCAGCTCGCCGCCCCCGTGAATGCGATCACCGATTCGCTGACCGAGCGCCGGCTCGCTCCCGAGGAGACGCGCCGCGAACTCGACCGCGCACGCGGCGTCTTTGCCGAGGTCGGCCGCGCCGGTGCGCGCCTCGTCACCGCCCGCAGCGCCGCCGATTCGGCCCGCGCCCAGGCCGGCGCCGATCGCGCGCGCGCCCTCGCCGTGCTCGGCGCGCCGTCCGCCGACCGCCGCGAGGACCGCGCC
>JANOEH010000092.1:0-31785 GCA_031413115.1 Candidatus Eiseniibacteriota bacterium | reverse complement strand
TGGTCGAGCTTCGATCCCGCCTCCTCGCCGGCCACGACGACGTGCGTCTTCTTGCTCACGCTGCCGGTCACGGTGCCACCGTGCGCCTCGATCTCGCGCCCGGCGACCAGCCGCGTACGCCGCGCCAGCGTCCCGGTGAGCACGAACGTGAGCCCCGCCCACGGCGCATCGGCGCCGCTCGCGGGCCGCTCCATCGGCGCGGGCCGCACGCCAACGGCGTCGAGCTTGTCGAGCAGGCGCAGCGCCGCGGGATCGGCCAGCCAGTGCAGCACCGAAGCGGCGACGACCGGGCCGACGTCTCGCACCGCCTGGAGCTTCGCCTGGTCCACGGCGCGGAATACGTCGAGAGATCCGCAAGCGAGCGCCAGCGAGCGCGCAGTGCTCAATCCCACATGCCGGATGCCGAACGCAAAGATCACCCGATCCAGCGAGCGCGTCCTCGAGCCCGTGATCGCGTTCACCAGGTTCTGTGCCGACTTCGGGCCCATGCGTTCGAGTCCCTGCAGTTCCTTGAACGTGAGGCGGTACAGATCCGCCGGATCCTCCACCACGGTGCGCTCGGCCAGCAGGGTCGGCTGGGTCAATTGCTCCACCACGGCCTCGCCCAGGCCCTCGATGTCCATCGCATTGCGCCCCGCCCAGTGCAGGAGTCTTGCCCGCCGCTGCGCGGGGCAGGATGGACCATCGCAGCGCACGATCGCCTCGCCCTCCTCCTGCACGAGCGGCGTGTCGCACTCGGGACAACGCGCGGGCATGACGAACACGCGCTCGGTGCCATCGCGCTCGTCGACCAGGGCGCGCACGATCTTGGGGATCACCTCGCCACCCTTCTCGACGACGACACGATCGCCGATCCGCACGTCGAGGCGCCCGACCTCGCCCGCATTGTGCAGCGTGGCGCGCGCCACGGTCGTGCCCAGCAGCAGCACCGGATCGAGCACCGCCACCGGCGTCACCGCGCCCGTGCGGCCGACCTGGACCACGATGTCGAGGAGCCGCGTCACCGCCGACTCGGTCTCGAACTTGAACGCCAGCGCCCAGCGCGGGCTGCGCGCGGTGGCCCCGAGCGCGCGCTGGGCGGCGAGGTCGTCGACCTTCACCACGAGTCCGTCCGTGTCGTAGGGAAGGTCGCGGCGCTCGCGCGCCCAGCGCTCGATCTCGGCGCGCACGCCGTCGATGCCGATCACCTGCTTCGCGTGCGGATTGACGCGCAGGCCGAGCGCGCCGAGGCGCGCCAGGAGCGCGGCCTGTGTCGTCACGCCCAGCGCCCCGGCATCCGGCGAGGCGTACGCGAAGTACGTGAGGCCGCGGCGGGCCACCTCGCGCGCATCGAGCAGCTTGAGCGTACCGGCCGCGGTGTTGCGCGGGTTCGCGTACAGCGCCTCGCCCGCAGCCTCGCGCGCGGCGTTGATCGCGTCGAAGCGCGCGCGCTCGAAGTACACCTCGCCGCGCACCTCGAGCGCGCCGCGCGGGACGACGGCATCCTTCGACCCGGCCAGCACCAGCGGCAGCCCACGCAGGGTGCGCAGGTTCTGCGTCACGTCGTCGCCCTCGACACCGTTACCCCGCGTGATCCCGGCCACGAACGCGCCGTCCTCGTAGCGCAGGACGACGGCGACGCCGTCGATCTTGAGCTCGACCGTGTATGCCACATCCTCGCGCTCGAGCGCCTTCGCCACCCGGCCGTGGAATTCGGCGAGCTCGGAGTCGCTGTAGCCGTTGTCGATCGACAGCATCGGTGCGCTGTGGCGCACGGTGCGGAATCCGCCCAGGGGCGTCTCGGAGACTCGCTGGGTCGGCGACGTGGCATCGACCCACGCAGGATGCTCCCGCTCGGCCGCGACGAGCGCGGCGAACAGCGCGTCGTAGGCGCGATCGGGGATCTCGGGCTGCGCCTCCACGTAATAGAGGCGATCGTGCCGTTCGATCGTCCGCTTGAGGGCGTCGTACGCGGCGCGGGTCTTCGGAACCTCGGACATCGGCCTCGCCTTCGGCAGGGGCGGAACAGTTCCAGGAGTCGATCTAGAAACGATTCACGATGCGCACGTGCAGCTTGCCATCGAGCGGCCCGTCCCCCTGCCCCCAGCCCAGGGACAGCGACACGAGGCCCAGTCCCGACGGTGCCTCGAAACCGACGCCGACACCCGTCCGCAACAGCGTCTCGGAGGACGGCACGCCATCGACGTCGAGAAACGGCCGGTACAGCACACCCTGGTCGACGAAGCCGAAGGCCCGCCCGCCGGTCGCGGGGAACACGCCGAACTCGGCGCGACCGACCGCCCAGCGCGAGGCGCGGAACTGGCCTTCGCGGTAACCGCGCAACTGGCGAGCCCCGCTGACGGCATCAAGATCGTAGAACGGCACGACCGGCTCGTTCGACAGGCGCAGCGCGGCGTCGACGTCGAGGCGGGCGCCGCTCGCGGCGGCGACCCGCCGGTGCGCCTCGGTGCGCAGCGAAGCGGTGAGCTGCGTCGCGCGGCGTCCGCCGTCGGGGCGCAGCACCTCGCGCTTGAACGCGGTGCCGGTGGCGAGCATCACGCGGTAGCCGGAGCGCGGCGACAACGGATCGTCGCGGCGATCGGCCTCGATCCCCGCCTCGAACGTGCCGGCCGTCGCGCGCTCGACAGTCCCCTCGGCGAGCACGGTGCGCTCGCGCGCGAACGCGAGCCACAGCCGCGCGCCCGCCCACGCCGCGGACGAGATGCGCAGCGCGCCGCGCGTGCGCGTGTACAGCGTGTCCTCGACCTGCTGGTCGAGTCCCAGGTCGGTGCGCATGGCCAGGCCGAACGTCTGCGGCTCGGTGTAGCGCAGGCGGAACTCGGTGACGCCGCCGCCGCGGCCCTCGTAGTGAAGCGCGGCCTGTCGCGCCGTGCCCCCGAGACTGCCCAGCGCCAGGTCGAAGCGACCGGTCAGGCCGCCCCCGCCGCTGCCGCCGGTGGCCGTGCTCGCGCTCTGGAAACCGAGCGCGCCGTCGAACGTGTTGGTCGCCGCCTCGACCACCGGAAAGGCCAGCCGGGCGCGCCCGCCACCGAGCGATTCGAGTGTCGGCTCGCCGAGCCGTGCGAAAATGCCGAGATCGGCCAAGCGTTGCCGCGCCTGTCGCACGCGCGCCGGATCGTACGGCACCCCCACCGCCCCCTCAACGCACTTTTGGAGCACGCCCGGGCGGGTGGAGACGGCCCCCGGGAACGAGACCTCGGTGACCGTGATCGAGTCGCCCTCGATGGCCCGCAACGCGAGCCGCACCCCCCCGGCGCTCCGTCCGACGTCGACTACGAACAGCCGCGCCTCGGCAAGACCGCGCGTGCCGTAGGCGGCGATCACCGCATCGAGTGCGGCCGGCAGGGCCGCCGGCCGGAACGGCCCGCCGGGCGCCAGTCCCGAGCGTTCCTGGGCCTCGGCCGGGCTGAGCCGTTCGAGGCCCTCCCACGCGATCTCGTGGAGCAGCGCCCGCGCGCCCGGGCGGGCATGCACGACCAGCGCCGCGCGCGCACTGCCTGCCTCTCCCGCGGACGGGCCCGCCACGATCGAGTCGACGCGCGCGTCGATCCAGCCCTCGCCCTCGAGTGCGGCGACCAGGCGCGCCACGCCGGCCACCACCGCCGCCGAGTCGGGCACGCCGCCGGTGGGCAGCGCCAGCGTTCGCCGCGCGGCGTCCTCGGCGCCGGCCGGCAGTCCCAGCACCTGCACGCGCTCGACCCGCGTGCCCGCCGGCCAGCCCGGCAGCACCGCGGCATGCGCGTGCGACGACGCTGTCGCGATCACGCCGCACGCGACGAGCGCGCAGGCCCATGCCATCGCGCGGCGCATCAGAACGCCGCCCTCAACTCGGCGCGGCCGGTGTGCACGAACGAGCGATCGACGGGCTTGCGTCCGTTGCCACCCAGCACGATGCTGACCCGCTCGCGCACGCGCACGCTGGTCTCGAGCGTGTAGTCCCAGGTGTCCGGGAACACCGGGAAGCCGCTCGGCACCAGCGGGGGCACCGAGCCACCGCCGATCCACGCGTGGCGCACCAGCGTCTCGACGCGCCAGCGCCCGCCCTGCGTCCACGTCAGGCGCGGCCCGAGGCGCACGACGCGCGACGGGTCCGCCGCGTCGTTCGCCAGCTCGGCGCGGTCGAGGCTGCCGAGCACGCCCACGCGCCACGCTGCGGCCGGCAACCACGTCACCTCGCCGCTGGCGAGTTGCGTGGTGAGCCGTCGCGTCACGCTTCCGAAGCCGGGCGCCGACTGCATGGAGGTTCCCTGCGCGCCGCGCAGCACGACCTCGGTGAGCCAGCGCGGGTCCGGCCGCGTGCGCCAGCGCGCCTCCTCGCTCCACTCGTCCCGTGTCGTGGCCTGGCCCTCGAACTGTCGATCGGCCGAGCTGCGCCGCTCGAGGCGAAACAGCAACTGCGCCCAGCGCGTGCGGCCGCCGAAGCCGACCTCCGGACGGATCACGTAGGTGCCGAAGACGATGTCGTCGCGCGACAGGATGCGCTTGGGCGTGTACAGGAGGTCGGCCCCGGTGAAGCCGCCCCGGCGCCCCTCGCTCGCCTGGACGAGCAGCGAGAGCCGCGTGTCGCCGAGCAGCCGCCCCGTCGACGTGCCGGGGTCGAGTCCGCCGCCGGGCTTGAGCTCGAGGCGGTACGAGCCGCTCGTGCGCACGATGCGCTCGAAGTTCCCCGTCGCCGCGAGCACGACGATGTAGTCGCCGCGGCCCGTGAAGTTACCCAGCGAGTCATACGCGCCGCCGCCGTTGCCGACGAAGCGCACCTCGCGCAGGCGCTCCTCGATGGCCTCGCCGGTCCACTCGAACGACACCTCGTGGTCGCCCAGGCGCGGCCCGAACGGCTGGCGCAGGCGCGCATAGCCGAGGTCGGTGCGCTGCTCGGCCGGGGCGCCGTCGGCCTCGGGCGTGCGCAGGCGTCGCTCCACCCCGACCGCCGCGGTGACATCGCCGCCCAGGCGCGCCGTCGTGGCGAAGCGACCGTTCACCGCGCGCGTCGAGGGCAACCACGCGCCGGCGGCGCGCGTGGCGTCATGGCGCAGCCCGAAGCTCGCCGTGAGGTCGAACGGGCCCAGCGTTGGCGCGCTCGCACCCAGGTTCCATGCACGGTAGCGCACCGCGGCCGAGTCGCTGAAACCCGGCGAGACGCGATCGTCGAAGTCGATCGACGCGTTGGGCACGAAACGGCGCCAGCCGCTCCATGTCGCGGCGAGCACCGCCTTGTTGCGAAAGCCTTCCACGTTCGTGCCCGGCGCCGCGTCGGCGCGTTCGTTGTCGACGCGCTCGATCCGGCCGTCGAGCCGCAGGCGCCCGGTCGCGCGCACCGTCGCGCGCCTGCGCCGCGCCGCGAAGTCCGTATCGGCGTCGAGATGCGCCAGCTCGGCGCCGAACTCGACCTGCGGACGCGGCGCCCAGGTGACGACCCCCGCGACCCGATCCTGCGCCGTCAGTGGTTGGCCTGCCGGCGCGCCCCAGTCCTCCTCGGAGAACGCGGGGTCGAGCCGACCGGGCGACTGGAACTCGGGATCGAAGCTCCGCAGGTTGAAGGTCGCGCCCAGCGTGCCGACATCGTGGCCGAACAGGCGCGCCGGGCCGCGCGCGGTCGCGCGCGCCGAGCCGGCCAGGCCCTGGCGCGTGGTCCCGGTCTGCGACAGCGTGTTGGCGCGCGACGTCGAGTGCGCCAGTTCGCCCTCGAGGCGTGCCCACGGTACCGGTGCAAACGACAGCCCGCCATCGAGCACCGCGAGCGAGGTCGGCAGCGGCAGGCGCCGCCCGATGATGTGCGAGCCGGCAGCGGCCCCGACGTAGCGGAATGCGGTCCGCCCGGCGACCAGCGTCGACTCGGCGTAGTCACCGAGCCCCGCGCCGACCGCGGTGAACACGACCTGGAAGTCGCCCTCGCCCACCCCCGCAAAGGCGAAGCGCGTCACGCCCGCGGTGTCGGCGACGCCGTCATAGTCGCCCGGGCCGGGGCTCACTCCCGAGCCCAGCGCAAACGTGGCCGAATCGGGTGCGGTCTCGAGGGCGAAGCGATCCGACTCGTCGAGCGTGAACGTGAGCGGCCGCGTGGCCGCGTCGCCCTCGCGCAGGAACTGCCCGTAGAGGGACAGCGGTCCGCGGCGCGCCTGCCCACCAAACGCCGAGAGCGTGCGGCGGTAGGCGGTGAGCGACACCTGGTAGTCGACCGCGATCCTGGACGCCGCCGAGACCAGGCGCCGCGCGCTGAACGTGATCGTGCCGCGCTCGTAGTCCATGGCATAGTCGGCGGCCTCGCCGCGCGCCATCCTCTCGCCGTCGAGCCACACCTCCTCGCTGCCGACCACGATCGGGATCGCCCGGCCGTCCTCGTCGGGCAGCGGATACGGGCCCTGCAGGCCCTCGGTGCCCTGGAACTGGCGGCTGACGAAGCGGCCCTTCACGCTGGCCAACGCCGCGCGCGCGCCCAGCTCGTCGCCGCCGCCGCGCGCCTCGACGCCAGTCAACTCACGCGAGACGCGCGCGAACTCGCCACGCTCCTGGCGCAGCGTCCAGTCGCCGAGCACGCCCCCCGCCTGCGGTCCCTTGATCTCGAGCAGGATGCGATCGAGCTCGGCCAGTTCCCGCGTGCCACCTTCGGTCGTGAGCGGCGTGTTGCGATCGGACAGCACGCCAAGCAGTTCGACCGTCGGCGACAGTCGCCCGCGCACGTTCAGATCGAGCGACTGGCGCAGGGCGACGTCCCGCGAACTTCCGAAATCGAGCGCGACCGACTTCGTACCCGCGAGATCGAGCGCCGGCCCACCCGCCCCGGCGGCGAACGTCGCGGTCCCCGCGCCCGGGCGCGGCGCGGACAGGCGCATCGAGTCGCGCGCCCCCGCGTCGCCCGGCGGCGCCCCGCCGAGGCTCGGGGCCGGGGGTGCGAGCGGGCGTGCCGCGAGGCCCAGGTACGACGTGGGCGGCGGCAGGAGCAGAGCGCGATACGCCAGCCGCACAGTGTCCCCGGGCGCGAGCGTGGCATTGAGCCGGAACTCGCCGGAGATGCCGTCGAGAAAGTAGTCGGCGCCGCGCACGAGCAACCGGTCGCGCACCCAGGCCGTGTCGCTTCCCGCGATGAGGAAGCGCCGCCCGAGCGGATACACCGTCTGCGGCGGTGCGATCGCAATGCGGTTCTCGTGGCGGCCGGGAGGAGGCGGGACGAACGCGGCCGCGGCGACCGTCACCGCGACCAGCGCGACGACGGCCGCGAGCGCGAGGACGAGCGGCACGGACCGACGGGAGATCACGGCGCCCCGGCGCTCCGCGCGTGACGGAGGAGTCGCACGACGCGGTGATGCCTGGCGTCGGTGACGAGCAGTCGTCCCGACGCATCGAAGGCGAGGCCCGACGCCCACAGGTCGTGCTTGTCGCGCGGCACGTGCAGCGCCAGCGGCGCCCCCGACGTGGCGAACACGGCAAGCCGCCCGCTCGCGCGATCGGACACGGCCCACACGCTGTCCGCCGCGAGTGCGACCGCGTAGCCACCGCGGCCGCCGAAGCCGGGACCCGGCGTGAACGTGCACACCACGCTGCTGAAGGGGTCGAGCTGCTGCACTCGCCGGTTGCCGGCGTCACCGACCAGCGCGCCGCCGCGCGGATCGACCGCGACGCCGCTCGGATCGGAAAAGCTGCCGGGGCGCTCGCCAAAGAACCCGCGCACGCGCAGGATTGCCCCCAGCGGATCGAACTCGATGAGGCGATCCTCGGCCAGGTCGCTGAGCGTGATCTGGCCGCTGCGATCGACGGCGAACCCGCCTGGCTCGACCGTGCCCAGGCGCTCGCGCACCGGGGGCGTGCGCAGGTCGACGACGGTGCCGAGCACGCGGCCCTCGAAGTCGAACTTTTCGATGCGCTCGTTGCCGCGGTCGAGCACCCAGATGCCGAGCGTTCCCGCGGTCGCGACGTCCGTGGGCCGATCGAATCGTCCGTCGTCGGAGCCGAAGCCGCCGAACTGATCGATCGCGGCGCCGGTGGAATCGAAGCGCACGATGCGGTGATTGCCGGTGTCGGCGACGAGGATGCGCCCCCTGGGGTCGACCGCGACGCCCTGCGGCGCGGTGAGTTCGCCGGGGCCGACGCCGAAGCGACCCATCATGCGATCGACGACGAGCGTCTCGGGGAGAGCGGTGGCGGAGAACGAGGCGACCTGGCCGCTGTCCGGTGCGGATGCGGTGACGAGCAGGGCGATGGCGACCGCGGGGATCAGAACGAGACGGTCCAGCCGACCCGGCCTTCGAGCGGCCCATTGAGGGAGGGTTGCACGCCCCAGGCGAAGCTTCCATCCGGATGGCCGGGCTCGGCGCTCCCGACGGGCTCGCCGGCCTGCGCCTTGCGCAACGAGGACGCCTGCCGGGCGGCCATCACCGCGCTGACCAGTCGGTTGGCCAGCGCGAATCCGACGACGAACTCGGCGTTGTGGTACGCGGCCTCGCTCGACTGGCGCTGGTCGCGGTAGCGCAGGAAGTCATCGTACAGATCCCAGCTCCAGGTCTGCGCGCCGCCCAGCGAGTTCTCGGCGATGTACTGCGCCTGCTCATCCGGATCCTCGATGAAGAATGCGGCCTCACGGCGCACGACGTACTGGTTGTAGACCTCCTCCGACTGGTACTGCCCGACGTAGCGCCGGATGCGCTCGTCCTGGCCGTTGAGGTCGATGTCGGCGTAGAGCCTTGCCGTCGAGATGTACGAGTCCTCGCGCAGGCTGCCCTGGCGCTTGAAGGTGATCCAGCTCGCCCACGACGCCGCCTCGAGACCCAGGAAGACTCCGGCCTGGGTCTTGTGGCCGGTCGAGAGCTGTCCCCAGCCCGGCAGGATCAGCGACTTGAGTGCCGCCAGCGCCGGGCTCGGCCCGCGACTCGCAGGCATGCCTGGGAGGTCGGGATCGGCGGCGCCGGCGGGCGCGGCCTGCGCCAGCAGCGGATCGGCGGCAAGCGCGGCAACCAGGCTCCGCTCGTCGAGCGTCATCGACGGCCGCGCAAACGCGCTCGTGGGCGCGGGCGCGAGTTCCTGCCCGGACGCGGGAGACGACGCGAAGAGGACGACGGCAGCGACCGCAGCGACGGCGCACGAGGCGATCCTGCGGCTGCCGGGAGTTCCGCGCATGGGGCTCAAAACTTCTGGGTCAGGGAGAAGGCGTACGAGCCGTGCGACAGGCCGGGGCGCAGCTTGAGCTTCAGCGTCATGTTCTCGCGCAGCGTGTAGTTGGTGAAGCGGGCGAGATGAAGCGCGTCGAAGGAGGCCACCAGGTGATTGGCGATGAGCGTGTAGAAGCTGAGGTTCTGCTTGTTGTTCTGGCTGTTGAACTCGTCCGAGAAGGTCACCGCGGCGTTGCGCTGCTCCGGAGCGGCCCAGCCGGACGCGAAGTCGTCCAGCTTGGTGACCGCGTCGTAGAACTCGGCTGGATCGCGATCATAAACCGTGCGCAACCGGGCCAGTTCCTCGGGCGAGATGCCCCCGGCAAGACGGTCGAACGAAAAGCGGCTGTTCGGGTCGTTCGGGTCGCCAACGTAGGTGTAATACTCGCCGCGCGTCTCGTCGCTCTTGCTCTTGAACGACGCGTAGCTGAGAAGCGCGGCGGCCTCGATCCCGATGAACAGGTAGCCGCGCTTCGAGCCCGCGTAGAGCTGGCCGGTTCCGGGAATGGCCAGCGACATCGCCGCCGCACCGCCCTCGGACTTCCAGCCGGGCACGTCGACGAGCGCATACTGGGTCGGATCCTCCGGCGCCCCGCCGAAGTCCCGATCGATCGCGCGCTGGGCGAGGATCAGGGTGGGAATGTCGTCGCCGGACACGAGCGGCACGACGCGGTCGAGCGAGGCCGTCTCGGCGAGCCGGCAGGGAGGCGCCATCGCCGCCGCACCCGACTCGAGGTGCGAAGGCGCAGGCTGCGCGCCTGCCGGGCTGACGCAGACCAGCCCCAGGTAGCCGAGGCAGAAGAGGAAGGCGACGCTGGCGCGTCGCTGAATGGATGCGGCCACGAACACGCGGATCACCTCGGCGAGTCGTTCACGAACACAAACAAACGCGACCGGTTGGATCGGACCCGTCCTGGGGCGAGGGGTGCCGACCGAAGTCCCGGTCATGAAAGACATTACACCCGTTTCGGCGCGCCGGTTCGAACTATTATGCCCGGCTCGGAGCGCCGGCTAACGGACCAGCGCAAAAGGCTTCGTGACGATCGTGCCCCCGGCCTCGATCCGTGCCACGTAGAGCCCGCTGGTCAGCCCCGCCGGGTCCCAGGTGACGGCGTTGTCGCTCACCGTCCCGACGCGGTCGATGCGCTGGACCAGTCGGGCCGCCGCGTCGTAGACCGAGATCGACACGGGGCCCGCGGCCTCGAGTCGGAATGCAAAGGTGATCGGCTCGCGCCGCGCGGGATTCGGGTAGCAGACGAGGGAGCCCTCGACGATCGCGCTGGTGGACGAGCCGTTACCGGTGGGCTCGTAGATCAGGCCGTCGGCGTACGAGCGCGTGGGGCCGCCCCCCATCGAGGTCCAGCTCGAGCCGGAGGTCGCCCCCCCGGCAACCGACGACTTGGCGGGAAGGCCCGCCATCGGGTCGCCGAGCGACATCCCGTAGAGCAGAGTGTCCCCGCCCGCGACGAAGAGGAACGGAGGCGTCGGGGTGGTCCACAGTGCCGGCGTGCCACGCGTCCCGACGGAGAACCCGAGGGGAAAACCATTCACGTTCTTGCCGGCCCGATCGAGCGCGACGGCCACGCCGTTGCCGAGCGGCGCGAACAGGAGAGGATCGCCCGAGAGCTGGACGTTGGTGAACGGCAGCGGCCCGGCGGCGCTGGTGAATCCCTCACGCTCGAGCTCTGGCGGCCACCCGGGCGAGGTCGATCCGTTGAGATTCCAGTAGCCCACGCGACCGCTTGCGGTAGTGAACGCGACCTCGGGCTCGCCGTCGAGGTCGAGATCGGCGACCGCGGGCGGGCCCACGGCCTCCCCGAGTTCCCGGCCCTGCCACGGGACGTCGAGCGGCGATGCATCGACGGCAAACGCGAACGTGCGGGCGCTGCCGGCGGTCCGGTCGACCACGACGACCTGGTCTCCGGCCGTTCCCCGGCGCACCAGGATCGGTTGGAAGTCATGTTGCGCCGGGAGGTCGGTGACCTTGAAGAACGAGCTGAAGCCCGCGCTCGCATCGATTCCGAGAAAAGTCCCGAGCCCGAGCTTGCCGGACTGGCCGGTGCCGGCGACGTGCAAGCCATCGAGCGCCAGGCCATTGACCGCACCCGGTCCCAGCGGGAAGAGGTCGTGCACCGCGCCCGTGTCGGTGCGGTACTGGCAGACACTCCCCTCTGCCAGGCCGAAGATCACCCGATCAGGCGCTGCGTCCGAGGCGATCGGGCCGGCCGTGATCGGCGCCGGGAATGCGATCGAGGTGACGATGCGCGCGCTCGCGTTGCAGGCGACGGTCAGGAGCACGCCGCCGGGACCGGCGGACCTGCTGCGCGCGACCGCCAGCAGATTGCCCCCTCCGGCGTGCGGCACCAGAACGACGGGGCCGAGCGGGTATCCGGGCGCGAGCGCCACGTCGCTGGGCCAGCCGGCGGGAATGCTGCCGTCGAGATTGCGCACGTGCACGGCCGAGTCGCCGCCGGTCCACGCGACGCGCGGATTCGGATCGTCGCCGAAGACACCGACGAGGGGCGAGATCCCCTCCGGCGGCTGCGTCACGCGCACGGGCCAGCCCGGCAGGTCCCACTGCCGCGACACGCGCAGCGTCATGTCCGAGCCCGGCGCGCTGGTGAACTCGAGGTCGAGGTGCGGGTTCGTGCGCGAGTGCGTGCGCAGCCGCGGCACCGTGTCGAAGTTGAGGCGCGAGGTCGGGCCGGCCTTCCACGTGTCCGACGGCACGCCGAGGGCGAACGGCGAGTTGAAGTCGCCGAGGTCGTCGAGCCCGTCGGCCTCGACGATCTCGAGCCCGTTGCGCGCGGGGTTCACGTTGAGCCCATAGCCCGGATCGGCCCGCGGCCCGAAGTAGTCGGCGACGCTCTCGTCCACATGCCAGGCGAGGATGCCCGGGCCGGGCTCGAGGTAATCGTACTCGCGCGCATCCTCGGCGGCCGGGCCCAGGATCACGCCGGTTGCGGGATCCCGCTGCAGCGTGAGCACGCCGTTGCCGTTCAAGTCGTCGAGGCGGTTCTCGAGCAGCAGGTACTCCTCGCCCGAGAGCGGCACCTGCATCACCTCGAAGGCCTCGGAGCTGTTGCCCAGCGTCTCCTCCTGGCCCCAGTTGGGGAAGCGCGCCAGCGGAACGTCGGGATAGATGAGCCGCTTCTGCCATGGGTCGATCGACGGCGGCAGCAGACCCGTCGCGTACACGGCGGTGCCGTTGGGAAAGGTGACCGCGTTGCCCAGCAGGTTGCCGACGTCCATCAGGCTCCAGTAACCGACGACGGGCAGTCCGCTGACCACATCGTAGACGTCGCGGTAGCCGTAGATCAGGTGTCCCAGCTCATGCGCAATGACGGCGTTGACCACCCCCTCGTAACCGTCCTGGCGGATGGTCTCGGGGATGATCGCCGCGCCGAAGATGGTGTCCGCGTTCGCCGGGCCGACCACGACCGCGTCGGAATCGGGCACGCCGATGGTGAAGGTCGGGATGTCGAGCGGGCTGTCCTGGTACACGTCGCTCTGCAGGTCGGATCCCGCGTGCACGATCATCACCCGATCGAAGGTCGACCACGGAATGGTCTCGGTCGTGTCTGCGGCGTTGATGCAATCGTGGAACAGCTTGACCGCGGCCTCGTAGATCTCGGGACTGAACTTCCACGGGCCGTAGTCGGCCATGTCCGACAGGTGGAACGCCGAGTCGCCCTGACTCGGGTAGACCACGCTCTCGACGATCGTACGCCCGTTGCTCTGGGCGTCGAAATAGCGCGCCAATGCGTCGCCGTGCGACTGCCAGAACGCCTTGTCGTGTGGAGTCGGGTCGAGCGGGCGGTTCACCGTATCGCGCGGCGCGAGATCGAACCGGCCGTCACCGCTCGAGCCGCCCCCGTTGCGGTCCGCGCTGAAGTCGACGCGGATGATCGCGATGCGCACCAGGTCCTGCC
Source organism: Candidatus Eiseniibacteriota bacterium (assembly GCA_031413115.1). Lineage (GTDB taxonomy): Bacteria > Eisenbacteria > RBG-16-71-46 > RBG-16-71-46 > DASYSL01 > JANPEF01. Next base: position 18,713 of record JANOEH010000092.1, on the reverse strand, counting down.
CGGGCTCGCTCTTTGTGACGTCGCGCCGATTCCCTGCCGGGCCCGACATGGCGCGCACGGCGGCAAGGTCGCGGGCGCGCGTGGTCACGTCGACGTGGCCGCGCTCCGCCTTGGCGCGCGAGGCGATAATCGGCGCTGGACGCGAGCCCGGGCGGGTGAAGTAATGCGGGATCGTGCGGCGCACAGCGCGTAAAGGCTCACCTGCGGTGCGGTTCGCACCCGGGGCGCTGGTGCGTGCGGCGGAGACCATCGCCCGCTCGCGGCCGAGCGCCGCCTCGGGATCACCCGGCGTGGCGAACGCGCCCACCGCCGGCCCGCCGGCGGGCTTGCTCCAGACGAGGTCCCCCGGGCGCGCCGACGCGCCCGGGGGACCGGAGACTGCGACCGCAGCGCACGCCGCGATCAGGACGACGACGGCCGCCGCGCGAAGCTCGGACCAGCGCACGCGCAGACCGCGGAGCACGAGCTAGAAGCGCGCGCCGAGCGAGAACTTGGTCACGCGATCGAGGCCCTCGCCGGGCCCGTCGCCGCCCGCCTGCGGGATGCTCGCGAAATCGAACTGGATCGTCTTGTAGGCGATCCCCAGGCCGTAGGTCGCGTTCTCGATGTCGCCTTCCGTGTCGAGCACGTAGCCACCGCGCAGCGCGAGCGCTACCTCGGCGGTGTACGACACCTCGGCGCCAAAGTTGTAGATCGGCTTCGGATAGCTGCTCGAGCCGTCGACCACGTCGCCCTTGACCAGCAACTGGTTGACGTCGCCGATGACGATCGCCTTGAACGCCTTCTGCTGGTAGGCGTTCACGGCCGCGCCGACCTTGAGGTTGCGGTAGATGGGATCCGAGTTGTCGTCGGTGATGAACGACAGGTCGCCGCCCAGGTTCTGTAGGTTGAGGCCGACGTTGACCAGGTCGCCCGGGATCTTGTAGAGACCGGCGATGTCGAACGCGAAGGTCGAACCCTTGCCTTCGCCTCGACCGTCGAAGTCGGGCGACAGCTGAACGCGCACGTACTTGATGTTGGCGCCGACCCCGAGGCGGTCGCCGATCTTCGTGCCGTATGACAGGGTGGGCGCGATCTCGTACGAGCTGAACGTGCCGAGGGAGTTGCCCGACTCGTCGGTGCCCTCGCTCGAGCCGTAGCTCAGGTAGACGAGCCCGAAGCCGAACGTGCCCCAGTCCTTCACCTGCATGGCGTAGGTCGGGTAGGTGTAGAACACGTCGTCCGCGAGGTCGGGTACAAGCTTGGCGTAGGTGATCGAGACTTCCTTCTTGCCGAGGAAACCGAGTCCGCCGGGGTTCCACCAGGTCGCCGTCACGTCATCGGCGAGGGCCACGTAGGCCTCGCCCATTCCATTGGCCCGTCCGGTCGGGGGAATGCTCAGGGAGATCGCCGCGGCCTGCGCGAACGCGTCGCTCGCAAGGGCCAGGGCGGACAGGACGAGGGCAGGCAAGATCAGACGGCGCATTACGTTAGCCTCCGGACGGGATCCAGTGAGTGGCGTCGACACCGCATACTACCCCGGAGGTTCCGGCCGGGTCGAAAAAAATACCCGGCCGGGCCGCATTGCATCCTGCAACTGCTGGACAGGACAGGAGTTCCCCGCCGGAGCCTAGCGGAGAACCGCCAGCTGACCGCGGTAGCGGGTCACGGTCCCGCTGGTCGTGCCCTGGGCTTCGACCTGGTAGATGTAGGCGCCGTTGGCCAGGCGATCCCCCTGGGCGTCGGTGCCATCCCAGAAGATCTGGGTCTGGCCGGCAACGGCATCGGCGGACAGGGCCCGCACCAGCCCCCCACTCACCGTGTGAATCTTGACCATGACCCGGGCAGCCTCGTTCAGGCCGGCGAGCACGAAGGTCGTGCCGCGTTCGGGCGCAAATGGATTCGGGAAGTTGTAGACGCGTCCGAGAGTGAAGGTGCTGCCCTCGATCACCTCGAAGTCGATCGACGCCGTGGATCGATTGCGCCGCGCCAGCAGACCCTGCGCGTAGTTGTCCGCCGCGGAGACGACGATCGAATGGGCACCGGGGTCGAGTCCCGGCAGGGCGAACTCGACGGTACCCTGCTGGTACGAGCCGGACTCGTAACGGAAGTCCTTCGTCAGGTCGTAGCGCGTCACACCGTCGATCGTCAGGTAGAGCGCGTTCGGCAGCGTGTGCCCGGTGAGGAGCACGCCGTTCTCGTCGCGCACGAAGACGCGCAGTGTCGCGTCGGGCGGGACCTCGAGCGTGCCGCTGGTGAACGACAGCCCGATGGTCGGCCCGATGGTGTCCACCACCGCCGGCGATCCCGGAGCGACGCCGCGGAGGAGCGCACCCCCGCCGTCGCTCGGCCCGCCGCTGACGTAGGCGCGCACGGCGCCGCCCGGACCGGCGATGGATTCGAGCGGCATGATGAAGACGGCCTCGAACTTTCCGTTCTGCACCGGCACATCGCCGCGGAAGACCGTCCCCGGATCGTATGTGTAGCCCACCGGCCTGAACGAGCCCTGCACGGTGTCGCGCGGCGGCGAGTCGGTGACGAGGATCGCGGCCTGGCCATTGTACGTGCCCATCAACGAGCTCACGTTCGGGTCGTGCAGGGAGTGCAGCTCACCCTCGACCCGTACGCGCCGGCCGCGGCGCAGGGTGTCGAGCGGCGCGTCGGTCTCGTCGTCGAGCAGCACCATCCGCACCTGGTGGTCCGGCATGGCCAGGCGCATACCGGGGTCGCCCATGAGCGTGTACTTGAGATCGTTCACCGACAGCGAGGACTGGCGCAGCTTGGCCGCCAGGACCGCCGAGCCGAGTGGGCGCGTGAAGCCGTCCGGGTACTCATCGAACATGCGCTGGAAGAGCTCCTGCGCGAGTGACTTGTTGGCGAACGCAAACGCGATGTCCGACGCCGAGAACGCCGCGATCGCGCCGCCGGCGGTCGACTTGAGCAGCGACTCGCCGAGCCCCGTGGTGACCGGATCGTCGAACTTGCCCAGGTCGCAGGAAGCGGCGATGACGAAAGTCGGCTTGTCGATGTTCACCAGCGTGCTGACGTCCGACAGGATGAACGCGTTCTCGTCGGCCATCTTGAACGGGTTGCCGTGCCCGATGTAGTTCCACAACAGCACGCCCTCGTTCACGGTCGCTTTGACATCGCGATTGACGGCCGGCTTCTCCGTGCCCGAGCCGAACGGGTAGCGCAGCATGTAGACCTTTCGCTGCTCGACCGCGGGCGGGAGGAAGCCGCGCGAGATCGTCTCGGTCGCCTCCAGGTGCTCGCTCGACAGCGGATCGGGATCGGCCCCCTGCGTCAGGTCGTCGGCAAGCAGGAGCGCGCGGCTGCGCCACTCGCCCCATGCCGGCGACGAGTCGTAGGGGATGATCTTCTGGTCGACGAGAAAGGCAGCCTCGGTCGCATTGGCCACCGGCAGGCGACCGACGACCAGGTCGGGCAGGTCGTACAGCGCCGAGTCGGGCAGCCCCGCGACGGGATCGCCGGGGTACGGCTCGGTGACGCCGAGATCAAGGTCGACCAGCCAGTCGTCGGTCAGGAACTGCCGCGTCTGGAAACCGTTGACGTACCCCGGCACCAGCGCCGGCGGCTGGCCGGGCTGGGCCACGCGCAGGATATCCTTGAAGTCGTACGACGCGTCACCGAACAGGCACAGGTAGCTGGGCGCCGGCGACCAGCCCGCGTTCTTCACCGCGTCGTAGACGAAATTGCGGATCGCCACCGGGTCGGTCCGGCCGCCCGAGTACCACGCATACACGTCCGAGATCTTCACCACCCGCGTCCGCGCGTTCGGCACGCTCGGCAGGTTTCCCGCGCGGTGCTGGGCCAGGCGCGTCGCCGCGTCGATGAAGCCGTCGTAGGTGAGCACGACGTAGTCGGCGCCGTTCGACGGCGCAACCAGGTCGTCGATCGCGACGCGCTGGATGGCATCGGGCCGGCGCAGGTTCGCCGCCGTGTAGGCGAAGTAGCTGCGGCGAGCCGCGACGTCGTCGTGGAAATAGATCGCCTTGCCGTCGGTCGTATCGCGCTCGACGTAGCCGGTGATGCGCTGCGGGGCGAGCGGATCCGACGTGTCGAGCAGGCCGAAACCGGCAGTCTGCGAGAATGGCCCCAGGCCGTACCCCACCGCACCCGTCGTATCGGGACTCCGGAACTCGAGCTGGTTGTTGGCCGGCCGCAGGCGCTTCGCGTAATCGAGTTCGTACCAGAACAGCGCGACCTCGTCGCGGCGCGCACTGTTCGGGTTGGGATCGACGTCGCGGCAGAACACCGCGAAGCGGTTGTTCGTCTCGGCCAGGCCGACGAAGGTCGTGTCGTAGTCCTGGCGGTTGAGCCCGTAGAACGCCCGCTCGCCGAAGACGACGTTGTTGAAGCTCACGTTCAGGTAGTGATCGGCCAGGCCGCCGAACAGCTCGCGCGAGTTGCCCCACAGCCGGGCGCGCAGCCGGGCCGGGCGGGTGGCCACGGCGCCGGGCGTGTTGGCCGTGAGCTGGACCGTGCCCGAGCCGTCGTTGATCTTGAGCCACGCCCACTTCTCCCAGAACGTACCGACATAGGCGTGGTAGAGCCCACCCTCCTGCAGGTCGGGAAGGTAGAAGAAGTCGTTCTCGAAGTGCTGCCGCGCGGGGAAATCGGGCGTCTCGAAGGCGGCGGGCATCTCGGGAGCGCCGCCACGCGACGACCAGCGGTGCGGCGGATCGACGAACGCCGCATCCCACGTGAGCCAGTAGACGTTCTTCGGCTCGTACGGATGATTGAGCCAGCCATCGACCGACCCGGGAACGCCGTAGTCGTCGCGCCAGCCCGATGCGCCGAGACCGAAGAACACGATGTAGTCGGTGGGGTCGAGCCGGCCGTCGGCTTCGCCCACCACGTCGATGGCGACTTCCGAGAGCCAGCCCGACGGCGCGACCTTCTCGTCGAGCATGGGCAGGCCGGGCTTGACGAAGAGGCGGATGGTGCGCGGATCGAGGTTGGCCAGGTTCGCCCCGGCGATCGCAAGGTCGGCCGGCTCGAGCCGGTACATTCCCTTGGTCGGCACGGCGATCCGCACCCAGTTCGACGAGGCGCTGAAGTCCTGGCGTGCGCCGCCGAGCAGGGACGCGGTGACACCGGGCCGGGCCGGCGCCGCGTTCGGCGCGAGGCCCAGGCGACGCAGGCTCCCTGCCTGCAGGTCGCGGCGCCACGCCTTGCCGCTCTCGTAGTTGAGCAGCGTGGACGCATAGATCGACTCGAACGCGTCGACCGTTGGCGGAACGCTCGTACCGAGCGGCTCACCCGGCGCCGCAGGGGCGACGCCGCCGAAATCGACGCGCACGCGCAGGCGCGACCACACCCGAAGTCGTCCGGCCGCCGCATCCCAGGCGGCGGGACGCAGCGTCACGCGCGCGACGCGCTGGGCCCGCAGGTGGGCGATGCCCGCGAGCGTCACGACTTCGGCGGAACTGCCGCTGCGCGCGTAGACCGCGGGATCCTCGATCAGCTCGCGCCCCAGCCGTCCTGACGCCTCGACGGCGGCCGGCGGCGCGACCGCGGATCCACCGGCCTCGGGGCCAAGAAGTTCCTGCTGCGGCAGGAGGCGCACGCCCTCGTAGACACGTTCGCCCTCGCCCGAACCGACGACCGTCACGGTCGCGCCCTCGGGCGTGGCCAGCCACAGCGAGGCTGCGGGCAACAGCGGCGCACCGATGCGCGCGTCGGAGGCGTAGCCCTCGATCTCGAGTCGCTGCCAGCGACCGTTCGGCGCCTCGACCGCGGTGAGCTGCGGCGCGGGGACGTCGACCTCGAAGGTCACCCCGGTCGCATCGGAGGCGATCAGTCGCGCGCCGAGCGGCGCGCCGGCCGGCCGGAGCGGGACCTGGGCCTGGGCGGGAACGACGAGGGCGATCGCGAGGGCGAACAGGGAGGTCAGGGATGCCACGAGCTCGGGGCGTGCGCGAAAGCGCGCGCCGCCCGCGACGGGCGTGCGATGGGACGTCGCGATCATGCGCGCCTCACGCCAGCTTTTCGGCCTGGTCGACGAGCATCACCGGAATGTCGTCGTCCACTCGGTAGCGCAGCTTGCAGGCCGGGCAGGTCAGGTGGCTCGCGTCGCGGTCGTAGCTCAGGTCGCCGCGGCACTGCGGGCAGACCAGGATCGAAAGCAGTTCCTCGCTCAACGCCATGGGGTCCTCGGACGGCGCGCGAAGCGCCGGGGTCGTGGGGCGCGCCAACGGCGCGTCCCGGTGCATGCGACGGATGAGGGCGATGCGAGGGTCGCGAATCGGATCGAAAGCGTCGACTCCACGAGGGCGGAGCGATTCGTCATCCCCAACTCTAGCACCCGGCGCGGAAACGTCAAGATGCCGCGACCGTGCGGAAGGAACCCATGGCGCGGAACTTGTCCCGGCGCCGGGCCACGCGTTCCGCCGTCGGGAGCGCGCCCAGCCGATCCAGGTGGCGAGCGAGCGCCAGAGACAGCACCTCGGCGGCGGCGTCGGGGTTGCGGTGAGCGCCCCCCACCGGCTCCGGGAGGATCTCGTCGACGACGCCGAGCTCGAGGCAATCCTGGGCGGTGAGCCGCAGGGCGTCGGCTGCCTGCTGGCTGCGCGAACGGTCGCGCCAGAGGATCGAGGCGCAGCCCTCGGGCGAGATGACGGAGTAGATCGAGTTCTCGAACATGAGCACGACGTCGCCCATGGCCAGCGCGAGGGCTCCGCCCGAGCCCCCCTCCCCCGTGATCACCGAGATGAACGGCACCTCGAGACGCACCATCTCGCGCAGGTTGCGCGCGATCGCCTCGGCCTGCCCGCGCTCCTCGGCGCCGATCCCCGGGTACGCGCCAGCGGTGTCGACGAGCGACAGCAGCGGAATTCCGAAGTTGCTCGCAAGTTGCATGATGCGCAGCGCCTTGCGGTAGCCCTCGGGGTTCGCCATGCCGAATCGCCGGAGCAGATTCTCCTTCGTGTCGCGGCCCTTCTGCGTGCCCACGATCGCGAGCGGCCGCCCGCCGAAGCGGGCCAGGCCGGCAACGATGGCGCGATCGTCGGCGAAGCCGCGGTCCCCGTGCAGCTCGATGAACTCGGTCGTCATGCGCTGCACGTAGTCGAGAAGGTAGGGACGGCGTGGGTGGCGCGCGAGCTGTACGCGCTGGTAGCGCGTCAGGTTGTCGTAGACCTTGTGCTGCGCCTTCTCGGCCTTCTCGGTGAGGCTCACCAGCTCGCGGTCGAGCGAGACACCGGAGGTGGCGGCCTGGGCGCGCAGCTCGGCGATCCTCAGCTCGAGCTCGACGATCGGCTTCTCGAAGTCGAGCCACGGCCCGCCGGGTAACACGTCCTTCCTGGCGCGCGGGCGCGGCTTTGCGGGCGCCGCCGCAGGCGGCGCTTCGGGCGGTGCGGCGACGGCGGCGGCCACGACGGGAGCAGCCTCGGGAGTGCTCCCGGCGGGCGTGCTCGAGCTGCGGACGGAACGGGCGGCACGAGTGGCCATCAGAGTCGGGCTCCGAAGCGGGACCGCCCCGGTCCGACGACTGCATCGCAGGCGGCGAGCAGCGCGGGATCCCAGGCGACCCGGTAGCGGCCGGAGCGCAGCACGAGCGTCGTGCCGTCCGGCTCGGTGAGTTCGACGAACACGGGCAGCGGCCCGGTGCGCGACGAGAACACGGCGTCGAGGCGATCGCGCAGTCCCGCCTCGACCTCGGGACCGGGCAGCGTCACGTAGAAACCGAGCGAGCGCTGGCGCACCTCGGTGAACGGGCGCACTTCCTCGGCTACGATCTTCGGGCTCTCGCCGTCGCGGGTGGAGATCTGCCCCTTCACCCACACGATCGCTTCGTCGACGAGGTGCTTGCCCCACGTCGCATAGGTTTCGGGGAACACCAGCACTTCGATCGAACCGGTGCGGTCCTCGAGCGTGCCGAACGCCATCGGGTCCCCCTTCTTCGTCAGCGTCCGCTTGAGCGCCGCGACCAGGCCGACCGCGCGCACCGGCGTGCCGGCGGACTGCGTGGTGAAGTGGGCCAACGTCCCCGTGGTGAGGCGCGCCACGTCGTCCTTGAGCCCATCGAGCGGATGGCCCGAAACGTAGAACCCGAGCACCTCCTTCTCCTTTGCCGCGCGGTCGAGGTCGCTCCACGGCGCCAGGTCGGGCAGCGGCGGCGCGTTCACCACCGTCTCGTGCCCGCCACCGCCGAACAGCGACACCTGGCCGCGCGCCGCCTCGTCCTGGCGCCGCGCCCCCCACTCGAGCGCCAACGGCACGGCGGCGAACAGCCGGGCGCGCTCGGCGCCGAACTCGTCGCAGCCCCCCGCCTGCACCAGGCTCTCGAGCATGCGCCGATTGAGCGCGCGACCCGGCACGCGGCCGGCGAAATCGAACAGGTCGGTGAACGGTCCGCCCGCCTCGCGCGTCGTCACCAGACTCTTCACCGCATTCTCGCCCAGGTTCTTGACCGCGCCCAGCCCGAACCGGATGCCGCCCTCGGCCAGGTCGAAGCGCCAGGCCGAGTGGCGAATCGACGGGGGCAGGATCGTGATTCCCATGCGTCGGGCTTCGTCGATCAATACGGCAATGCGGTCGGAGTCGCCGATCTCGCTCGACAGGTTCGCGGCCATGAACGCGATCGGGTGGTGCGCGCGGAGGTACGCAGTCTGGTAGGCAAGCATGGCGTACGCCGCGGCGTGCGACTTGTTGAACCCGTAGCCGGCAAACTTCTCGACCAGCTTGAACAGCGCCTTCGCCTTCGCGGGGGCGATGCCGTTGGTCTTCGCACCCCCGACGAAGTCGACCTCCTGGGCGGCCAGCAGCACCGGATCCTTCTTGCCCATCGCCTTGCGCAACACGTCGGCGCGGGCCATCGAGAATCCCGCGATCCGGTTTGCGATCTGCATCACCTGTTCCTGGTAGACGATGATGCCGTAGGTCTCGTCGAGGATCTCGGCCAGCGCCGGAATCTCGTAGTCGATCCTGCGCCGGCCGTGCCGGCGCTCGATGAACTCGCCGATGTTCTCCATCGGGCCGGGCCGGTAGAGCGCGACGACAGCGGTGATGTCGTCGAAGCGCTGCGGCTGCAGGTTGCGCAGCGTGTCGCGCATGCCCGAGGACTCGAGCTGGAAGACCGCGACGGTGTGGCCCCGGCCGAGCATGGCGAAGGTCACGGGATCGTCCAGCGGCACGCTCGTGACGTCGACCTCCCGTCCCTCGTGCCGGCGCACAAGGCGGGCGGTCTCCTCGAGCACGGTCATCGTGCGCAGGCCGAGGAAGTCCATCTTGAGGAGGCCGGCCTTCTCGCACGCCCGCATGTCCCACTGCGTCGTGACTTCGTCCTTGTTCGAGCGATACAGCGGCACGTGCTCGACCAGCGGTCCCGGTGCGATCAGGACACCGGCCGCGTGGACCGAGGCGTGGCGGGCCATGCCCTCGAGGCCCCTGGCGCAGCGCAGGAGCTTGCCGTACTCGTCATCACGCTTCGCCAGCGCCGCGAGGTCGGGCACCTCCTTGAGCGCGTCGTCGAGCGTGATGCCCAACCGCTCGGGCACGAGCTTCGAAATACGGTCGCCCTCGGAGAAGGGCATGCCCAGGACGCGCGCCACGTCCTTGATCACCGCGCGGGCCTTCATGCGCCCGAACGTGATGATCTGCGTCACCGACGCGGCGCCGTACTTGGTGCGGACGTAGTCGATGACCTCGCCGCGGCGGGCGTCCTCGAAGTCGAGATCGATGTCGGGCATCGAGATGCGTTCGGGATTGAGGAAGCGCTCGAAGATCAGCTTGTAGCGCAGCGGGTCGATGTCGGTGATGCGCAGCGCGTAGGCCACGAGGGAACCGGCCACCGAGCCGCGTCCCGGCCCGACGCCGATCCCCTGCGAGCGCGCGAAGTGGATGAAGTCGCGGACGATCAGGAAGTACGACGAGAAGCCCGCCCGATCGATGACCCCGAGTTCGTAGTTCAGGCGATCGAGTTGCTCGCCGGTGGGCGACGGGAAGCGCTCGCGCAGCCCCGCGTGGGCCAAATCGGCGAGGAAGCGCTCGGCCGACTCGACGCCAGCGGGCAGCGGGAATACCGGCAGTTTGTGCGTGTCGTCGAGGTCGAGGTGGCAGCGATCGGCGATGGCGCGGGTGTTCTTCAGTGCCTGCGGCAGGTCGGCGCCGAAGACGCGCCACATCTCCGCCTGCGACTTGAAGAACATCTGGTCCGAGCGGTAGCGCAGGCGTCGCGGATCGTCGAGCGTCTTGCCGTGCCCGAGCGCGAGCAGCACGTCGTGCGGCTCGGCGTCCGCGGGGTTCAGGTAGTGGAAGTCGTTGGTCACGACCAGCGGGATGTCCGTCGCCTTCGCCAGTTCGATCATGCGCTTGCCGACGGTCAGCTGGTCGGGAATGCCGTGGTCCTGCACCTCGAGGAAGAAGTTGCCGCGCCCGAACAGCTCGTCGTAGAAGCGCGCGGTCTCGGCAGCGCCCTCGATCTGCTCCTTGAGCAGGGACTGGTTCACCTCGCCCTTGAGGCAGGCGGTGAGAGCGATCAGGCCCTCGTGATGCTCGGCCAGGACCGCGCGATCGACCCGCGGCTTGTGATAGAAGCCCTCCGTGTACGCGGTCGAGGTGAGCCGGATCAGGTTCTTGTACCCGATCTCGTTGGTGGCGAGCAGGATCATGTGGAAGTTGCCGTCGCCGCGCTCGCGCTCCTGGCGCGGGCCGGGGGCGACGTAGGCCTCCATCCCGACGATCGGCTTGATGCCCGCCTTCTTCGCCTTCTCGATGAACTCGACCGCACCGAACAGGTTGCCGTGATCGGTCAGTGCGAGCGCGGGCATGCCGTACTCGGCCGCACGCTGGACCATGTCGTCGATGCGACACGCGCCGTCGAGCAAGCTGTAGTCGGAGTGGCCGTGGAGGTGGACGAAGTCGGGGTGATCCATCGCCGCGTTACCGTACCTCCACGGGCAGGCGGACGGAAGCGCGATTCCCCAGCGCATCCACCGCTTCGACGATGATCAGGTGATCCCCCGCCGCGAGCGGTGCGCGGGGCCGCCAGGTGAGCCGATCCGCATCGGGATCGTACTCGGCGGGCACGCGCCGGCCGTCGACGAGCATGCGCTGCTCGGCGGCGACGAGCCCCGCCCCGCGATCGGTCAAGCCGAAGGAAAGCGCGGGCGCGACACCGCCCGCACGCGCAACGTACTCCCGCGGTGGGACGATGTGCGGCGCGGTCGTGTCGGCGAGCAACGCAAACGTGCCCAGCCGCCGGGTCGATGCGCTCCAGGCGCCGCTCGAGTCGCGCCCGGCAAGAAAGCTCCACGACGATCCGCTGCGACGAAAGAGCCCCACGCCGGACCAAGGTTTTCCGGCGAGTTCGGCCGGCTGCCACGACAGGCGCACCGGGCGGGCGAGCGCCAGGTCGGCCGAGTCGAGGCGGAGCATGGTCGGCACGGCGGCCCTGAGCACCGGACCGGCGACGGCCGGCTCCGCCGCGGCGACGAGGGCGACCGGCTCATGGAACGCCTCGGTCGTCCACGACAGGCGAATGCCGGGCGCGAGGGTGACCGCACCCGCTCCCCCGCCGGCAACGAACAGCCCCGATGGACCAGGCCGGGAACCCGCGGCCTGCGAGGTGCTCACCGCCCACAGCCCGCCATTCGTCGCGACGAGCGAGTCAACGATCGTGAGGTCGGACCAGCGCGCGAACGGCGGACGTCCCGCCGACCGCCCGGCGACGACGATCGCCCCCCGCCCGCGCGGCACGATCCAGGGACGCGTCGCGCCGGCCGAGGCGTTCGCGGCCGACGGTCCGGACATCGCCACAGAGCGCGGCTCGGCCGGTGCGAGCGCGCGCAGCTCCAGCGTGCGCGCCGTGCGGTTGCCCGCCTCGTCCTCGGCGACGAAGCGCAGGACATGCGGGCCGGGCGCCAGCTCCCAGCGCGGCGATCCGCGGCGCACGACCCCCGATCGATCGCCGGGGATCGATTGCAGGCTGCGCCGGTCGGACATCCCCGCTCGGGTGGCCGCGAGGTCGAACACACGATCCGAAATCGCCATGTCGTCCCAACTCACCGAATCGAGCACCGCATCGTAGGCGAGGCGCCCGTCGAGTTCGACGCGCAGGCGATAGGTGGCGAGATGATTGCTTCGCGACCCGATCTGATCCCACGTATCGAGCGCGATCAGGAAGGATCCGCGCACGGTCGGCCCCGTCAGCACCCCGCTCCCGGCGAACCCTCGCCGCCAGGGATCGAAGCCCTCGCCGACGCGCGCCGCCGGCTCGGCGGGCGTGAGCGTCACCGCCGCGATCGACGGCGGCGTACGATCGGCGATCGCGATGCCCTGCTTCATCGGATGGAGATTCATGTCGCCGCGGCGCAGCTCGAAATGCAGGTGCGCCGGACCGGCACCGGTCTGCCCGCTCCACGCGATCGTCTCGCCGGCGCGAAAGCGCAGCGAGCCGGCGCGCGGCCACAGGTCCTGCTCGTAGCTGCCACTCGAGTCCTGTCGCGCCGCGACATGCGCCTCGAGCGCCGGGGCGAAGCGATCGAGGTGGCCGTACACCGCGGTCCGCCCGTCGGCCAGGCGCAGGTAGACGGAGCGACCGTAGCCGACGCCGGAAGTGCGCACGCGCTCGACCCAGCCGTCGGCCACCGCGCGCACGACGGTGCCGGTCTTCCCCCCGGTCGAGTAGTCGAGCCCGGCGTGGAAGCGGCCGCCCTCGCGGTACTCGCCGAACCCCGAGGTCAGCCCGGGAAACGGCTCGAGTGGGGCGAGAAGGGTCACCATCATCGCCAAGTTCATGCCGGGCTGCGCGATCCGTCGCATGTTTCGACCCTAACTGCGGGCCTGCGCAGGGTCAAGGCGGCCCCCGGCACGTTGCGTTGCATCGTGCGAGGCGTGCGACACGGACTCGTGCATCCCGCAAGACCGCGCCACCGCGCGAACCCGCCCTCCGGACTCATCCGCGCCCCCTCGTGCACGTCCCCCGATGCAGGTCTACACGTGTTGCAGCCTGCGAAAATGCGACTTCGAGTGCGGACCCGTCGTTTCCGGGCCGGCCATGCCCCGCTCCCGAAAGGCCCGGCCCCGACCGTGGCACACCCCTTGCGGCGGACGCCAGCGTGATTCCCCCGATGCGGGGATCGCCGTCGCTTGCACGTCATCCGTGCGAAGGATCGCGTCACCCTACAGGGAGGTTTGCCCGTCATGGTTCACCGCCACTCCGTTACCGCCGTTGCCGTCACGCTCGCCACGTTCGCCCTCACGGGCTGCGCCGCCGAAGACACGCTCTCGTCCCTCAACCAGAATGTCGACACGGCCCCGCCGTCGGCGCCGGTCAACATCCGCACCGAGGCGCGCGGCCCGAGCGTCCTCCTCGACTGGGATGCCAGCACCGAGCCGGACGTCGTCGGCTACGACGTCTTCCGCTATGATCCGGATCCGGCGCGCGAAAGCGCCTACATCAAGGCCAATAGCACCACGGTCCTGGCCTCCGAATTCTCGGTCGACGAGCCGTCCGAGCAGGGCACCTGGTATCGCGTGAAGGCGGTCGACCTGAGCGCCAACCGGAGCAGCTCGTCCGGTGCGGCGTACGTGGGCAACGGAATCACGTCCGCGGAGGCACCGGAGGTTGAAGAAGTACCGGGCATCACGCGGAGGCCCGCCCGCTAGAAACGTAAAGCGAGAGCAGGGCGCGGCCCACGGACGGGGCGCGCGAACGACAACGGGGAGGCCGGACGGATCCGGCCTCCCCGTTCGCATTGCCCCGCTGGACCACTTTCGCGGCTACGGCACGCGCACCAGACGCAGCGACGCCTCGCGTCCGCCCCAGCGCGCCCGCGCGAAGTAGAGGCCGGCCGGCATCGGGCGCCCGTCCCGATCGGCGCCGTCCCAGGCCACCGACGTCTCGGCCGCATCCGCCGCCCCGGCCGCGAGATCGAGTTCGCGCACCAGACGCCCGCTCACGTCGAAGAGACGCACACCGTCGCCGCCCGCATGGTGCGACACGACCGCGCGACGCAGGGTGAGGCGCATGGTGCCAGCCGCGGGATTCGGGGCTGCGCGGAGCGCAATCGTGCGCGCAGCGCCGGCGACGAGGCCCGCCCCCGGGGCGACGTCGACCAGCGACGCAGAGACGGAACCACGCCGCAGGTAGTCGCGATGCAGCGTGGGCCACGGCATGAGCGCCGGGTTCCACGAGCCCTGGCCCATGTCGACGGCGCGCAGGCGCTTGGTCTCGGTGCCGAAGACGATCTCGAGCCGGTCGTCGTCGTCGACGTCGGCGAGCGATGGCGTGCCGCTGATCACGCCCTCGTAGAAGCGCGGCCAGCCGAGCTTCGGCTGTCCCGACGCGCGAAAGATCGAGATCGACTTGTCGAGCGCGCCGACCACGATGTCGAGCATCCCGTCGTCGTCGACATCACCGATGACGACCCCGCCGACCACGCTGCCGGTCAGTGCCTGCGGCCACCCCGAAGCGAACGTGCCGTTGGAGTTGAACACCGTGAGCGTGGGACCGTCCGAGGCGACCGCCACCTCGAGCCAGCCGTCGTTTCCCGCCAGGTCGGCCAGCGCCGGCGAGGAGCGCACCGCACCGGCCACGGTCGCAGGCCAGCCGACCAGGGGCGTGCCATTGGCACGAAAGGCGTACACCTTCTCGTCGAAGCAACCGACCACGACGTCGGCCGCGCCGTCACGATCGATGTCGCCGATCGCCGCCGCCGAGAGAATGCGATTGGGCAACGCGATCGGCCAGCCCGTTCGCGGAGTGCCGTCGCCATGCCACGCGTACAGCGTCGAGTCGTACGAGCCGACGACGATGTCCGAGAAGCCGTTGCCGTCGAAGTCGTGCAACGCGGGCGTGGCATAGATGCCGGCGCGCGCAGCCTGCGGCCAGCCCGGCCGCACGACCCCGGCGCGATCGACCACCCAGGTCTGCCCCGTGGCCGAGCCGATGACGCACTCGAAGCCAGGGTTCGTGCCGTCGATGTCGCCGACGACGGGCCCCGCGCGCAGGTCGCCCGCGAGCAACACCGGGTAGCCGGGCACGATCGTGCCGTCGCCGTTGACCGCGTAGAGCCGCCCCTGGTTCGTGCCGAAGAGGATCTCGGGTTCGCCGTCGAGGTCGACGTCCCACACGGCCGGGCTCGAGTTGATCGCGCCGATCACCGTCACCGGGAAGCCGGGCAGCGTGTCGCCGGCAGCGCCGTTCACCGCGACGAGCTTCTGGTCGGTGCCGCCGATGACGATTTCCTCGTCGCCGTCGCCGTCGAGATCAACCAGCGCGGGCGAACTGTTGAACGCACCGACGCCCGTGCGCGCCCAGGACGTCGGCGGATCGGTGATCAAACGCGCTACGTTGAGCCGCGAGCCGATCAGGCCGGCGTAGCCGCCGTTGATGGCGTCGATGTCGTCGCCCGTGTCGCGCAGGCGCAGGAGCACCTCGGCGGGAGTGGCGAACGGCTTGCCCTCCGACCGGCGCCAGCCCTGGTAGAGCGCGACCGCACCGGCGACGAACGGCGAAGAGAACGACGTGCCGCTGCCGGTCGAATAGGTCGGGGTGTAGGCGCTGGAGGACGTGCTGTAGACGCTCGAGCCGGCGGCCGAGAGGTCGACCCAGCTGCCGTAGTTCGAGAACCCGGCGCGCTGGTCGTTGATGTCGGTCGCTCCCACGTCCACGCAGTCGCCGCGCGTCGACAGGTAGTTCTGCGGCGGATTCTGCACGCCCTCGTTGCCCGCGGCGACGCACACGGTCGCGCCCGCGTTGATTGCCGCGGTGACGGCCGAAACGAGCGATGGCAGGTTGCCGTTCGACCACGAGCAGTTGATCACCTTCGCGCCCTTGGCCACCGCGTAGTTGATGGCCTGCGCGCAGAACACCATGTCGACCAGGCTCGTGCCCGTGGCGCTCGACCAGCCGACTCGCAATGGCATGATCTTTGCCTTGAATGCGGTGCCCGCGATGCCCACGCCATTGTCGGTGCGCCCGCTCGCCATGCCGGAGCAGAACGTGCCGTGCCCGCTGAAGTCCTTGGGATCATTGTCGGCCGTCGCCAGGTCCTCCCCCACCGCGCCGATCGCCGAAGAGACGAAATCCCAGCCGCGGAAATCGTCGACGAAGCCGTTCGAGTCGTCGTCGAAGCCGGGCGTGCCGCCCATCTCGGCCCAGTTGTGCCAGATGACACCCGCGGTGTACGGCGCCGCCGTACCGCCGAGATCGGAGTGGTTGTACTGCACGCCGGTGTCGACGATCGCGATCACGATCGACGTGTCGCCCTGCGCCAGGTCCCACGCGTCGTACACCGCGCTCGTCGTGTGATGCCACTGGTTGAAGCGTTGCGGGTCGTTCGGGGTATAGCTCACGGCGTGCAGCGGCACCGGCTCGGCGCCCACCACGCCGGGCACGCCGGCGTATTCGACGAGCGCCTGCACCAGCGACACGCCGGCGGGGAACTCGACGATGTACCAGCGCGTGAGGTCCTCGTCGCCGCTGCCGGCCGCCGGCAGCGTCGCCATGGGGAACATGGGCGTGAACAGGGTGACCGCGTGGACGGCGTTGAGCGCATCGAGCGCGCCGAGTCCGCTGGCAGAGAGGCGCTGCGGCACGGCCTCTGGTCGGAACGACGAACCAAAGCCCGGCCGCGGAGCTTCGGGGCCCAGTTCGAGCACGAGCTTCTGCGGATGGTAGGCCGGGAGCGCGGTCCGGCCCTCCGCGGGCTCGTAGAGCGGGAGGTCGAGGACGCGGGCCCGCACCTGGGCGGCGACCGGATCGGCCCCGCTGCCGACAAGCCCACCGAGAAGGAGGGTCGCGAGAACCTCGGGCAACGACACGGGCCGGATGTGACGGGGGCGGGCGTGCCCGAGCATGGTGCGATCTCCGAGATGAGGTGGGGAGCCCGACGGACGGCTTCTCAAGGGTAGGCGTGGCTGCCCCTCCCGGTCAAGGCGGACCGCTGGGCCTGCTCGGGGGCGGGCTCGCTTGACAGCCCCCCGGACCGGGGGCACATTGCGGCCATGAGTTCCACTCGTGATCGGCTGCTCTCGATCCTGCTGGCGCGTTCGCTCATGTTCGGCGACTTCACGCTCGCCTCGGGGGCGACGAGCCGCTTCTACGTCGACGTGCGCAAGACCAGCCTTGATCCCGCCGGGGCCCGCGCCATCGGCCGGCTGCTCGAGGCGCGCTACGCACCCGACCTGGCGGTGGGCCGCATCACCGCAGTCGGAGGCCTCACCCTGGGCGCCGATCCGATCGTCGTCGCATTCGCGCTCGAGGCCCTGGCCCGCGGCGCGAGCCTTGAAGCGTTTCTCGTGCGAAAGGCCCAGAAGGTGCACGGCTCCGGCAACCTGATCGAGGGCAACCTGAGCCCAGGCGCGCGCGCACTGGTCGTCGAGGACGTCTGCACCAGCGGCGAATCGGCGCTCGCCGCGGTCCGCGCCGCCCGGGAGGCCGGGGCGATCGTCGAGCAGGCGTGGTGCGTGGTCGACCGGGCGGCCGGCGGAGGCGAGGCGCTCGCCGCCGAGGGCGTGACGCTGACCGCCTGTTTCATGCTCGAGGAACTGCTGCAGGCGACGCCCGAGGGGCGCTCGATCCTCGCTTCCACCCCCGCCTGAGATCCGGCAGCCCGAGGCCCTAGCCGAATCCGCCTCGCAACGACTATCATCGAAATCGTCCGGCGCCCCCCCCCGCCGATCCCCCGGGGCGTCCACCTTCAGGGGCACGGCCGGGCTGCCGATCACAGGGATGACGCCCCTCGACCCGCGGATGGAGATTCCATGTTCGAGCCCCACTTCGGGCTGCGCGAAAACCCCTTCTCGACCGGTCACGATTCGCGGTTCGTCTACCCGAGCCCCGAGCACCTCGAGGCCGTCGCCCACTTTCGCTACGGGATCCAGAACCGCGAAGCGTTCGTCCTCGTCACCGGCGAGGTCGGCACGGGCAAGACCACGGCGATCTACGACCTGGTCAGCCGCCTGCCACAGACCACGCACGTCGCGCTGATCAACAACTCCGCGCTGACCCGCCTCGAGTTGCTCGAGGAGATCGCACGGCGCTTCGGCGTCGAGCCCCCGTCGCAGCCGTCGAAGCCGGCGCTGCTCGCCGCGCTCGAGCATCGGCTCGCGCTGCACGTCGGTCACGGCGAGCCGTGCATCCTGATCGTCGACGAGGCGCAGAACCTGTCGCACGAGCTGCTCGAGGAAGTGCGCCTGCTGTCGAATCTCGAGGATCGCGGCGGCCGGCTGCTCCACATCTGCCTCGTCGGCCAGCCCGAACTCGAGGAGAAACTGGCGCGCCCCGAACTGCGCCAGCTGCGCCAGCGCATCTCGGTCAAGTACCGCCTCAATCCGCTGTCGGTCGAGGAATGCACGCGCTACATCCACCACCGCCTGCGCGTCGCCGGCGGTGAGCCCGAGCGCATCTTCCCCGACGACAGCTGCCAGGCCGTGCATCGCCTGACCAATGGCATCCCGCGCGAGATCAACATCGTCGCCAGCCAGTCGATGGTGAACGCGTACGTCGCAAGCACGCGCCCGGTGCGACCCGAGCACGTGCACGCGGTGAGCGATGACTTCTCGTTCCAGAGCGTCCTCGGAGGGGCCGGCCCGATCCCCGCGCCGCCGCCGTTGCACGGCTTTCCCACGCCCGGCCCGTCCGCCGCCAGTGCGCTCGCCGGGCGCCCGGCGGTCGCACCCGTACCGGCCGCCGCGCCAATGCCGCGCCCGGTCGCTGCGCCCGCGCCGCCACCTCCCGCCCCGCCGGTCATGCCGGCCTGGGG
>JANOEH010000091.1:0-14246 GCA_031413115.1 Candidatus Eiseniibacteriota bacterium | reverse complement strand
GCATGACGACGCGCTGATCGCCCACCTGAACTCCGTCAAGGAGGAGACGGTAGAGGTAGACCCCGCCGGGCACGCGCCTTCCGCCAGCATCCAGACCTTCCCCGACCCGTTCGACCTCGCGCCGCGGAAGAAGGGCCCGGCTGGCGGCCGGGCAGCACATCCCATGGAGCCGATCAGTCCTGACCCGAACTCGCCAGCGTCTCGATGCGGGACTCGATGCGTGTGTGGAGGTCCGGCGGGGCGCCGAATGCGGATTCCACGCATCGGCCCGCGGAATCGAAGAGGAATATCGTGGGCACGGCGCTGATGTCCCCGAACGCGCGGGCCAGATCCGTAGTGGCCAGCGCGAATCGCAGTGGCAGGCCCGAATCCGTCGCGAACTTGACCACCGCAGCGCTGTCCGACTCGACGGCGACGGCAACGACCTCGAGTTGATCGCCGTAACGCTGCTTCAAGCTGCCGAGCCACTGCAGCGTGCCCCGACAGGGCGGACACCAGGTCGCCCAGAACTCGACGAGCACGATGCGGCCCGCGAGCGAGGCGCTCGTCACCCGCGGCCCCCCCCCGAGCGCCGCGAGGTCGAACGACGGGAGGCGCGGCACGACGAGTTCGCTCGCATCGGCCGCGTGCGTGCGCGCCTCCTCCGTCCGGCCGGCCAGCAGCAGATCGATCATGCGCTTGAGATCGGAACGGAAGCGCTCATGGCTCGCCGCGCTGCGGAGCGGCGCGTACCGGCCGCCGTCGGCGCCTTCGCCGGCGCCGTAGAACCCGAAGTCCTTGGGCGTCGCGACGAGGACGTCGCCGACGAAGATCGCCGGATAACGGGTCACGCCGAACCGCTTCGCCAACCCGGAGGCTCCGTAGTTCTCGGAGACGAAGGCAACGCGCCCGCCGTACGACACCGCCACGCTTTCGGCCAGCAGACCTGCTGGATCGGAGAGGTTTCAAGTGTACGGCCAGCGCACGAGGGTGACGGTGACCTCGGGCGGCTTCGCAGCGATCATGGGCAGAGACGGCCCGAGCGCCGCGAAATAGCGCGGCATCACGTCCTGGGTGATGGCGGATGCGACCATCGCGTGACCCGCGCGCGCCGTGTCAGCGTCGCCCGCGGCGACCTCGAGGAAGAGCACGCCGAGCGAGTGATCGAGGCCCGGCGCGCTGAGCCGCTCGCGCCAGTCTTCCATCTCCGCCGCGAGCGCCGCAGCATCGAGCGGCGCGCGCCCCGGGCGCAGGGGCGCGAAGCGGATGGACGCCTGCAGGTAGCGCAGGAGCGCCGCCTCGTGGAGGCCCGCAGCGTCGTATTCGAGCGCTTCCTTGGTTGCGGAACTGGCGCCGATGTACTCCCCGTGTCGATCGATCGACAGGGGCGGCCGATAGGCGGCGAGCATCTCGTCGCGCAATGCGCGGATTTCGGGGGCGATGCTTCGTAACGTCGGGGCACGCCCGCCGGCGGGACGGAGCGACGCGCCGGCCTCCGCGGCGAACGACGCATAGTCGAGGTACGACACTGCCTGCTGGAGGTAGTAGACGCCGAACAGGGCCTCGGTCGCCCGCCCGTAGGCATCGCTCGCGTCGAAGGTCTCGCGCGCCTGCATCACCGAAGCCTGGGCCAGGGCACGCCCGAGAGCGGACGTATTCGTCGGTCGCACCAGCGCCTGCGTTGCGGCGGGAGTGAAGCGAGGCGCGAGCTTCGCGTGCTCGGCATCGAACCGCTCGTAGGTCGGTTGCGGAGGAACCTTGAGGCCGGGCTCGAGATTCGTCCGCACGCTGCCCAACCGCAGGAGCGCGACCGCGCGGCGCCCTCTCGCCAGCGCCACGTCGGCCGAGGTGAGCGCGGGCGCGGCCGCGCCCTTCAACTCGGCGACGAATCCGACGGTGACCGTGTCCTCGGCGAGATAGCGCTTCCAGCGCGCAACGTCGCCCGCGATCGGATCGCCGGAACCGGCAGCGTGGCCCCCGCAAGTCGCGAGGACAAGCGCGAGTCCGGCCAGGATTACGATGCTCGAGACGGGTCGTGTCATGGCGGCGACGAGTCTGCCACCAACACTGCGCGGCCGCGCGTCAAGACTTCGTGTGGATCGCGCGCTGTCTACCTGGACGGCGAACCGGCGGCACTCAGCGGATCGGGGCTCCGAAGGACCCGACGCGGTTCACCCGCGGGCGGCCGGGTCCTCAAATGCTCCGAGTTCTGACGCGCGTGAGCCAATTCGGCTTCCGATGTTGCTTTCTCCTGAGGAGGCCTTCCAGGGAGATCGGGTCACACCCTGCCGATCTGCGGTCCGGCCGCTCAATTCGGAGGTCATCATGCATTCATTCAACCGTTTCGCCCCGCTCCTTGCCCTCGCCTTCGCCCTGTTCGCCATGCCCGCGGCGGCCTCCCCCGTCACGCCGACATTCGCCCTGCAGTGGGGGCAAGTCCAGGGCACCGGGCCGGGACAGTTTTTCGGGTCGAATTGCGTCTTCGCCGACGGCTCGGGCAACGTCTTCGTCGTCGACTCGGGCGCCGCGCGAATCCTGAAGTACGACGCCCTGGGGAACTTCGTCTTCGAGTTCGGATCGAACGGCTTCGGCGACGGCCAGTTCCAGTCGCCCTACGGCCTCGCGACGGACGCGGCCGGCAACATCTACGTCAGCGACTTCACGCTCTGCCGGGTCCAGAAATTCACCAGCGCGGGCGCCTACGTCACGAAGTGGGGCGCTCCCGGCTCAGCCGACGGCGACTTCGATCAGGTGCGCGGGATCGCGATCGACGCCGCGGGCGACGTATACATCGCCGATTCGGGGAACTTTCGCATCCAGAAGTTCGATGCGGCCGGCAACTTCCTGGCGAAGTGGGGCACGGCGGGTAGCGGCGACGGGCAGTTGAACATCCCGACCAGCGTGGCCATCGATCCCTCGGGAAACGTCTACGTGTGCGACGTCTACAACAGCCGCATCCAGAAGTTCACGTCGACCGGAACCTATCTCGCCCAGTGGGGCTCGTTCGGCAGCGCCAACGGGGAGTTCCAGTTCGCGTGGGCCGTGGGCGTCGACGCGGTCGGCAACGTCTACGTCGCCGACAACGGCAACGACCGCATCCAGAAGTTCACCGCCGGCGGCGGCTACCTCACGCAGTGGGGAACGGCGGGCACGGGTGACGGGCAGTTCGACGCTCCGATCTCGCTGAGCATCGACACCGAGGCGAACGTCTATGTCATGGACTCGGGGAACCATCGAGTGCAGAAGTTCAGCGGCGCCGGGGTGCTCGAGTCACGATGGCCGATGTCGTACGCGTTCGAACTCAACGGCTCGAGTGGAATCAACACGTTTCTCTCGCCCGGGGGCATCGGCGCGGCCTCGGGTCCGTACGTCTGGGTTGCCCAGGCCAACAGCATCGTCCGCTCCCGATCGTTCACCGGCACCACGTTCGAAGTCTACGGGTCGGGAGGGATCGGGGACGGACAGTTCAATCTGCCCTCCGGGATCGCCACGGACGCGGCCGGCCTGGTGTACGTCGCCGACACGAACAACAACCGCATCCAGAAGCTGTCGGCGACCGGCGTGTTCATCACGAAGTGGGGATCCCCGGGCACGGGCAACGGACAGTTCAACTTGCCCGCCGCCATTGCGGTCGACCCCTCGGGGAACGTGTTCGTCGTCGATCAGGTGAACCGTCGCATCCAGAAGTTCACGTCCACGGGCGTCTACCTGTTGCAGTGGGGATCCCTCGGCTCCGGAATCGGCCAGTTCAACTTCCCCACCGGGATCGCCATCGACCAGAACGGGATCGTGTACGTGGCAGAAGGAGGCAACTCCCGCGTTCAGAAGTTCACGGTGGACGGCACGTACCTGGGACAATGGCCGATGCCGCTGGGAGCGACTCCCGACGACATCGCGGTCGATGCCGCGGGCAACGTCTACGTTCCGACCGGAAACGGCGGGCACGTCTTCCGCCTCACTTCGAACGGGTTGCTCTTGGACACGTTCAACCTCGGCGCGGGGACCGTCCCGGCGGCCATCGGCATCGATCCCGCCGGGAGCGTGTACATCGCGGATGGCTCGAACGCCCGCGTCTTCAAGTACGTGACCTCGCCGACGATCAAGCTCGCCTCGGACGTGCCCGCGGACGAAGGCGGTCGCGTCACGGTCCGCATCCGGCCGGCATCGGCGGACTCGCCGAACTCGGGTTTCACCGTGCTGGGCTACGACGTGTACATGCGGAGCGGGCCCCTCTCTCCCGCCGCCGGCCCGGGCGAGGGCCCCCAGCCGAAGCTGGATGCCTACCTGATCCCCGCGACAGGTGCCGCCGAGTACACGGCCGTCGTCAACACCGCGGGCGACGCCACAGCCGCCGAGCTGCAGCACTGGGGACTCACGGTCCGCGCGTGGACCGGGCAGTACAGCTACTACGAGTCGGAGCTCCACCCCGCCATGTCGGTCGACAACCTGCCCCCGCCGACCCCTTCGCCGTTCACCGCCGGATATTCCGGCGGCGAGACGCACCTGCACTGGAACGTGAACCAGGCCGCCGACTTCACGACGTTCCGACTGTATCGCGGCGCGGACCCCGCGTTCGTGCCGGCCCCGGGCACACTGCTGGCGGCGACAACGGACACCGGTTACGTCGATCCGGTCCAGCCGGGGTTCACGTACAAGCTGTCGGCCGTCGACGAGCACGGCAACGAGAGCCCGTTCGCCACGGTCGGACCGGGCGGGATCGTGGACGTTCCCGGTCCCCCGCCGTCGCTGGCGTTCGCGCTCGACCCGACCTGGCCGAACCCGGCGTCAGGAAGGACGCTGACCGCGCGATTCACGCTGCCGCGCGCGACGGCGGCACGGCTCGAGCTGATCGACGTGGTGGGTCGGAGAGTGGCGTCCCGCGACGTGGGTGGCCTCGGTGCCGGGACGCACACCGTCGACCTGTCGTCCGCCGGAGGGCGTGTGATCGAAGCGGGCGTGTACTTTCTGCGGCTGTCGCAGAGCGAGAATGCCGCGGTCCGACGGCTGGTCGTTCTCGACTAGACTCGCGGGCGCCGTGAAACTTGCCCTACCGCACGACCACTCGATCCGTGCGGACGATGTCGGCCGCCGCGCCATCCTCGCGAATGCGGGCGCGGCCGAAGTAGACACCGCGGCGGAGCCCTTCCGGCAGGGCATGGCGATGGACGCCGGCGGGCGCCGCGCCGTCGACGAGGTGCGCGACCTCGCGTCCGCGAACGTCGTAGAGCGCGACGTGCACCCGGGCCGCGCGCGGCAGCGCGAGGTCGAACCTGCCCGGCATCGATCCCGTCGCGGAACGACCCGTGAACGCGACCGCCTGCGGCAGCTCGGCACCGGGCTCCACCGCCACCGTGGTATTGAAGATGACGTGAATGGCGGTCGACTTGTGGACGACCGCGAACAGCGACGGATCGAGGCCGTGCACGACCACCGAGGCGAACGAGTTCGTGCGCGAGGGGAAGCTCAGGAGCGTGACCGTCGTGTTCGCCTGATAAACGCCGTTGGGGTCGAAGAAGAGCTCGAGCGTGCCCCCCAGGTTTGCCGCACCCGTGACCCGGATCCGGTCCGCCTGGTTCAGGCCCGTTCCCTGGACCCGCATGCGCAGCGTGCTCGTCGCCTGCAGGTTCAACGCGCCCTGCACCCGCAGCGTGTCCGGGGCCGCGCCTCCGATCGACAGGACACCCGCGTTGCTGAAGGTCGGCGTCTCGAGCGCGCCGATCGCGCGAACGACTCCCGTGGCCGGGTTCGTCAGGCCGGACGTCGTCTTGATGCGACCCTCCTCGACGGTCGTCGTGTCCCCGAGGGTGATCGGCTGAGCGCTGATGAGCGTCACCAGGGAGCCTCCCGCCTCGAGCGTTCCCGCGAACTGGACACCACCCAGGAGGGACACGCCGAGCGTGAGGTCGCCGCCGATGGCCGAGATGCGCGTCGTCGGGTCGCTCGACACCACCCTCGAGGCGACGGTGCCACGACCGCGGATGCGGCCGTTGCCCTGCAGCGTGGTCGTTGCGAGGGTCGAGGCTCCCCCGCCCAGGTCGAGCAAGCCGAGGAGAGTCATGATGCCCGGCGTGTCGACCGTTCCCCCGGTGTTGACGTGCATGGTTCCGCCGGGCCAGATCTTGAGCGAGGAGGCCCCAATGTTGCCGCGCAGCAGGCCGCCGGAGGAGATCGTCATGTCCGCGGTCCCGCCGGCCTGCCCCGCATCGCCCGCGAGATAGAACATGTTGTCCCAGCCGATGAGCGAGCCCGTCCCCGTCAGCTGGATCGTCGAGACCGCGCCGACCTGGTCCGCCGACTCGAAGCTGCTGAGCGCGAGATAGGAGCCGTTGGTCACGGCGAGGGACGTGTTCGACGAACTCCCTCCGAGCTGCATGTCGCCCCCTGCCAGGTTCGAGGAGGAGTCGACCGTCACCGCGAACGTGCCGCTCGTCGCGATGAGGTCGCCCCCGCTCAAGGTGAGCGAGGATTGCGGTCCCACGGCAAGCGATCCCGAACTACCCACGAAAGACAGGTTTCCGGAAACGAAGAAACCCGCGCCTCGGATCACCTCGAGTCGCGGCGCGCTCGTCGACGTTCCCATGCTGATGCCGGATCCCGCGGTCGCAGTGCCGTTGTCGACACGGAACGTCCCCCCGTCCCAGTCGAACACGCCATGCGCGCCATTGAGCGTGAAGTTCTTGACGTGGAGCAGGCCGCCGTTCAGGTGCAGCGTGCCCGTTCCACCGTCGGAATCACCGACGCGCAGGACGTTCTTCACGACCATCGTTCCGCCGACGTTGACGTTGAGCGTGCCGATCCCGCTCCCGATGCCTGCCGTCGTGTTGTTCGCCACCGCACATACGTCGTTCACCGTCACGATCGAGTTCGTGCCCGAGACGTTGAGCGTGCCGTTCCCCGCTGTTCCGACGGCGATCACCATGTCGTCCTGCACGTTGACGACACCGGAAGAAACCACGCTGAGCGTCCCGTTACCCCCGTTGCCGATCAGGATGTCCGCGTCCGCGGTCGCGGTCTCGAGGGTCGAGGAGTTGAGCGCGCTGGCGCCGGTGACTAGAACGTTGCCGCTGCCGCCGGCCGCGTTGCCGAGGATCAGGTCGTCGTTGACGCGTACGACGCCGCCGGCACTCACGCTCAGATTGCCGCTGCCGGAAGCACCGACGACCAGGTCCGCGCCGGCGTTCTGCACCTGGAAGAGGACGTTGGAACCGGTGACCGTCATGCTGGCGGTGGTGCCCGCCGCGCTGCCGATCGTCGAAGAGCTGCCGGTGGCCAGCGTGCCGGTCACGACGTTCGCGGTCGCATTGTCGCCGTTCTGCGAGCCGACGATGACGCCCCCGGACGCGAAGTGCGGCGAGAGGAACGACAGCGTGTTCGTCCCGGTGCGATAGATGTGCTGGGTGCTCGCGGCAACGGTGGAGCCCCAGGTCACGGTGCGCGGTCCGGCCACGTTGAACAGGAGGACGTCCGCGGCCGCCGGTACCTGCGCCGGGGACCAGTTGGACGACGACGCGGCAACGCCGCTACCGACGGTGATCCAGGACAGGTTGGCCGCGGCCGCGGGGCGCGGGAACGCGAGGAGAACCAGGAACAAGAGCGGGCGGAAGTCTCGGACAGGGGTGGCCATGCGGAGCTCCAATCGAACGGGGGTCGAACGAGGATCCAACACCCGGGGCGCCGCCACAAGCAAGAAAGGCAGGAGTGCGACGCGCCCCCCCCCGTTCCGCGGCTTGCGCAGCGTCAATCGAGACGCACCAGCCGCTGACTCCAATCACGCCCCTCGGTGCGCAGGCGCACGAAGTAGAGGCCGGCTTCGGCCTTCATCCCGATCACTCGTCGGTCGCCCCGCCACCCTCGAGGATCCGCTCGAGCTGGATGCGATGGCGCATCGGATGGACCACCGCGTGCTCGAGCAGGCTTTCCACGCTCAGGAGCACGCCCCATCGCGTCTTGTGGATCTGCGGCTCGAGCTCTTCCGTCGTGACTTCGGCCAGGTGGCGACGGTAGGCGGCGAGCACGCCGTCGGAGAACTCCACCGCGCGGGACATGATCTCGCGCGGATCCTGGCTTCCGTCGACGTCGGTCACGGGGCGGTTCATCCACTCGCCGATGCGCGTCAGGTAGCCGCGCGCCGCCATGAACACGTGGCCGGCCAGCCGCTCACGGTCCGCGTAGTCCTCGTCGCCGTGGGCCTCGGGCATGGGCAGCCCGGCGGCGGCAAAGCGCTTCCACGTCTCGAGGAACGAGCGCAGCTCGCGCTCGTGCAATTCCACCAGGCTGCGGACGGCGCGACTGCGAAAAGTAATAGGGGTTCTCCTCGAGACGTTCGGGATGCCGGGAGCCAGGAGCCGGGAAACGGGCGTGCGGTCGAAGGATACCGCAAGGCGCGTGGTCGCGGGACCGCCCCGTGCGTCAGCGCTCGACCCGCACCACTTTCGCGTACGTGCGTTCCGTTCCCGTCTCGAGCATCACGAAGAACACGCCCGGCGCGAGCCGTGTGCCGTTCGCGCCCCGGCCATCCCACGCGATCCTGTGCGGGCCGGCGGAGAACGTGCCCGGCGCGAACGCGCGCACCAGCCGCCCGGCGACGTCGTGGACCACGATCCGCACGGTGCCCGCCGTGGGGAGCGTGAACTCGATCGCTTGCCCGGCGCGGGAAGGGTTCGGAGTCGCCCGCAGCGCGAGACCGGCAAGCGGCGTCGGCTCGATCCCCACGGTGCCCGAGGTCATGCCCGCGATTGCGGAATGCGGCTTGGCCAGGATCGAGGTGAAGAGACCGGACGCGTAGAGCGACCCGCTCGCCTCGGTGAGGTCGAAGACGCCCGGCGAGTCCGCGCCCAGGACGAACACACTCTGGAAGCTCCACGTCGGCGCGTTGAACGCCGTCGCGGTCGCCGCCTGCGCGGTGTCGACCTGCGCGAGGTTCTCCCGGGTCTGTCCGCCAACCTGGGAGAAGTAACCGCCCAGATAGAGCGTCCCGCCGCTCGGCAGGATCGTGTAGACGCTGCCGTCGCACTGGGGATCCCACGCCAGTGGCGTGTTCGTGGGAGGGTTGAACGCCGCGATGCCCCGGCGTTGCTGGCCCCCGATCGTGGCCTGCCCCGCGAAGCCGAGGTAGAGCGTGCCGCCGATCCGTGCGAGCGTCTTGATCGGCTTCGACGAGAGCGGGAAGAAGCCCGTCGGCACTCCGTTCGGGTCGAGTTGCGCGACGTACTGCCGTGAATAGAGTCCCGCGAATCCCGTGAACTTGCCCGCGACGTAGACCCAGTTCGGGTCGACCACGATCGCGTCGACCTGTCCGTCCGCGTTCGGGTTCCAGCTCGAGAGATCCGACGACGCCGCGTCGCTCACGGCAGCGAGCCGGTTGCGGGGCGTGCCCATCACGTTCGCGAACGTGCCACCGAGGAAGATCGCCGAGCCGCCGATGCCCGAGCGGCTCGCGATCGCGCGCACGTCGCCGTCGGGCGCGGGATTCCACGACCCGAGGTTTCCGCTCACGTCGAGCTGCGCGGCGTGCGGCCGCGATTGGCCCCCGACCGTCGTGAACGCGCCGCCGGCGTAGAGCAAGCCCGCGATCGGCTCGAGCGCGTAGACCGTGCCGTTCGTCCCCGGGTTCCAGCCGGTCGCCATGCCGGTCGTGAGGTCGAGCGCCGCGAGGTTCGCGCGCGCGACGCCGCCCAGGCTCGTGAAGTCGCCGCCGAGCCACACGGTCGTGTCGACCGGCGCGAAGGCGCGCACGATCGCGTTCGGTTGCGGATTCCACGCGGTGACCGTACCGCCCGATGTCGCAACCGCGCCGGCGAACGGCCGCGGCTGCCCGCCGAGCGTGCCGAAGGCACCGCCGACATACATCGTCGTGCCGCTCAGCCGCAGGGAGACGACGGTGTTGTCCGCACCCGGGTTCCATGCGCCGAGGGTCGCTCCGCTGAACGAAGCGAGACGCGACCTCGGCTGCCCGGCGGCCAGCGTGAAGTCGCCGCCCAGGTAGGTCAGGACGATCGTGCGCCCCGAGATCACGAGCGATCGCACGGCCCCGTTCGGCGACGGGTTGAATGCCGTCGGCTGGTTGAACGTCGGCGAACCCGGCGTCGCGTCGACCTGCGCGAAGTTCGCGCGCGGAAACCCGAACACCAGCCCGAACGAGCCGCCCATGTAGACGTGCGTGGTCAGGTTGATCACGTCGTAGAGGACGGCGAGCGCATAAACGTCCCCGTTCGGATTCGGCTGCCAGCTCGACGCCGCGCCGGTCGTCGCGTCGAGCGCCGCGACGTGCAGGCGCGAAACGCCAGCGACGGTCGTGAACCCGCCGCCCACGTAGACGAGCCCGGTGGCGATGCCCATCGCGTTGACGGCCGAGTTCGGGTTCGGGTTCCAGCCGGCGACGACCGCGCCCATGGTCGTGTCGACGGCGGCGAGGTTGTTCCGCCCCTGCCCGCCGACCTGCGAGAACAACCCACCCAGGTAGAGCTTGCCGCCCGAGAGAACCATCGCGTTGACGAATCCGTTCACGCCCGGGTTCCACGGCTTGACCGCGCCGGTCGCGCTGATCCGCGCGAGGCTGTTCCGCGCGACGCCCTGGATGTGGCGGAAGGACCCGCCCACGTACCAGCCGCCTGCGCCGTCCGAGAGGATCGCCTTGATCGTGCCGTCCACGTCGAGCGGCGCCTGGAGCGGGTTCCCGGAGGTGGCGTGAACCGGCATGAGCCCGCCCGTCGCGGGCCCGACCCGGCTGAAGTCCCCTCCGAGGTAGAGCGTGTTGCCCACGACCGTCGAGGCGTAGACGCCCCCGTTGGTGACCCAGAGGTCGTCGCGCAGGACCTGGGCCGAAGCCGCGGAAGCCCAGAGAGTCATCAGGATGAGCAGGAAGGAACGGGTCATGGCGGCACCTCGGATCGATCGGAATGGGAGCCCTCCCCTGTATCCAGCAAGATTTCGCCGCGGAATGGCTCATCGGAGCCTTCGACACTCTGGCGCTCGCCGGGTGACTTGCTGCGCAGCAAGTCGTGCAAGTTCACTGCCCTCCGGGGGCAGTGGATCGAACGCGCGCCTCTTGACGCTTGCCCCCATACCCGGACAACTTGAGCTCCGCAGGAGGAGATCCGGACGAACCTCCGACGCATGAGCCCCGACATGGAGGTGTGATCATGGTGAAGGCAACGCCGAAGTCCCGGACCAGGGTCGCGACGCGCGCAAGCAAGCAGGCGACCGCGACTCCCGCGACCAGGCTCATCGACGCGCACCTCCGCGACCTCGGCGGCTGGCACGCGGAAGCGCTGGCCCGCATGCGCGCGCTGATTCTCGAGGCCGTGCCCGGCGTGACCGAGGAGTGGAAGTGGGACATTCCGATCTGGTCGCACGGCGGGATCCTGTGCACCGGGGAGTCGTACAAGCAGGTCGTGAAGCTCACGTTCGCGCAGGGGGCGAAGCTGCCGGACCCCGCAGGGCTGTTCAACTCGAGCCTGGGCGGCGGCACGCGACGGGCGATCGATATCCCGGAAGGGGCGACGATCAACGCGCGGGCGTTCAAGGCGCTGGTCAAGGCCGCGTCGGCCCACAATGGCGTGAAGGTGAAGGCGGGCGCGAAGGGCAAGCCGCCCGCGAAGGTCGTCCTCCTCTCAGGCGGCAACCCGCAGATCGCGAAGGCCGACGGCGATGCACCGATCAAGGCGTACATCGCTGCGATGCCGGGCTGGAAGAGCGACCTCGGGAAGCGCCTCGATGCGCTCATCGTGCGCAGCGTGCCCACGGTGAAGAGGGCGGTGAAGTGGAACTCGCCGTTTTACGGATTGGAGGGCCGGGGTTGGTTCCTGTCGTTCCATGTCCTCACCCGCTACGTCAAGGTGACCTTCTTCGCCGGCACGTCGCTGCAGCCGCTTCCCCCCGGCGGCACGCCGAAGAGCAAGGACGCGCGCTGGATCGACATCCACGAAGGCGACGAGCTCGACGAGGCGCAGATGACGAAGTGGGTGAAGCAGGCGGCCAAGTTGCCCGGGTGGTCGGGTAGCCGAGCGTCCTGACGCCCGATGAGCCAATCCGTCCCCAAAGCTTGCTTACTCCAGCAGGCACCCGACCGGGCGCGGCCCGGCCGGGTCCCATCACCTTGGGCGGTGCACGGGGCGGCCAGCCACCACGTTCCGGGGGGAGCCTACGTGGCGCGCCTCGTCACCGACCAGGGGACGCGGACGGTCCCGGTGATCGTCGTGAGGTGATCACCGCGCTCGCGTGAGCGCCCGACCCAGTTCCGAGTCGGGCCTCGTGCCCAGTTCGGCCGCGAGCGACTCCGCCTCCGCCAGGGCGGAGTCCGCGACCTCCGCGTTCCCCTGCGCTTGCTCGAGATCCGCGCGCACGCAGAGCATCCGAGCGAGCTCCTGCCGAGCCTCGATCTCGCGCAGGATCGGCTCGGCGGCGACGAGCGCATTGCGCGCTTCGGCTTGCGCCCCGCGGCCCAGCAGGAGACTCGCCAGGCTGGTGAGAGCACCGCCCTCGTAGTGGCGGTCGCCGAACTCGCGGTGGATCGCGAGCGCGCACTCGTATCCGGCCTGGGCGCTCGCGATCTCGCCCTTCAACTCGTCCACGCGCGCCAGGTTGCCGATCAGGATTCCCTCGACGCGACGGTTCCCGATCTCGCGCTGGATGGCCAGGGACTGTTCGAGGTGCGCGCGCGCCTCTTCCGCTTCTCCCATCTCGAGGAACAGTTCGCCGAGTGCCGCGAGGGAGACGCCCTCGTTGGCCCGTGAGCCGATCGCCCGGGCGATCACCAGCGCGGCCTCCAGGTGTTCGCGCCCCTCAGCCAACCGACCCTGGTCGGTCTTCAGGCTTCCGAGATTGAGGTGCGCGATGCCCTCGGAACGCCGGTTTCCCGCCTCGCGATGGATCGCGAGCGCCGCCGCGAAGAGCGCGGCCGCCTCGTCGAGCCGCCCGCGCTTGTGCTCGAGGATGCCGAGGCTCAGCAGGGTCACCGCTTCCATCGCGCGGTCGCCGATGTCGCGCGCAATCGCGAGCGCCTCTTCGTAGTCGGTCCGGGCCTGCTCGGTTCGGCCCAGCTCGTGCAGCATCATGCCCTGCCCGTTGAGCGCGACGCCGAGCCCCGGGCGATCCCCCAGCGAGCGCGCGGCGGCCAGGGCGATCGCAAAGGCCGTCCCTGCTTCGTCGGCCTTCCCAAGCATGAACTCGGAACGCCCGAGGAAGGCGGCAGCCCGGACCTCGAGACGCGGATCCGCGAACTCGCGCGCGATCGCGAGCGAGGTCGTAAAGTGCGCGCGGGCGTCTTCGTAGCGCCCGGCATACCAGTCGGCCTCGCCCAGACTTCCCGCGACGCTCGCCCGGCCGACGCCCTGGACGCGCGCGTCCGCGAGGACCTCGTTCCCCAGCGCGAGCGCGGTGCCCAGCGGTCCGCGCGCCTTCAGAACGCGCCACGCCGCGTGGTAGGTCGACGCGACCGTCGCGACGTCGCCGCGCGCGAGGGCCCGCCGACACGCGACGACCAGGTTCTCGAGCTCGCGCTCGAGGGCCCGCCGCTTCGCGGCATCCCGATCCACGGCCGCGATCGCCGCGGCGCCGCCTTCCCGGGAATAGAATCCACCGTGCCGTTCCTCGGCCGCTTGTTCCGCGGCGGAATCGGCGCGCAGGCGGGCGCGCGCGTACTCCTGCAACGTCACGTACATGCCGAAGCGGACATCGGGGACGGACTCGCCGGCGTCCATGGGCGGCACCCAGGACCGCACGAGGCTCTTGTCGACCAGCGAGCGCACGACGTCGACGATGGCCGGGGCCGTGGGAAATGCGGAGAGATCGAGCACGTGGCTCGCGGCCTCGAGAGTGCATCCCGCCTCGAAGACGGCGCACTGCACCCAGGCCGCGCGTTCCCAGGGAGCCAGCAGCTCCCACGATCCGTCGATCGCGACTTCGAGCGTCTCGTGGCGCGCGCCGGCGCCGCCGGCGAGCAGCCGGAAGCGCTTGTGCATACCCTCGAGAATCTGTGCCATGTCCATCACGCGGACACGGGCGGCCGCCAGCTCGATCGCGAGCGGGATCCCGTCGAGGAGGTGCACGATCTCGCGAGCGATCGCGGTGTCGTCGCCTACGATCGCGAGTCCGGGCCGCAGTCCCCGGGCACGGAGCGTGAACAGTTCGAGGGCCTCGTCGGACGACAGCGGCTCGACCGCGCGCGCGTGCTGGTCCGCGTGGCCCAGGCGCTCGCGGCTGGTCACGAGGAAGGCCGCATCGGGCGCCTGCGAGCGCCACCAGCCGACGGTCTCGGGAGCGTGTGC
>JANOEH010000090.1:0-2832 GCA_031413115.1 Candidatus Eiseniibacteriota bacterium | reverse complement strand
CGCCGTTGCCGGTGACCGCCAACTTGACCGCGCGG
The DNA here is from genome assembly GCA_031413115.1 of Candidatus Eiseniibacteriota bacterium. Lineage (GTDB taxonomy): Bacteria > Eisenbacteria > RBG-16-71-46 > RBG-16-71-46 > DASYSL01 > JANPEF01. The sequence continues at coordinate 2,797 of JANOEH010000090.1, read as the reverse complement.
GGCGCGTACTCGCCGATGGCGATGCCGCGTCCCGCCGCGAGCCACAGCACGAGGCCGCGCACGTGGCCCAGCACCAGCGTCGAGCGCACGTTCTTGGCGTGGAATGCCTGCTCGACGCCGACCAGAGCCGGCGCGTGCTCGTCGAGCACCGCCGAGATCCCGCGGCCCAGGACGACCAGCCGGTCGGGCAGCGCGCCCGCGCCGGCGACGATCACGCCGTGCGCCACCGGCGTGACGTGCGTGCCGGTGACGCGCACGACGCCCCAGCCGGTGAGGCGGCTTCCGGGATCGATTCCGAGGACGATCATCGCGCCTCCCTGGCGCGCGGGGAGCGCACGCCTAGGCCTTCGCCTCGGCTTCGCGCTCGGCCTTGGCGGCGGCGACGACCTTCTCGGCCAGTTCGCGCGGCACCTCGTCGTAGTGATCGAACTTCATGCGGTAGGTGCCGCGGCCCTGCGTCAGCGCGCGCAGGTGGGTCGCGTACTTGTAGAGCTCCGACTGCGGCACCAGCGCCTTGATGCGCTGGGCGTGGCCATCGGTCTCCATGCCGAGGATCTTGCCACGCTTCGACGACAGGTCGCCCATGACGTCGCCCATGAACTCCTCGGGAATGCGCACCTCGATCTCGTTGATCGGTTCGAGCAGCGCGGGCCCGGCCTGCAACGCCACCTCGCGGAAGCACTGGAGTGCTGCGATCTTGAACGCCATTTCCGACGAGTCGACGTCGTGGAACTTGCCGAAGAACAGCGCCGCCTTGATGTCGACGACCGGGTAGCCCGCCAGCGGCCCTGCGTGCAGCGCCTCCTGGATGCCCTTGTCGACCGCGGGGATATACTGTGTCGGAACGACGCCGCCCTTGATCTCGTTCAGGAACTGATATCCATTCCCCGGGTTCGGCTCCAACCGCATGTGCACCTCGCCGAACTGGCCGCGTCCGCCGGTCTGCTTCTTGTGGCGGTACTCACCCTGCGCGGTCTTGCGGATCGTCTCGCGGTACGGCACGTGCGGCCGGAACAGCTCGACCTCGACGTGATAGCGCGACTTGAGCCGCTCCACGGCGATGTCGAGGTGCAGGTCGCCCATGCCGCACAAGAGCGTCTCGTGCGTGGACGGCTCGATCATCATCGCCAGGGCCGGGTCCTCCTCGTGCAGCTTCTGCAGCGCGACGCCGATTTTCTCCTCGTCGCCCTTCGACCGGGGCCGGAGGCCCTCGGCCACGACCGGGCGCGGGATCTCGACGCCCGCGAGAAGCACCGGATGCGCCTTGTCGCAGAGCGTGTTCCCGGTGTGCGAGTCCTTGAGCTTGACCGCCGCGGCGATGTCGCCGGCGACCACGCGGCCGGCCTCCTTGCGCTCCTTGCCGACCAGGTTGTAGAGCGCGCCGATGCGCTCGGGCCGGCCGGTCGTCGCATTCAGGACGTCGTCCCCCGCCTGCACCGATCCCGAGAAGACGCGGAACACGGACAGTTCGCCCAGGTGCGCCTCGCTCATCGTCTTGAAGATCACGGCCGAGAACGGTTCCTTGACGTCGGGATGGCGCGCCTCGGCGTCGTCCGTGCCAGGCTTCACGCCGACTTCCTCGGGGTGCTCGTCGGGGGGCGGAATGAGTCCGACCATGTCGTCGAGCACGTCCCGCACGCCGATGAGCGTCGTCGCCGAGGCCGCGAACGCCGGGATCAGCTTCCCGCTGGCGACGCCCTTCTCGAGCCCGTGGATCACCTCGTCCTCGGTCAGCGCCACGCCGTCGAAGAACTTCTGCATGAGGGTCTCGTCGTTCGAGGCCGCCTCCTCGACGAGGACATTGCGCGCGGTCGTCGCGGCGGCGAGCATGTCGGCGGGGATCTCCTGCTCGATGTCCTTCGCCTCGACGCCCTTGCCCTGCGTCACGTAGGCCTTCATGTGCAGGAGGTCGACGACGCCGCGAAACGTCTCGGCCGAGCCGATCGGCAACTGCACCGGCACGACGTTGGCGCCCAGCCGATCGTGCGCGCTCTGCACCGCCTTCACGAAGTCGGCGTGCTCGCGATCCATCTGGTTGACGACCACGAGCGTGGGGATCTTGTGCTCGTGAATGTTCTCCCACACGATCTCGGTGCCCACCTCCACGCCGGCCGACGCACGAAGCACGAGCACCGCGGCATCCACCGCGCGCACCGCCGAGTAGACTTCGCCGACGAAGTCGGCGTAGCCGGGCGTGTCGATCAGGTTGATCTTCACGCCCTTCCACTCGAACTGCGCGAGCGCCAGGTTGATCGTGATCTTGCGGTGGATCTCGTCGGGCTGGTGATCGAGCACCGTCGTGCCGTCCTCGACCTTGCCGAGCCGGTTCGAGGCCTTGGCGCAGAACAACATCGCCTCGGCGAGCGAGGTCTTGCCCGCGCCGCCGTGGGAGAAGAGTGCGATGTTGCGGATCTGGTTGGTGGTGAACTCTTTCAAGCGGCACCTCCCGGGCGGGCGTACGGACGCACTGAATGCGGGGGCCCGGGGGCGTCTCCGGGTCGCCGGCGACGGTCGCTGCGGCAGGCGGGGGACTCGCCTAACCTGTGAAAGCAATGCAAACTAGCACGTCGCGACGGGCAGCGTCAACGCGTGCCGCGCGGTCGTCGCCCTCCACGGCCCCTCCACGGCCACGGTTGCCCGCATGCGCCGCGACCGCTATCCTCGGTGGGAGTCGATCACCCCCGCCGCCCTGGAGATCCTTGATGACACGTCCGGCAGCCCTCGCCCTGTCTGCGCTTCTCCTCCTTCCGGCCCTTGTCCTGGCCCAGGGGAAGGGCGATCCGGCCAAGGGCAAGGG
>JANOEH010000089.1:0-58765 GCA_031413115.1 Candidatus Eiseniibacteriota bacterium | reverse complement strand
GGTGAACATCGTGTGGGAGCCCTTGTGGGAGCGCGAGATGATGTCCGAGGCAGCGCGGCTGCAACTCGGCATGCTGTAACGCGGCGCTAGGGCAACCAGACCACCCTTGTCCGCGCCTCGGCGTCGCCCTGCCGCACGCGCGCGAAGTAGATCCCGGCCGCCGCCCGGCGTCCGGCCATGTCGCGCCCATCCCACGCGAACGCATGCCGCCCGGCCGCGAACGACCCCGCGGCCACGGTTCGCACGGCACGCCCCCGCGCGTCGACCAGCTCGAGCGCGATCGGTCCCGACGTCGGCAGCGAGCATTGGAAGCGCGCCGCGTCGCGCGCCGGGTTGGCGCCGGTCAGCGCCAGCGTCAGCGGGCCCGCACCGGCCGTCGGCATATCCCCGTCCGGCACGCCGACCACCGCCGTGAAGTCCATCTCCCACGTGTCGTGCAGCACGCCGTTCAGATTGAAGCCACCGAACGAGACGAGCCGATCGGAGTCCACGTCGTAGACCGACTTGTGGTCGGAGCGCGAGGTCGGTCTCTGGCCGGGCCCCGACAGGCGGCTCCAGCTCGCCGACGTGCCGAAACCCGCGAACTGCAGCGCCCACGTCTCGTCGTGGAAGTTGACGAAGTCGGTTCCGCTGGCGACCAGCATGCGATCGCGCGTGGTGTCGTACGACGTCGCGCCCGCGAAGCGGGGGACCGGGGCCGTTCCACTCGGCGTGAGCGCGGACCACACGGAGCCGTTGGTGAACGAGAGCTGCCAGACGTCGCCGAGGGGCGTGAAGTTCTGCGTGTAGCCGCCGAAGACGACGATCCGGTCGCGCACCGTGTCGAAGATCGCCTGCGCCCCGCCGCGGGCCGACGGCCGGTTTCCGGTGGTCGCGAGCAGGCTCCACGTCGGCGTGCCGGCGAGCGAGAGCGCCCAGGCGTCGTTGAACGAGCCGCCGGCGTCCATCCCGCCGAAAACCAGAATGCGATAGCGCGACGCATCGAGGACCGCGACATGGTCGAAGCGCGGTGGCGGCGGCGTTCCCGCCGCCTCGACCAGGCGCCACTCGAGCGAGCCCGACAGCGTCAGCTCCCAGAGGTCATTGGTCGGCGGTCCGCCGCGTCCGCCGAAAACCATCATGCGATCCCGTCGGTCGTCGTAGATCGCCGTGTGCAGCGCGCGCGCCGACGGCGGCGTCCCGGCCGGATTGAGTCGCGCCCACGTCGAGCCCGCGCCGAGCCCCAGCTCCCAGAGGTCGTTGAGCTGCGACGAGTTCTCCCCGCCGAAGATCACCATGCGCCGGCGGGCGGTGTCGAGCACGGCCGTATGGCCCTTGCGCCGCGTCCCCGACAGCGGAATCCACGCCGAGCCGGGCGACGAGAGCGGCAGCGCCCAGGTATCCGAGAGCACGGGACCGGACGATCCGCCGTAGACCAGCAGTCGATCCCCGAACGGATCGTAGGCGGCGGTGTGGAACTGGCGACCCTGCGGTGCGTTCGACGAGGGGAGCAGCGTCCACGCGGGCGTGCCCTCGAGCGTGAGCGCCCACGTCTCGTTCGTGTTCGGGGCGCCGACGCCGCCACCGAAGAAGATCGCGCGTCGTCGCAGTCGGTCGTACGTCCCGCTCGCGCCGTAGCGCGCACCCGGGGGCGTCCCGGTCGGCGTGAGTGCGGCCCAGGTGGGTGTCCCCCCGAGTGACAGCGTCCACGCGGTCGCCGTGGCCTGGCCGGCCGCGTCGATACCGGCGAACACGATCAGGCGATCGCCCGGCGCATCGAGCGCCACGGCGTGCGCCGAGCGCACGCCCGGGCCGGCGCCGGCGGCCGCGAGCGGCGTCCACGCCGGCGTCGCGCCGAGCGACAGCGCCCAGGTGTCGGCGAGCCCGGTCCCGTTCACCTGCCCGCCGTGTACGATCATGCGATTGCGCGCGCGATCGACGACCGCGGCGTGCCACGCGCGCGGGGACGGCGGCGTGCCCGTGGGGTCGAGCTGCGACCAGGTCGGGCTGCCGGCGAACGAGAGCGCCCAGACGTCGTTGCGCGGCGAGCCGTCGTTGCCGCCGAAGACGATCATCCGATCGAGCAGCGAGTCATACGCCGCGCTGTGGAACGCCCGTGCCGACGGCGTCGTACCCGAGGTGAGGAGCATCGACCAGCGGGGGATTCCCGAGAGGCTGAGCGCCCACACCTCGTTGGTCGAGCCGGAGTAGCCCTGGCCGCCGAACACGATCAGGCGATCGCGCACGGGGTCGTAAATCGTGGAATGCACCCAGCGTGCCGGCGGCGGCAACGGGCTCCACGGCCCTTCCGCGGTAAGCCCCGCGAAAGGGGCGGCGGCGAAGTCGAAGGCCGGGGCCACGGCGCCCTGGGGTGCAATCATGCCCGGCTGGCGAAACCCGTCGACGAACGCATCGAGGTGGAGGCCGGTGAGGCGAGACTCGATGAGCAGGGAGCGCCCGCCCGGGCCGCCCTGCTCGGCGGTGACGTGGCGGGCGGGCTGGGCGGCTGCGGGCTGGGCTCCGCATGCGAGCCCGGCAACCAACGCGCATGCGGGCACGAGCGCACCAAGCATGCGGGCGGGGTGGAATGGGAACATGGGCGGCAGATCCTGCAAGGAGTGGGACAAGGGTCAGGCAGCGGCAACGGCCGCGAACGTTGCACAATTGTACGGGGTCGGCCGGCCCCCGTCAATCAACCGTGGGGCCGGTACCGGCCCGGCCCAGGACCGCCGCCGCCGCAGCCTCGCCGGCGGCGATGCAATCGGGGAGACCGACGCCCGCGTACGAGTTCCCCGCCAACTGGAACCCCGGCCAGGCCGCCATCCGGGCGCGCAGCGTGGCCACCCGATCGAGATGCCCCACGTGGTAGTGCGGCATGGCGTTCTCCCAGCGCACAACCCGCGCAAATGCCGGCGCGCCGGACGCCACTCCCAGCAGTCCGGCGAGTTCGGCGCGCGCGCGCGCGACCAGCGCTGCGTCCTCGAAGCTGAAGGCCCGCTCGTCGAAGAACCCGCGGACGATCGCCCGGTCCGCGGGGGCGCGGTCGGCGAACTTGCGGTGGGCGAACGAGGCGCCGAGCAGCAGGAGTCCTTCGCGGCGTGGCGCGACGAACCCGGCGCCGTCGAGCGGGTGCGCGACGTCGGCGGCGCGAAAGGCGAACGTGACGCCGGCCGAGGAGCCGCGCGGGAACCCGCCGAGTGCCCTGCCCAGATCGCGGTCGAAGTCGGCGACGAGGCGGCCGGTGGCGGGGGCGGCAAGCGTCAGGATCACGGCGTCGAAGCGCTCGTTTCCGGTCGGTGTGGCGACGAGCCAGTGATCGTCCTCGCGCGCCAGGCCCGTCACGGGAGTGCGCAGGCGCAGCGCGCCCCTGGGCAGACGGGCGGCGAGCGCATCGGTGAGCTCCTGCATCCCACCGGCGAGGGAGGCGAACAGCCCGTAGCGCGGCCCGCTGGCCTCGGCGACGCGCGCGACGCGCAAACCTCGCAGCACGCTGCCGTGCTCGGCTTCGAGGCGCAGGTAGCGGGGAAATGTGGCGAGCAGTGACAGGCGCTCGGGGTCGGCGCCGTAGATACCGCCGATCATCGGCTGGGCGATGGCCGACAGCAGTTCGCTGCCGAAGCGACGGCGCACGAACGCGCCCAGGCTCTCGTCGACGATTGCCGCGACGTCGCGCGTGCGCGGCGGGATGAGCGGCTCGGCCAGGGCGCGCAGGCGGCCCCAGGGCGAGAGGATCGGGCTCTTGAGGAACGGCAGGGCGCGCACCGGGGCGAGGAGCTGGAATCCCGGCGGTGTGCGGCGCAGGCGGCCCTGGGCGACGACGAAGCTCGTGCGGAACGCCGGATTGGTGCCCACGACGCGCGACTCGAGGCCGAGGCGGCGCACGAGCCCGAGTGCGGCGGGCTTCTCGGTGAGGAACGAGTCGGGACCGTCCTCGAGCCGCAGTCCGTCGTCTCCGTGAAACGTGGCGACGATGCCACCGGCGCGAGGGCTCGCCTCGAAGAGCGCGACCTCGATCGCCGTCGCGCCGCCGCCTTCGCCATCGCCGCCGGCGAGCTCGAGAACGTGGTGTGCCGCCGCCAGGCCCGTGATCCCGGCGCCGACGACCGCGATGCGACGTGGCGACGGGGGCATGCTCAGCCGTCGTGCGCGGGCGCCGCCGCGCCGCCGGTGGCCAGGCGTGCGGCGAGCATCTCGCCGATCATGGTGGTGAACTCGGGATGGTCGTTGACGCAGCGCGCGCGGTGGAGCGTGAGCCCGATTTCGGCCGCCGTGTCCCGCGCCTCGCAATCGAGGTCGAACAACACCTCGACGTGATCGGACAGGAAACCGATCGCCTGGACGACGACGCGGGTCGCCCCCTCGGCCCGACGGCGGCGCAGCACCGCGTTCACGTCGGGCTCGAGCCACGGCGTGCGCGGATCGCCCGAGCGGCTCTGCCAGCACAGTTCCCAGTCGCTCGCGCCCAGCAGCTTTGCCACGCCCGTGCAGGAGGCGGTGATGTCGGCCAGGTAGGTGGAGCGCTCGGCCATCGCGGTGGGGATCGAGTGCGCGGTGAAGATCACGGGCAGGTCGCCTGGCCACGCGCCGCGCTGCGCGCCCGTCGCTTCCTCGATGAGTTGCGCGTTCGCCTCGAGGAAGCGGGGGTGGTCGAACCACGGGTCGAGATACGTCACCTGCGGGCCGACCCCGGCGTTGCCGGCGATGGCGCACGCGACGTCGCCCATGTAGCGCTCCCAGCTCACCTCGGAGCGGTGCGCCGCGAGGATGACGCCGAGCGCATGTTTGCGCCCATCGGCGTTCATGCGCGCGATCGTGTCCTTCATGTGCGGGTCCCAGTTGCGCATGCCGACGTAGAGCGGCAGGTCGATCCCGTTGGCGCGCAGCCAGCGCTCGACGCCGGCGCGCTGCGCCTCGGTCTGCTCGTTGTAGGGCGAGCGGCCGCCGACTTCCATGTAGTGGTGCTCGACGTCGACGAGGCGCTCGTCGGGCACGCCGCGACCGAACACGACGGTGCGCAGGAACGGCATGATGTGTGCGGGCTCGGTCGGCCCGCCAAAGCCGATGAAGAGGACCGAATCGATGGCGATCGGGGGACTCATGGTGCCTCCGGACGGTGGAGGGTCACCGCCCACTCCGTTCATGGACGTGGTCGATCAGTCGCACGACGTGATCGACCGGGGTGCCGGGCAGGATGCCATGCCCGAGGTTGAAGACATGCCCGTCGCGGCCGGCGGCCTCGTCGAGGATGCGGTCGGTCTCGCGCTCGAGCACGGGGATCTCCGCGAACAGCAGCAGCGGGTCGAGGTTGCCCATCACCGCGATGTCGTAGCCGACCTCTTTCCACGCGCGATCGAGCTCGACGCGCCAGTCGAAGCCGATCACGGATCCACCGGCGGCGCGCAGGTCGGGCAGCAGCGTCGCGGTGCCCGTGCCGAAGTGGATCGTGGGCACGCCGAGGGGCAGGGCCTGGAACAGCGCGCGCGTATGCGGCAGAACGTAGCGCCGGTAGTCGGCCGGCGACAGCGCGCCCACCCAGCTATCGAACACCTGCAGCGCCTGGCAACCGGCGGCGAGCTGGCGCTCGAGGTAGCCGATCGTGCCGCGCACGATCTTCGCCATCAGCGCGTTCCACGCGCCCTCGTCGCGGTACATGAAGTTCTTCACCTGGTCGAAGTGGCGTGTCCCCCGGCCCTCGATCAGGTACGAGGCGACGGTGAACGGCGCGCCGGCGAAGCCGATCAGCGGAATCGCGGGCTCGAGGTCGCGGCGCACCGCGCGCACGGCGTCGTACACGTACGACAGCTCGGCCGGGTCGACCTCGCGCAGTCGGTCGACCGCGGCGGCGTCACGCACCGCAGGCTCGAGAAGGGGACCCTCGCCGGCGGCGAACGTGAGCGTCACGCCCAGCGGCTCGGCGATGAGCAGCAGGTCGGCGAACAGGATCGCCGCGTCGGCGCCGATCCGGCGGCGCGCGAAGCACGTCACCTCGCTCACCACGTCGGGCGACTTGCACAACTCGAGCATGGACATCTTCGCGCGGATGGCGCGGTACTCGGGCATGTAGCGCCCGGCCTGGCGCATGAGCCAGACGGGGGTGTGGGGCACGGCTTCGCGCCGACAGGCGCGCAGGAAGGCCGAGTCGTGTGACGGGTGGACGGCGGCATGCGAGGGCGAGGCGGCGGGCGTGGTCATAGGAGGCCAGAATAGCAGGAAGGGCGGAGAGATGGTCCTCCCCGCCCTTCCAGATCGTTCGGGCTGCGCTTGCAGCTTACTGGCGGTAAAGCGACTTCACCTGGCCCCATGTCGCGGCCGAGGCCGGCACCGTGCCGCAGTGGCCCGGGCCGATCAGGCCGTTGTTGTAGTCGTCGAGCAGGTTCGCGTAGTCGACCGCCGGGTTGTTCGGCAGGTCGTCGCCGCCGATGGGCGGGACGACCAGCGCGCCGATGATCGCATCCGCCGCCGCAATGGTCGCAGCCGAGGCGCTGGGATCGGCTCCGTTGGCGAGGTTCAGCTTCGCCGCGATCAGCTGGTGCGCGAGGATGATCAGCTTGTTGCCGCCGGCGGGCTGGTTGAAGATCGCCAGCAATTCAGCCGCGGTGTAGTTGACGGTGCCCAGCGTCAGGCTCGTCACCGGCCACAGCTCGAAGTGGTTCTTCCAGAAGCCTTGCGTGTATGTGCAATTGGCCGCCAGCGGCGCGCTGTTGACGATCATCGCGTCGGTGTAGTCGCTCGGCGCACCGGCGCCGGCGCCCTGCGTGCGCACGCGCACGACGTACTGAGTGCCAGGTTCGAGCTCGACAGCCTCTTCCAGCGTGACGTCCGAGACGCCGGTCTCGTCAAAGAGCTGGCCCAGTTCGACTTCGATGCCCTCGGCGGGCCCCAGGATGTACGAGTCAGCACTGCCCTCGATGTTGAACGTCGGCGTGCCGTCAAACGTGCCCTCGACCAGCGTCGAAGCGACGCCATCGGCGGGGAAGCCGCCAAGGAGGTCGAACTCGGCCTTCGTGATCCACTGCACCTCGAAGCCGGCCGGAGCACCGCTCGCGCCGGCGATGACCATGAGGCGGACCGAGCTCGGCTTGCTCTGCATCGCGTTGACCAGCGGCGCGTCGAGGGCCTGGGCGGCGACCGGTCCGGCGGCGACGGACAATCCGACGGCGGCTGCGACCAACATGCGTACGCGATTCAGCTTCATGGAGTCTCTCCTTAAGCGGGGGTTGAAATCCTGCGTGCTCAACGCGCAACCAGAGAAGCGGCTGCGAATCGCCGGGGGCGGCGATTCGGGACGGAATCAGGGGCAGCGGACGTATCCTGGAGTTCGACAAAATCGATGTGCCGACCCGCTGTCCGATGGGGAGATCGAACGCCCTGATTTCGGCTGCGAGGTACTATCGCAGATTGAAACAGGAAGTAAAGGGACAATTTGTCCGGGGAAACGAAATGGGGCGGGGGGGTGCGTCCCCCCGCCCCCGATCGGGCGGCTGTGCGAGCCCGGGGCCTAGTGGCGGTAGATCGCCTTGACCGTGCCCCAGGTCGCGGCCGTCGCCGGGACCGAGCCGCAGTGGCCCGGGCCGAGCAGGCCGTTGTTGAAGTCATCCAGGGTGTTGGCGTAGCCCGTCGCGGGGTTCGTCGGGAGGTTGCCGTTGCCGATCGGCGTGATCACCAGCCCGCCGATCAGGGCGTCAGCCGCCGCAATCGTCCCTGCGATCGAGGACGGGTTTGCGCCGTTTGCCAGGTTCAGCTTGGCCGCGATCAACTGGTGGCCCAGGATCGTCAGCTTGTTGCCCTGAGCCGGATACTCGAAGATCGCCAGCAGTTGCGCCGCGCTGTAGATGACGGTGCCGACCGTCAGGCTGCCGGTCGGCCAGACCTCGGTGTGGTTCTTCCAATAGCCCTGCGTGTAGGTGCAGTTCTGCGCCAGGCCGGCGCTCGTCACCGACATCGTCTCGGTGTAGGGGCTGGGCTGGCCGCCGGACTGGTTGTTGGCGCGGATGCGGAAGACGTACGAGGTCGAGGCATCCAGCTCCTCGTAGTCGGTCGCGCCGACGCCCGTCTCGTCGAACAGCTGGCCGAGCTCGACTTCGATACCCTCGCCGGCGGCGAGGCGGTAGTCGTCGCCGGTGCCTTCGATGTTGAAGGTCGGGCGTCCCTCGAATGAGCTGATCACCCGGCTGGTGGCCAGAGACGTCGCCCAGCTGCCGAACGCGTCGTAGTCGTTCTGGGTCATGCGATCAATGGTGAAGCCGGCCGGAGCGCCGCTGGCGCCGGCGCTCACCATGAGCCGCACGGAGCCGGGCTTTGACAGGATGACCTTCACGACCGGCGCATCGACGGCGGCAGCCGGTCCGGCGAGCAGGATCGCAAACGTGAACAGGATGGACGTGAGACGAATGATCGCCGGCTTCATCGGGGCTCCCGTTGAATGTAAAGACTACATCGACACGCACGCCGAGTTTTACTGATGCGGCAGGACTTCGAATCGAAACAAGGCCAGCTGGGCCGCCAGCTTTACGATCCGGACGTCAAATCGGATGTGTCTGCGGGGGCGCAGGCACTTTCCACACCAAGGTACTGAGGATAGCGGAAAAATGCGTCGGCTGGCAACCAATTTCGTCGACCGCGAGCCCGTCCTGGCGCGGCCTCGATCAACCCGGGAGCGACCGTGAGTGATCCCCGTTACCCGTTGGGCCCCTTCACCTTCGACGGATCATCAAGCCCGGCGCAGCGAGCTGCGTGGATCGACCGGATCGTCGCTGCGCCGGCCCGCCTGCGGACGGCGGTTGCCGGCCTCGATGATCGAGCCCTCGAGCGCACCTATCGCGGCGGCGGTTGGACCATCCGCCAGGTCGCGCACCATCTGCCCGACAGCCACCTGAACGCCTTCATTCGCTTCCGCCTTGCACTCACCGAGGATGCGCCGGTGATCAAGCCCTACAACGAGGCGGCGTGGGCGGAACTTCTCGACTCGCGCACTGCTCCGGTCGACGCATCGGTGCGCCTGCTCACCGCCCTCCACGAGCGCTGGGAGATCCTGCTGCGGGGCATGCGGGACTCGGACTTCGCGCGCACGTTCCGCCATCCGGAGCAGGCCGAACCGCGCCCTCTCGACTGGCTGCTCGCGCTCTACGCCTGGCATGGTGACCACCACGTGGCGCAGATCGAACAGGCCCGAACCCTGTGGTAGGCTGACGCGGTTCGCGCCGCCCTGGCGCGTCGCCGTCTTCCGGTCCCAATCCCCGATCGCGGAGGTCGTATCCCATGAGCACCATCGTTTCCGCGGGCGCCGTCCTCGAGCGCCTGGGTATCCGTCCCGTCAACTCGGGCGCCTCTGCCGGGCGCTGGCTCGAGACGAAGGGCGACGAGGTCGTCTCCTTCAACCCCGCCTCCGGTGAGCCGCTGGCCGCCGTGCGTCAGGCGACCGCGGCCGACTACGAGACCGTCGTCGCGACCGCGGCGAAGGCGTTTGAAGCCTGGCGCAACGTGCCCGCGCCGCGTCGCGGCGAGGTCATCCGCCTGCTCGGCAACGCGCTGCGCGAGCACAAGGCGGACCTCGGCTCCCTGGTCGCGCTGGAGAACGGGAAGATCCTTTCCGAGGGCCTCGGCGAAGTGCAGGAGATGATCGACATCTGCGACTACGCGGTGGGCCTGTCGCGCCAGCTCTACGGGCTGTCGATGCACAGCGAGCGTCCGTCGCACCGGATGTACGAGCAGTGGCAGCCGCTGGGCGTCGTCGGCGTCATCACCGCGTTCAACTTCCCGGTTGCGGTGTGGGCATGGAACGCCGCACTCGCTGCCGTGTGTGGCGACACCGTCGTGTGGAAGCCGTCGCACAAGGTGCCGCTGTGCGCCGTCGCGGTGCAGGCGATCGCCGATCGCGTGCTCGCCGCCGAGGGCTTCCCGGGCGTATTCGGCCTGGTCATGGGCCCGGTCTCCGAAGTGGGCGAGCGCATGCTCGCGGATGGCCGCATTTCGCTCATCTCGGCCACCGGCTCGACGCGGATGGGCCGCCGCATCGCGGGCGTCGTCGGGCCGCGCATGGGCAAGACGATTCTCGAGCTGGGCGGCAACAACGCGATCGTCGTGCTCGACGACGCGGACCTCGATCTCGCCGTGCGCGCCGTGACGTTCGCCGCCTGCGGGACCGCCGGGCAGCGCTGCACGACGACGCGACGCCTCGTCGTCCAGAAGGGCGTCGCGGCAACCATGGTCGAGCGCCTGAAGAAGGTCTACGGCTCGATCCGCATCGGCGATCCGGTCGATCCGGGCACGTTGATGGGCCCGCTCGTCGACGAGCACGCCGTGGCCGACTACGAAAAGGCGCTGGCGCAGGTGCAAGCCGAGGGAGGCACGATTCTCTACGGTGGGAACAAGCTCGATCGCCCCGGGCACTTCGTCGAGCCGACGATCGTCAAGGCGCGGGCCGACATGAAGATCGTGCACGAAGAAACGTTCGCGCCGATCCTCTACGTGATCGAGGTGGCCGACCTCGACGAGGCGATCGCCGTCAACAACGGCGTGCCGCAGGGACTGTCGTCGGCGATCTTCACGCGCGACGTGCTCGCCGCGGAGAAGTTCCTCTCGGCGCAGGGCTCCGACTGCGGGATCGCGAACGTGAACATCGGCACCTCGGGCGCCGAAATCGGCGGCGCGTTCGGCGGCGAGAAGGACACCGGGGGTGGTCGCGAGGCGGGCTCGAACTCGTGGCAGGCCTACATGCGCCGCCAGACCGTGACGATCAACTACGGGCGCGACCTGCCGCTCGCCCAGGGCGTGCACTTCGACGTCTGATGTGCCACGCGGCCGCGGTGCTTTCGGCGGTGCGCGCGATCCCGCGCGGCCGGGTCGCGACCTACGGTGACGTGGCGACGGCGGCGGGCCTGCCGGGCCGGGCCCGGCTGGTCGGGCGCGTGCTGAGGGATGCCCCCGAGGCGATGGCCGCGATCGTTCCCTGGCATCGAGTCGTCGGGGCGGGGGGCGTGCTCTCGGTCGGTCGCTTCGCCGCGCATGCTGCCCTCACCCAGCGGATGCGGCTCGAGCGCGAGGGCGTGCGCTTCACCCGCGCCGGGCGGGTCGACCTGAAGGCCCATCGCGCGAGGCTCCGCCGCCGGGTGTGATGCCGGGCCGGGCGGCCGATCTCACCGGTGGACCCGTCCAATTCGGGCGGGCGTCCAGCATTCGGGAGACCGCGCCACGCTCCATCGCACCCGCCTTCTCGCCTCGGCTCTCGCGGCGCTGGCGACGGTCGCGGCACGACCGGCCCCGCGGGGGCGGCGTTCGAGCTGGCGTTGCCCGGTGCGAGCGCGTGCTCCACGACCGGATCGTTGTTCTCGATTGAAACGCAAGGGTGCGCGCTCCCGGGCGCACATCCTCGCCGTTCGGCTGGCATCCGCATCGGCTGGCTCCCGCTTGACTTTCCGCAAGGGTCGACTATTCTGTTTCGCACGCCGGTTGCCCCGACATTCGGGCTCCCCCGCGGCGCCCTCTCTATGATCGCATTCTGGGGCGACGCGACCCGGCGGCTCCACCCTGCTGTCCTTCTCGGCTGTGCCCACCGAAATGGGAATTCTGATGACCCGTAAGGGATGGATTTCCGTTGGTTCGACGGCTGCACTGGCGGGGGCGTTCGCGCTCGCGCTCGCGCAGACGCCGGCCACTGCACCTCCCGTCGTCGCCGCTGCGACGCCGGATCCCGCGACCGCGCCGGCTCCGGCCGTGATCGCGTCGCCTGTCGTCGCCACGCCGCTCGCCGTCGCACCCGCCGCGCGGACGATCGCGGCGGATCCCGCCCCTGGCGTGGTTCCGGGTTCCGCCGGCATGATCATCGCCATCGATCCCGAAACCGGATCCGTGGGTATGCCCACGGATGCCCAGCTCGAAGAGTTCAAGCTCCACGAGGGTGCCGCCGCCTCGCGCACTGCGGATGGCCTCGTCCCGGTCATCCATGCCAACGGCACGGTCAGCGTCGAACTGGATGAGAGCTTCCAGGAGTACGCGATCGTCCGTCGCTCCGTCGACGGCAAGGTGACGTTCGGCTGCATCGATCACCCCGCCGATCTCGAATATGCGCAGACGGCCCCGACCGCTCTCGAGGAGGAATAACCATGCACCTCGTGAACGATCGATTCCTCCGTCTCCTGGCCGCGGTCGCCGTGGTCGGCGCCCTGGCGGCCGCGCCCGCGCAGGCTGCGACGATCGTCATCGTCAATTCCGACGGCGCCGGCGAGGGATTCAACGATCCCACCGTGGTCGCCCCGGTCGGCGGCAACGCCGGCGTGACGCTCGGCCAGCAGCGCCTGATCGTCTTCCAGCACGCGGCGAACATCTGGGGCTCGCTCGTCCCGAGCGCCGTCACCATCCAGGTGCAGGCCGCGTTCAATCCCCAGACCTGCACGGCGTCGGGGGCGGTCCTCGGCAGCGCGGGACCCATCCAGGTCTTCCGTGATTTCCCCAACGCGCCGTTCGCGGGCACGTGGTATCACACCGCGCTCGCCAATCGCCTCGCGGGTGCAGATCTGGACGTGACGACCAACGACATCAACGCCCAGTTCAACTCGAACCTGGGAACGCTCGCCGGCTGCCCGTTCACCTGGTACTACGGGCTCGACGGCAACGAGGGCGCGGCGATCGAACTGCTTCCGGTCGTGCTCCATGAACTCGGACACGGGCTCGGATTCAGCACCGTGACGAACCGCTCGACGGGCGTCTACCTGGCTGGATTCCCGTCCATCTACGACCGGTTCCTGTTCGACATTTCGAATGGCCTGCACTGGAACGAGATGACGGATCCGCAGCGTGTCGCCTCGGCGATCAACTGCCAGAAGCTGTCGTGGGACGGACCGAGCGTGCGCTCGTCGTCCGGACTCGTGCTTGGCGCGAAGCCACAGCTGCTGGTGGCGTCGCCCCCGGCCGTCGCGGGCTACTACGAAGTCGGCACGGCGAGCTTCGGCCCGCCGCTCAGCGCCGGATCGGTGACCGGCAACGTCGTCCTCTACGAGGACGCCGTGGTGCCGATCAACGACGGCTGCGAGGCTCCCCCGGTGAACGCCGCGGCCCTCGCCGGCAACATCGCCCTGATCAACCGCGGTCTCTGCGGCTTCACCGTCAAGGTGAAGAACGCGCAGGATGCCGGCGCGATCGGCGTCATCATCGCCGACAACGCGGCGGGCTGCCCACCGGCCGGTCTCGGCGGCGCCGATGCGACGATCACCATTCCGGCGGTGCGCGTCACCCAGGCGGACGGCAACCTGCTCAAGGCGAACCTGGTCGGCCAGACGGCGACGCTGCTCGTCGACCCGACGCGACTCGCCGGCGGCACATTCGGCAACCGCGTGCTCATGTACGCTCCGACGACGCTGGTCGGTGGCTCGTCGGTGTCGCACTGGGACACGTCCGCCGAGCCCAACCTCCTGATGGAGCCGGCGATCAACGGCAACCTGTCGTCGACCGTCGACCTGACGATCAACCACTTCGCGGACATCGGTTGGCTCGATGCCGCGACGTCGATCGACATCGCGCCGGGCTACATCAATGCCGGCAGCGAGGGCGTGCGGATCGAGTGGTTCGCCGCCGGAGCCTCGGAACTCGCCTGGACGGCCGAGCGCACCGAGCGGGACGACCAGTGGACGACGATCGCGGATCCCGTGCTGCTGGGCGAGAGCGTGCTCATCCTCGAGGACGACACGGTCGAGCCGGGCGTTGATTACGGCTATCGACTGGTCGGCCGCGGCAACGGCGAGACGACGACGTCGGACATCGTGTGGGTCACCACGCCGGGCGCCGAAGTCGCGCTCGCGCTGGAAGGCGCGCAGCCGAACCCGGCCGTCGGTCGCAACATGAGCGTCGCGTTCACCCTGCCGGGCGTGTCGCGTGCGCGCCTCGACCTGGTGAGCGTCGCCGGTCGCATTGTGCGCTCGGCCGACCTGTCCGGCTTCGCCCCGGGCCGGCACGTCGTGAGTCTCGACGGCGATCGCTCGCTCCCGGCCGGCACCTACTTCCTGCGCCTGTCGCAGGGCGGGGCGTCCGTGTCGAAGACGGTGGTCGTGATCGACTGACGCAGGGCATCCGCGGCCTTCGTGCCGCGTGGCGTCCGGATTCAGGCGGCCCGGGGAGCAATCCCCGGGCCGCCTTCTTCTCCGCCCGCTCGCCTCGGGCGCGCCGCAGCGGTAGACTCCGGCCATGCGCCCGCCCCGGAGTCCCCGTCCCGCGGTTCTCGCCGCCCTGTTCGCCGTGTCGCTCGCCGCACTTCCCGTCTCCAGGCTTGCCTCCGCCGCGTCCTCCGCCGCCTACGCGCCGGCCGAATCGGCCGCCGTGGCGCGCGATGCCTGGCGCGAGGCGCGCGCCGCCCGTTCCGAGAAGCGCTACGCGGACGCGACTGCACTCGCCGCCCGGGCCCACGCGGCCTGGCCTGGACCATGGGTCTATGCCTACGGACTCGCCTCGATGGCCGCGCTGGCCGGCGACGGTGCGACGTGCGCCCGCGGCCTCGAAGAGCTCGCGGCCCTGGGGGCGGGGCCGGACCTGGCGCGGGACACCACGCTCTTCCGCTTCGCCCGCTCGGACGCGGGACGCGCCGCCGGCGCCGACGCGGCGCTGGCGCGGGTCGAGGCGAACGCCTTGTCGCGGCCGCGGAGCCAGGTCGCCCTGGTCTGCCCGGCGGCGGACTCGGCGCTGTGGCCCGAAGGGATTGCGTTCGATCCGGCGACGGGGCGCACGTTCATCGCCGGCGTGCGCGACGGGCGCGTCGTGGTTTTCGGCAGCGGCAAGTTCGGCGACTTCGTGCGCGCCGGTGTCGACGTGCCGTGGTCCGCGCTCGCGGTCGCCGTCGACGCGCCGCGCGGGCTCCTGTGGGTCACGACCGCGGCGATGCCGCAGCATGCGCGCTACGCGATCGCGGACAGCGGCCGCGCCGCGCTGCTCGCGTTCGACCTCGCGAGCGGAGCCCCGCGAGCGCGCCACGAGCTGCCCGCGACCGCGGAGGGGCACGTGCCGGGCGACGTCTGCGTCGCCGCCGACGGCGACGTCTACGTCTCGGACAGCGTGCACCCTGCGATCTGGCGTCTGCGCGACGGCGCGGTCACCGCCTGGGCGACCGATCCGGGCTTTCGCTCGCTGCAGGGCCAGGCGATGTCGGCCGACCAGAAGAGCCTGTTCGTGGCCGACTACTCGCACGGCCTGGCCGCGATCGATTGCGCGAGCGGGCGCGTGAGATGGCTGCCGGGGCCGACGGACGGTGGCACCGCGCTGGGGCTCGATGGGCTCGTCGCCTGGGAGGACGGCCTGGTCGCGGTGCAGAACGGCATCGTGCCGCCGCGCGTCGTACGAATCGAGCTGTCCCGCGACGCCGCGGGGGCGCCGATCGGGGTCCGCGCCGTGCGCGAGGTCGACCGCAACTTCGAGCTCGCCGACGAGCCGACGCTGCTGGCGCGGCAGGGAGACGGACTGATCTACGTCGCCAACTCGCAGTGGGAGAAGTACGGCGAAGACGGCGTCCGGCGGCCCGGCGCCCGGCTGGAGCCGCCCCGGCTGCTCCGACTCGAGGCGAAAGCGCTGCGATAGAAGGGGATGCGCCGGCGGCAACCCGTGCTATGCTCCCGCGCGAATCGACGTTCCGAACGCCGTCCGCTCGCACCCTCCGCGAGATGCGTGGCCCGTGAGCCCCGACTTGCTGGATCGACCGCAAGGAGAAGGCATGGCCACGACCGCGCTGCATTCCGTCCGCGACTACGTGGGCGGGCGCTGGGTGGAGCCGAACACCGCCACCCACGCCGATGTCAGGAACCCCGCCACCGGCGACCTGCTCGCCCGGGTCCCCATGGGCGGGGCGGCCGAGGTCGCCGCCGCCGTCCAGGCCGCGCGCGAGGCGTTCCCGGCCTGGCGCCGCACGCCGGTCGTCCAGCGCGCCCGCTACTTCTACAGGATGAAGCTGGCGATGGACGCGCGGGTCGACGACATCGCGCGCATCGTCACGCTCGAACACGGCAAGACGCTCGACGAGGCGCGCGGCAGCGTGCGCCGCGGCATCGAGAACATCGAGATGGCCTGCTCCGTGCCGGTGACCATGCAGGGCTCCACGCTCGAGGATATCTCGACCGGCATCGATTGCGAGACCATCCGCCAGCCACTGGGCGTGTTTGCCGCGATCGCGCCGTTCAACTTTCCCGCCATGGTCCCGCTGTGGTTCCTGCCGCATGCCGTCGCGCTGGGCAACACGTTCGTGGTCAAGCCGAGCGAGCGCGTGCCGCTGTCGCAGCAGATCATCTTCGAGGTGATGTCCGAGTGCGGCCTGCCGCCGGGCGTCATCAACCTGGTCAACGGCGGGCATGCGGCCGTCGACGCGATCCTCGATCATCCGGACATCGCGGGCGTGTCGTTCGTCGGCTCGACGCCGGTGGCGCACTACGTCTACAAGCGCGCCGCCGAGCGCGGCAAGCGCGTGCAGGCGCTGGGCGGCGCCAAGAATTTCACGCTGGTCATGCCCGACGCGGTGATGGACACGGCGTGCGAGATCTCGTCGGAGTCGGCGTTCGGCTGCGCCGGCGAGCGCTGTCTCGCCAACAGCGCGGTGATCGCGGTGGGCGACGCCTATGACCGGGTGCGCGCGGGGCTGCTCGCCCACGCCCGGGCGATCAAGGTGGGCAACGGGCTCGAGCCCGGCGTGACCATGGGCCCGGTGATCACGCGCGAGCACAGGGACCGGATCCTCGCCCACATCGACAAGGGAATCGCCGAGGGGGCGAAGCTCATCCTCGACGGGCGCGACGTCAAGGTGCCCGGGCACGACGGGGGCAACTGGATCGGGCCCTGCATCTTCGACGGGGTCACGCCCGACATGACGATCGCCAACGAGGAGATCTTCGGCCCCGTGCTGTGCCTGCTCAAGGCGAAGGACTTCGACGCCGCGTGCGAGATCGTGAACGCGCATCCGCAGGGCAACGCCTCGAGCATCTTCACCTCGAGCGGCAAGTGGGCGCGCGAGTACCGGCACCGCGTCGCGCCGGCGATGCTCGGCGTGAACATCGGCGTCGCCGCACCCATGGCGATGTTCCCGTTCGGCGGTTCGAAGGCTTCGTTCTTCGGCGACACCAAGGCCCACGGCCGCGAGTGCGTCGATTTCTACACCGACAAGAAGGTCGTCATCAGCCGCTGGCTCTAGAACCGCAGTCGGCACGTTTCTTTCACCGCGGGAGAACGCTCGATGCCGCGCATGGTCACCGGTGGGCTGATCCAGTGCAGCAACCCGATCAACGACGAGTCGCAGCCGGTCGCGAAGATCCAGCAGGCGGCGCTCGAGAAGCACCTGGCATTCGTCGAGGAGGCCGGCAAGAAGGGCGTGCAGGTGCTGTGCCTGCAGGAGATCTTCAACGGCCCGTACTTCTGCCCGGGGCAGGATCCGCGCTGGTACGCGGCGGCCGAGCCCGTGCCCGGACCGACGACGCAGATCATCGCCGACGCGGCGAAGAAGTACGAGATGGCCGTCGTCGTGCCGGTCTACGAGCGCGAGCAGGCGGGCGTCTACTACAACACCGCCGCGGTGTACGACGCCGACGGGACGTACCTGGGCAAGTACCGGAAGAACCACATCCCGCAGACGTCGGGCTTCTGGGAGAAGTACTACTTCCGTCCCGGCAACCTGGGCTACCCGGTGTTCCAGACGCGCTATGCGAAGATCGGCGTCTACATCTGCTATGACCGCCACTTCCCCGAGGGCGCACGGCTCCTTGGTCTGAATGGAGCGGAAATCGTGTTCAACCCGAGCGCCACGGTTGCGGGGCTCTCGCAGTATCTGTGGAAGCTGGAACAGCCGGCGCATGCCGTGGCCAACGGCTACTACGTGGGCGCCAGCAACCGCGTCGGCACCGAGGGACCGTGGAACATCGGCAAGTTCTACGGCAGCTCGTACTTCGTCGACCCGCGCGGCGCGTTTCTCGCGCAGGCGAGCGAGGACAAGGACGAACTGGTCGTCGCCACGATGGACCTCGACGTGATCGAGGACGTGCGTCGCATCTGGCAGTTCTACCGCGATCGCCGGCCCGAGACGTACGCCGGCCTGACCGCGATCTAGCCGCAGTTCTTCGGACCCGGGAGAGAATCGCCATGGGCGTGCTGATCAAGAACGGGACGGTCGTCAACGCGGGCGGCCGCACGCAGTCCGACGTGCTGTGCCAGGACGGGAAGATCGTCGCGCTGGGAATGAACCTGGAGAAGGCGTCGGCCAAGGACGAGGTGATCGACGCGAGCGGGCAGTTCGTGCTGCCGGGTGGCGTCGACCCGCACGTCCACCTGGCGCTGCCGTTCATGGGAACGGTCTCGTCCGACGACTTCGAGTACGGCACCGCCGCAGCGATGGCCGGTGGCACGACCACGGTCATCGACCTCGTCATCCCCGGCCGCGAACGCTCACTGCTGGTCGGCCTCGCCGAGTGGCACGAGAAGTCGAAGCGCGCCGTCGCGGATTACACCTATCACATGAGCGTCAACGGCTGGAACGACAGGACGGCCGAGGAGATGCGCATCGTGGTCGAGGACGAGGGCATCACCTCGTTCAAGCTGTTCATGGCCTACAAGGGCGCGATCATGGTCGACGACGACGAGCTCTACCGCATGATGAAGCGCGCGGGCGAGCTGGGCGCGGTCGTCACGGTGCACGCCGAGCACGGCGACTCGATCGCCCACCGCCAGCGCGAGCTGATCGCCGCGGGGAACACCGCGCCCAGGTATCACGCGATCTCGCGGCCCTCGTCGGTCGAGGGCGAGGCCACCGGGCGCGCGCTCATGATCGGGCGGCTGACGGGTGCGACCGTCTACATCGTCCACATGTCGGCGCGCGAGGCGGTCGAGGCGCTGGCCCGCGCCAAGGCCGACGGCCAGCATTGCTACGGCGAGACCTGTCCGCAGTACCTGCTGCTCGACGACTCGGTCTACGAGCAGCCCGACTTCGAGGGCTCGACCTGCGTCATGTCGCCGCCGATCCGGCCGCGCGCGGGCGGCCACCAGGACGCGCTGTGGGCCCACGTGCAGGACGGGCTGCTCGCGACCATGGGGACGGATCACTGCCCGTTCACCATGGAGCAGAAGCGCATGGGCATCGACGACTTCACGAAGATCCCGAACGGGGCGGCCGGCGTCGAGGAACGGCTGGCGCTCCTGTACACGTTCGGCGTGAAGACCGGGCGCATCTCGCTCGAGCGCATGGTCGAACTGTGTTCGGCCGCGCCGGCGCGGATCTTCGGCCTGATGGGACGCAAGGGCCTGGTCGCCGCGGGCGCCGACGCCGACCTCGTGGTGTGGAACCCCGAGGGCGAGCGCACGATCTCGGCGAAGACGCACCAGTCGAAGTCGGATCGCAACATGTTCGAGGGCGTGAAGGTGACGGGCTCGCCGTCGTACGTCGTGGCGGCCGGGCGCGTGCAGTACGCGAACGGGGATCTCAAGGTCGAACGCGGGGCAGGCCGCTTCCTCCGGCGCGAGCCGGGAGCGCGCGCCAATGCCGCCGCCCTCGTGGGCGCGGGCAACGCCGGGAGACGGGGATGAGCGCGAAGACCGAGGCGACACGCAGCGCGGCCGACATCCGCGCCGCGCACAAGAAGCACCTGTTCCCGGCTTGCACCAACTACTACGCCGAGTCCGTCGTCCTCTCCGAGGGCAAGGGCATGCGCGTGACCGACCTCGACGGGAAGAGCTATCTCGACTTCTTCGGCGGCATCCTCACCGTGTCCGTGGGTCACTGCAACGACGACGTGAACACCGCGGTCAAGGCGCAGATCGACCGGCTGGGCCACGTCTCGACGCTGTACCCCACGCTGCCCATCGTCGAGCTGGCCGAGAAGCTGGCGTCGATCACGCCGGGCAAGCTCGAGAAGTGCTACTTCACCGCGTCGGGCACCGAGGCCGACGAGACCGGCGTGATGATGGCGCAGCTCCACACCGGGCGGACCGAGATCATCGCCCTGCGGAACGGCTACTCGGGCCGCTCGATGCTCGCGCAGTCGCTCACCGCACACTCGAACTGGCGGGCGCTGCCGACGCAGGTCGCGGGCATCAAGCACGCGCTCGCGCCCTACTGCTACCGCTGCCCGTACGGCCTCACCTATCCGTCGTGTGGCGTACGGTGCGCGCAGGACGTCGAGGAGGTCATCCGCACGACGACGACCGGCCGGATCGCCGGATTCATCGCCGAGCCGATCCAGGGTGTCGGCGGATTCGTCACGCCGCCGAAGGAGTACTTCGAGATCGCCGTCGGCATCGTCCGCAAGTACGGCGGCGTCTTCATCTGCGACGAGGTCCAGACCGGCTTCGGCCGCACCGGCGACAAGTGGTGGGGCATCGAACACTGGAACGTCGAGCCCGAGATCATGACGATGGCCAAGGGCATCGCCAACGGCTATCCGCTCTCGGCCACGATCTGCACGACCGAGATCGCCGACGCGCTCCAGTCCCTCACCATCTCGACGTTCGGTGGCAACCCGATCTCGGCCACCGCGGGCAACGCGACGATCAGCGTCATCGAGAAGCATGACCTGCGCTCGAACGCCACGAAGGTGGGCGGCCTGCTGCGCGAGGGCCTGCTCGGGCTCCAGCGCACGTACCCGCGGATCATAGGCGACGTGCGCGGCAAGGGCCTCATGGTCGGCGTCGAGTTCGTCGTCGACGAGACGAAGCAGGACCGCACGCCCAATCCGCAGGCGCTGGCGAAGTTGTTCGAGGAGACGAAGCAGCGCGGCCTCCTGATCGGCAAGGGCGGCTTCTACGGCAACGTGGCCCGCATCTCGCCGCCGATGATCGCATCCGAGGCGGACGTGGCCGAGGCGGTGCGCATTCTCGGCGAGGGACTCGCCGCGATCGAGGCGGCGTAGGCACGTGGCCCACGACGATCGGCTGGAGCACGCGCTTCCCGACCTCAAGCCCACGTACACGCCGGGCCAGGCCGTGGCCGAGGCGAACCGCTGCCTCTACTGCCACGACGCGCCGTGCATCACGGCGTGCCCGACGGGCATCGACATCCCGGGTTTCATCAGGAAGATCGCGACCGACAACCTGAAGGGCTCCGCGCGCACCATCCTCTCGGCGAACCTGCTCGGCTACTCGTGTGCGCGGGTCTGCCCGGTCGAGGTGCTGTGCGCGGGCGCGTGCGTCCACCAGCACCAGGGCCACGAGACGATCGCGATCGGCCGACTCCAGAGATATGCGGTGGAGGCAGCGTTCGAGCGCGGCGACGCGGCGACGCTGCTGCGCAGGAAGCCCGCGAACGGCAAGAAGGTCGCCTGCGTCGGCGCCGGGCCGGCGTCGCTGGCCTGCGCGGGCTATCTCGCGCTCGAAGGCGTCGCGGTCACCGTCTTCGAGAAGCGTGCGCTCGCCGGCGGACTCAACACGACCGGCGTGGCACCGTACAAGATGCACGTCGACGGATCGCTGCGCGAGGTGGACCTGGTGCGCGAGCTCGGCGTGATCATCCGCACCGGCGTCGAGGTCGGACGCGATATCACAGGAGCGAGGCTCCTGGAAGATTACGACGCCGTGTTCCTTGGCGTGGGCCTGGGCGGCGACGCGAAGCTGGGCATTCCCGGGGAGGATGGCCCGGGCGTGAGCGGTGCGACCGCGTGGATCGAGCGCCTGAAGAACGAGTTGGGCTTCGCGCTGGGCGCCGTCCAGCGGGCGGTCGTGGTCGGCGGCGGCAATACCGCGATCGACGCCGTGCGCGAGCTGGCCCACCTGGGCGTGCCCGAAGTGAGCCTCGCCTACCGCCGCACCGAGGCCGACATGTCCGGGTATGCGCACGAGCTGCTGCACGCGCGCGAGGAGGGCGTGCGGCTGGTCGAGCGCGCGGTGCCCGCGATCTTCACCCGCGGAGCAGCGGGCTCGCTCACGGCACTCGTGCTGGCTGACGGCCGGAAGCTCGAGGCGGACCTGGTTCTGGTCGCGATCGGCCAGGCGAAGCCCGATGCCGCGGTGGTGGCCGGGTTCGACGACGTGAAGTGCGGGCCGAAGGGCGGCATCGTAGCCGACCCGCTCACCGGCCGGACCGGGAACCCGAAAGTCTACGCCGGGGGCGACAGCACCGGCGTCGGCGAGCTGGTCGTGACCGCCGTGCAGGACGGCAAGCGCGCGGCGCGTGCGATCGCCGCGGCGTGCGGCCTGACGGTCGACGCGGATGCGCCGATGCAGGCCGGGCACGTGTAAGACGACTCGCCCCGGGGCCAGTGGATTTACCGAATTCTGGATGGTATTCCGGACATGTGGTCGTAAGTATTTGGCAAATAATAGGTTGTGGGTCATGGATGTTCCGGTCTGCCAGGGAAGGAATGACCTTCGGCACACCGGGCCCGGGATCCAGAGAGGAGCGCGCAGCATGGCGGACCTGTCGATCGACTTTGCGGGGATCAAGTCCCCGAACCCGTTCTGGCTCGCCTCGGCGCCGCCGACGAACACGGGCGAGCAGGTGATGCGTGCCTTCGACGCCGGCTGGGGCGGCGCGGTGTGGAAGACGCTGGGCGAGCCCATCGTCGACACCTCCAGTCGCTTCGGCGCTGTCGCGCTGGGCGGCGTGAAGATGGCGGGCTTCAATAACATCGAGCTCATCACCGACCGCCCGCTGGAGACCAACCTGCGCGAGATCAAGGAAGTGAAGCGGCGCTATCCCGATCGCGCGCTGATCGCCTCGCTCATGGTCGAGTCGAAGGACGACTGGAAGGAGATCATCAAGCGCACGATCGACACCGGTTGCGACGGGCTCGAGCTCAACTTCGGCTGCCCGCACGGCATGTGCGAGCGCGGCATGGGCTCGGCGGTGGGGCAGGAGCCCGAGGTGCTCAAGGTCGTCGCCGGCTGGGCCGTCGAGTTCTCGAGCATCCCGGTGCTGATCAAGCTGACGCCGAACATCGGCGACGTCACCGAGCCCGGCGCCGCCGCGGTCGAGGCCGGCGCGCACGGGCTGTCGCTCATCAACACGATCAAGAGCATCGTCGGCGTCGACCTCGACAAGCTGGTGCCGTACCCGGTCGTCGGCATGCGCTCGACCAACGGCGGCTACTGCGGCCCGGCGGTCAAGCCGATCGCGCTGCACATGGTCGCCGCCCTGGGGCGCGATCCACGGATCACGATCCCGATCTCGGGCATCGGCGGGATCGCCACGTGGCGCGACGCGGCCGAGTTCATCGCCCTGGGGTCCACCTCGGTGCAGGTGTGCACGGCGGCGATGCACTACGGCTTCCGCATCGTCGAGGACATGATCGACGGGCTGTCGGCCTATCTCGACGGCAAGGGCATGAAGTCGGTGAACGAGCTGCGCGGAAAGGCGCTGCCGGCCTACGTCGAGTGGGGCGACCTCGACCTCAACTACAAGGTCGTCGCCCACGTCGATGCCGACAAGTGCGTGGGCTGTAACCTGTGCTACGTCGCCTGCCGCGACACCGCCGTGCACTGCATCCACAACGCGGACGACCCGCTGGCCGCGGGCCACCTCGCCCCGACGCGCGACGCGGCGATCGCCGGGAGCGCCGAGCGCAAGACCCACATCGTGTGGGTGGACGAGACCGAGTGCATCGGCTGCAACCTGTGCTCGCATGTCTGCCCCGTCGACGGCTGCATCACCATGAAGGACGTGACCGGCGATCGGCCGTTCGAGTCGTGGAACGACCGCATCGCAAAGGGCACCGCGCACGTCCCCGGCGGCCTGCACGACCGATGAGCGCGATCGAGGGAAGCGACCCGTCGCTGATCAACGCCGACATTGCCCCCGTCCCCGCCTCGGCGCGCACCTGGAACTGGTGGCACTACTGCGCGCTGTGGATCGGCATGTCGGTGTGCATCACGACCTACACGCTGGCCTCAGGCCTGATCGACTCGGGAATGTCGTGGAAGCAGGCGATCTTCACGATCCTTCTCGGCAACTCGATCGTGCTGATCCCCATGCTGCTCAACGCGCACGCCGGAACGAAGTACGGCATTCCGTTCCCGGTGTTCGCCCGCGCCTCGTTCGGGGTGCTCGGCGCGAACGTGCCCGCCCTGTTGCGCGCGCTCGTGGCCTGCGGGTGGTTCGGGATCCAGACGTGGATCGGCGGGGCCGCGATCTTTCAATTGACCAAGGTGCTCTGGCCCGCGGTGGCGACGCTGCCGGCCATCCTGCCCGGCTGGGTCGGGCTGGGGACCGGCGAGTTCCTCGCCTTCCTCCTGTTCTGGCTCATGAACCTGCACTTCATCTGGCACGGGACCGAGTCGATCAAGGGACTCGAGTCGATCGCGGCTCCGTTCCTCATCATCATGGGGCTCGTGCTGCTGGGCTGGGCCTGGGTGCGCGCCGGGGGCTTCGGGCCGATGCTGTCGCAGCCGTCGAAGTTTCCGACGACGGCGGCCTTCCTCCCCATCTTCTTCCCCGCGCTGACGGCGATGATCGGCTACTGGGCGACGCTGTCGCTCAACATCCCCGACTTCACGCGTTATGCGAAGAGCCAGCGCGACCAGATCGTGGGCCAGGCGGCCGGGCTGCCGACGACGATGACGCTGTACGCGTTCATCGGCGTGGCGGTGACCTCGGCGACGGCGGTCATCTTCCCGGGCGGCGGCGTGATCTGGGACCCGGTCGTGCTGCTGGCCAAGATCGGGGGGCCGATCGCGGTGATCGTGTCGATGATCGCGTTGACCGTCGCGACGCTGACGACGAACCTGGCGGCGAACGTGGTCTCGCCGGCGAACGACTTCTCGAACCTGGCGCCGCGGCGGATCTCGTACCGTACCGGCGGAATCATCACGGCGGTGATCGGCGTGCTGATCATGCCGTGGAACCTGCTCAAGAGTTCGCAGGGCTACATCTTCACGTGGCTGGTCGGGTACTCGGCGCTGCTGGGGCCGATCGGTGGCATCCTGATCGCCGACTACTTCGTGCTGCGCCGCCGAAGGCTCGACCTCGGGGACCTGTACCGCCGCGGGGGGCGCTACGAGTATGCGCAGGGATTCAACCCGACGGCGTTGATCGCTCTCGCGGCCGGCATCGCGCCCAACGTGCCGGGCTTCCTCGCGCAGGCGTTCCCGGCGCGATTCGGCGGGGTCGGGGCGCTGTGGACGGGGCTCTACGCCTACGCGTGGTTCCTCGGCTTTGGGCTCGCCGGTGCTGTCTACCTGGCGCTGATGCGCGGGCGGCGGTGAGCGGTCCCGACGACATCCAGGCGATTCGCGAGGCGATCGAGGGGCTCGACGGGCGGTTGATCGCCCTGCTGGGCGAGCGCATGGACCTGGTCGAACGCGTGTCGCAGTGGAAGCTCGACGCCGCCGCGCCGTTCCGCGATCCCGTCCGCGAGGAACAGGTCATCCGCCGCGTGCGTGCGCTCGCGAGCGAGCAGGGGATCGACGCCCACGCCGTCGAGGACCTGTACCGCCGCATCATGGCCATGTCGATCGCACACCAGCAGGCGTGGGTCGCCGCGCACGCGAGGGCACCATTGCGGGTCGCCTACCAGGGAGTCGAGGGCTCGTACAGCCACCTGGCGGCGCAGGCCCGTTACGGTGGACGCGAGGGCGGGGCCCTGCTCGCGGGGCACGAGTCGTTCGCCGCCGCCGCGCACGCCGTCGTCTCGGGCGCGGCGGATCGTGCGCTCCTGCCGATCGAGAACACGACCGCTGGCAGCGTGCACGAGGTCTACGACCTGCTCGCCGACGGCGGCCTCGTGATCACCGCCGAAGTTGTGAGCCACGTCGCGCATTGCCTGCTGGCGTTGCCGGGCGTGCGTCTCGACGAACTGCGCGTCGTGCGTTCGCATCCGCAGGCCCTGGCGCAGTGCGCGCCGTTCCTGCGCGGCCTGCCCGGCGTGCGCGCCGAGGCCGACTTCGACACCGCCGGCGCGGCGCGCAAAGTGAAGGAGGGCGGCGACCGCACGGTCGGCGCGATCGCCTCGGAGGCGGCGGCGCGCACCTGGGGACTCGACGTGCTCGCCCGCGGCATCCAGTCGCAGGAGGGGAACTTCACGCGCTTCCTCGAGCTCGCCCGCGATCCGGTGGCGTGCGCCGCGGACGCGCTGTGCAAGACCTCGCTGCTGGTGACGCTCGACCACCGGCCCGGCGCGCTCGGCGAGGCGCTGACCACCCTGGCCGCGCACGGCGTGAACCTGACGAAGCTCGAGTCGCGGCCCGTGCCCGGCGAGCCGTTCCGCTATCGCTTTCACCTCGATCTCGAGGGGCATGCCGCCTCGGCGGCGGTGGCAGCGGCGCTGGCCGACCTCGGGCCGCGCGTGCGGGACCTGCGCGTGCTCGGGACGTACCCGCAGGCGGCCGGCGCGGACTCGCCGACGCCGGGCTTGCCCGGACCCCGGGAAGTCGGATAGCTTCAGGTCGTTCCCCCGAACGCGGCACGCGGATCCAGACCCCGTCGAAACGGGAGAGCTCTGCCATGCCGCCTGAATTCCCCAACCCAGATTCCCGTGCCGACCACGCCACTCGTTCGCTTCCTCGCATCATCCAGGGAGGCATGGGGATCGGTGTCTCCGGCTGGCGCCTCGCCCGGACCGTCTCCCGCGCCGGGCAGCTCGGCGTCGTCTCGGGGACCGGTCTCGAGACCATCGTCGTACGGCGTCTGCAGGACGGTGACGAGGGCGGACACCTCCGTCGCGCCATGACGCACTTCCCCGTGCCGGGCGTGGCCAGCGAGGTGCTCGCGAAGTTCTTCGTCGAGGGCGGCCTGCTGGCGGGCACGCCGTATCGACTGCTGCCGCTCCTGCGCCTGCCGCTCGATCTCGCCCGCCAGCGGATGTCGATGCTTGCCGCGTTCGTCGAGGTGTGGCTGGCGAAGGAAGGCCACGACGGCGTTGTCGGCATGAACCTGCTGACCAAGGTGCAACTGGCGAACCTGCCGCTGCTCTACGGGGCCATGCTCGCGGGCGTCGACTTCATCCTCATGGGTGCGGGCATCCCGCGCGAGATCCCGGGCGTGCTCGATGCTCTCGCCGCGCACCGGCCCGCGACGCTCAAGCTCGAGATCGAAGGGGAAGCGCCCGCCGGCCTCGAACTCCTGCGCTTCGATCCCGCCGATCATCTGGGCGCTGCGCCGGAATCGCTGACGCGGCCACGCTTCCTGCCGATCGTCGCCAGCCACTCGCTCGCCACCGTGCTGGCGAAGAAGGCGACCGGGCAAGTCGACGGGTTCGTCATCGAGGGTCCGACCGCGGGCGGCCACAATGCGCCGCCGCGGACCGAGGTGCCGCGCAACGACCGCGGCGAGCCGGTCTACGGCCCGCGCGACGAGGTCGACCTGGCGAAGATGCGCGAACTCGGCCTGCCGTTCTGGCTCGCGGGCGGCGCGGGCCACCCCGATCGCCTGCGCGAGGCGCTCGCCCACGGCGCGGCCGGGATCCAG
The DNA here is from genome assembly GCA_031413115.1 of Candidatus Eiseniibacteriota bacterium. Taxonomy (GTDB): domain Bacteria; phylum Eisenbacteria; class RBG-16-71-46; order RBG-16-71-46; family DASYSL01; genus JANPEF01. Next base: position 31,449 of record JANOEH010000089.1, on the reverse strand, counting down.
GTGGGAACGCTGTTCGCGTTCAGCGACGAGTCGGGCATGGCGCCCGCGATCAAGCGCTCCGTGCTCGCCGCCGTTGCGCGCGACGAGGTCGACGTCTTCACCGATGCCGAGGCGTCGCCGACCGGCTACCCGTTCAAGATCGTCAAGTGGCCTGCGGATCCGGCGCAGGGCGTCGAGCGCGAGCGCGTGTGCGACCTCGGCTACCTGCGCGTGGCCTACGTGACGCCCGAGGGACGCGTCGGCTTCCGCTGCGCCAGCGAACCGGAGGACCTGTTCGTGTGGAAGGGCGGCGCGGCCGAGGAGACCGCGGGCCGGCGCTGCCTGTGCAACACGCTGGTCGCCACCGTGGGGCACCCGCAGGTGCGAGCTGACGGGGCGGTCGAGCCACCGCTGGTGACCAGCGGAGACGACCTCAAGATCCTCGGCGGGTTCCTGGCCGGGCGCGACCACTACTCGACGCTCGACGTCCTCGCGTGGCTGACGGGGGGCGTGCCCGTGGCTTGAAGCTGCTGCACTGCAAGGTCTTGCCGACGGGCCGAAAAAGAGTTGGACGGCGCGGAGAATCGGCGCATTGTTCTCGGCGGTTCCCGGGACCCGCAACCCTCCATCCGCATCCCGTCCCAGAGACGTCCCGATTCCCCGCCGCGCGCGGGGTCGCCTCTCCACGTCGCCGGAAACCATCGGACGCGGCACGGACCGACCTCCACTCCGGAGTTCCGTCATGCCATCTCGCGAACAATTCTCCCGCGGCGCGCGCATCGCGTTGCTTGCCGCGCTGTGCTTCCTCGCCGCCGCCGCCCCGGCCCACGCCCAGGGCACGGGCGGCCCCCCGGGTATCGACCACTACAAGGTCTACGCCGTGCTGCCGCCGCCGCTTCACCAGGTGCCCGTGGTGTTGCGCGACCAGTTCGGGATCGCCACGCACCTGGTGCGCGAGTTCCCGTACTTCGCCACACCCGTGTCGAAGGACGGCGTCGCGATGTTCGACCCGGTCCTGCACTACGACTGGTGGCGGATCGATCCCCAGCCGCACGCGGCCCTGGTCTTCGCCACCAACCAGTTCGGTCCCGAGCAGCAGCTGCGGGTGGGCCCTGGGCGCTTCCTGCTCGCGCCGAGCCTCAAGTTCCCCGTGCCCGGGCAGGTGATCCCGCATCGCAATCACTACAAGTGCTACGAGGCGATCGCGCCGGGGCCGGGGCGCATCGTCACGCTCGAGGACCAGTTCGGGTTCAACCAGGCGTTCGTCGACTCGGCCCGCTGGTTCTGCAATCCCGTCGAGAAGCAGGACCCGACCGGGCAGTACCCCATCGAGGATCCCGAGGCGCACCTGGTCTGCTACGACATCACGAAGACGCCGCCGTCGCAGCCCCGGCAGGTCGTCACCCAGGACCAGTTCGGGTTCTGGTCCATCCAGCTGGTCGAGGACAAGTGGCTGTGCGTGCCGTCGTTCAAGACGGGCGTCGTGGCCGCACTGCCGAAGAGCTGGGGCGGTGTGAAGGCGCACTATCGATAATCGTTGAAACGCGCCTGTCCACGCCCTGCGCGGCCGCCCGCTTGTTTCGGGGGCGGCCGCGGCTGCGTGGTAGCCACGGGGTTGGTGGCGGCCGTGGGGTGGACGCGCGCGCCGCTGCGTGGCATCATGGCGCGTCGGCCGCGATCCATGCGGCCTCGCGCCTTCCCGGCCCGCCGCCGGCGCCCTTCCCGCACCCAGGAGCGAAGCCACGATGGGTCGCATCTTCGAAACTCGCAAGGCGACGATGTTCGCGCGCTGGGACAAGATGTCGAAGGCGTTCGCGCGCATCGGCAAGCAGGTCACGATCGCGGTCAAGGCCGCCGGTCCGCTCCCCGAGACCAACGTCGCGCTGCGCCGCGCGTTCCAGAACGCACGAGCGGTCAACATGCCCAAGGAGAAGGTCGAGACCGCGATCAAGCGGGCCATGGACCACACCTCCGCCGATTACGCCGAAATCATCTACGAGGGCTACGGGCCGCATGGGGTCGCCGTGCTCGTCGAGGCGGCGACCGACAACCCCACGCGCACCGTGGCGAACGTGCGCAACGCGTTCTTGAAGGGCGGCGGGAACATGGGGGCCGCGGGCAGCGTCGGCTTCATGTTCAAGAAGATGGGCGTGTTTCGCCTCAAGCCCGAGGGCCTCGACACGGAATCGCTCGAACTCGACCTGATCGACCACGGGCTCGAGGAGATGGGCGAAGGCAGCGGCGAGAAGGGCGAGGACCAGGTCGTCATCCGCTGCGCGTTCAACGATTTCGGCAAGCTGCAGAAGGCCCTGGAGGACCGCGGCATCACGCCCGTGTCGGCCGACTCGGAGTACATCCCGACGACGCACTCGACGCTGCCCGAGGACCAGGCCGAGGTCGTCCTCAAGATGGTCGACAAGCTCGAGCAGGACGAGGACGTGCAGAAGGTGTTCCACAACCTGGTGTAGCTGGGATCTGCGATACTCCCGTGGCGTGTCCGCGGGTCGCACGTCAGGGAGCCCGGCCGGGCGCCCGGTGCGGGAGGTTCATCGATCATGTTTCGTGCCCTGCTGATCGCAACGGCGCTTGCGCCGGCGCTCCTCCTCGCAGCCGATGCATCCACCGCGTCGACCGATTCCTCGACCACTCTCATCACCACCGTCTGCGACTCGATCCTCGCGACGCCGCTCGGCCGAATCTGGCCCGAGCCTGGGGAGGCGCGACCGCAAGGTACAGTCGCGTCCTCAACGGCAGGTGAGTGTCGGGACTTCCGTTCCGTTGCCGACCTCCCGTATCTCACCCGGCCGGTCGAGAACTGGGTTCACCGATGCTCGACCTCGCTCGCGGGCGGGACGTTCGAGCGGAGGGTCTACCCCCTCGGTGATGATCCGGAGCCGCGATGGGGACTGGCCTTCTGGGCGATCGGCGCCTTGTCGTTCCTGCCCCCACACGCGGCAAGCCTCGCTGAAGTCGAGTCTGCGCTCGTCCACCAACTCACCAGACGCCTCGGTGACGGTCGCGCACTCGAACCGCGCGCCGGCCTCGACGGGCTCCACCTGGCGTGGGAGGGCGTCGTGCGGGAGTTCGTCACCCCGACGGGAGTGGTGCGCGTCTACCACGCCGAGGACGGACGGTTTGGCGATTCTTTGCTTGTCGCCCGCTGGTCCCCGCAGCTGCTCATCGAGGAGCGCAGGGATTGGTCCGGGGATGCGGGTCCCGACGGCGACCAGGATCCCGATGCGCTGCGAACCCGGGAGCGAAGGGCGGAAGCCGCCGCGGCGCTCGGTCCGCGTGACGCCCGGCTGCACGCGGCACTGACCGCGAATCCGCCCGGGATCGCCGGACTCAGCGTCGTGCGCGGTGCCCTCGCCGAAGCGGACACGCTGCGCGCCGGGACGCGCCGCGATCTTCTCCTCTGGTCCGCTCACCTGTGGATCGTGTCCCTCGGAGCGCTGCCTGACACGGTGGCCGTGGAGATGATCGAGCCTGCGCTGTCGCCGCTCGGCGTGTCGCTGCACGAGGGGATGGATGGCGAGTACCGAACCTACGAGGGCTCATTGCTCGTTCCGTTGCTGGAGCGCACAGGCCGGAGCCCCTTAGCGGATCATGCCTTCGCGGATCGCCTGGAGTCGGGCTGGGATTCGAGCGGGACGGGTGAGTTCGAGTGGGATGCCTACCGCTCTATCATTGCGCGCGGGGAGACCTTCCTGCGCCGCTTCCCCAAATCAGCGGCGTGGCGCGAGGTCGCGCTGCTCGTCGCCCAATCGCACGAAACCGCCTGGTCGCTCGACTGCGCAGGTCTTGGTGCGGCGGAGTCCGCTGCCGCACGCCGTAGTGTCGCTGCGGACCAGCACCGGCAGCGAGCCCTCGCGCTTTACCGGTTGCTCGTGTTGGAGCCCCTGCCGGAAGTCGGAACGGAGTCCGCGCGCTCGAGCTTCGGATTCACGCTGGACGCGGCGTCCCGCACGCGAGATCTCAGGCGGCGGATCCGTCGACTCGAGCTCGGCATCGACACGGGAAATCGCGAGCACGTGTACTACAGTTGCTAGCCTCGGCTGAAGAGCGGACGCGGTTGCCCCCGCGACGCCCGGAAGCGTTGTCCCAACTGATTTAACCCCAAGGGCTTGCGACGCCGTTCGGCGTGCTTCAGCCGATCCCCCAACCCGCCGATCACTCCCGGGGGGTCCCGCGCACGGCCACGGGCCCGGGGGGTGCACTCTGCGGCTCGTCGCCTGTCCACGCTGCCACATCCAGTACGACGTCACGGCCCACGAGGGCGCGCGCTTCGCGTGCTCGTGCGGGACGACCGTCGACAACGCGGTCGCCGCCGGGCGGGACGTCGAGGCGCGTCGCTGCGGCGCGTGCGGCGCGTCGGTCGAGGGCGCGGCCCGGACGTGTCCATACTGTCGCGCGGGACTGGTCGCCGACGCGACGCGCCTGCGGCTCATCTGTCCCGAGTGTTTCACCCGCAACGACGAGGCCAACCGCTACTGCAGGACCTGCGGCGTCGAGTTCCGCCCGCAGCCGGTGCCGACCGACGCGGCCGCGCTGGCCTGTCCCGTGTGTGCCGAGCCGCTGGCGCTGCAGGGGATCGGTGGCGTGCCGGTGCGCGAGTGTGCGCGCTGCGCCGGGCTGTGGGTGCCGGGTGAGCATTTCGACGCGCTGGTGAAGAAGGCGATGGAGGCGGCGCGCGCGACTCCGACCCGCGGCATCACCGCCGTCGCCCGTTCCAGCGAGGCCGCGACCGACGGGGCGGTGCACTACCGCGACTGCCCCGTGTGCGCGCAGCCGATGCATCGCAAGAACTTCGGCCGCCGCTCACGAATCATTGTCGACTGGTGTCGCGAGCACGGCACGTGGCTCGACGCCCAGGAGCTGGAGCGAGTGGCCGGGTTCGTGATGTCCGGTGCGCTCGAGCAGGCGGAGCGGACGCATGCCGAGACGGCGGCCGCCGAGGCCGCTGCGCTGGCGACGCGCGCGACACAGCCGGATGAACGCCAAGCGTGGATCCTGGCGCAGACGGCGCTGGTCGGCGGCTCGTCGACGCGAGCGCAGCGCGACACGGGAACGAGGGGGGCAGGCGCGCTGATCGGCGCGTTCCTGCGCGAGATGCTGAGGTGATGAACGTATCGGGGTTCCGACGGAATGGAGGGCGGTCATGAGCTGGATCGACAAGATGCGTGGCGAGCTGATCGACATCGTCGAGTGGCTCGAGGACGATCCGCAGACGCTGGTGTGGCGCTTTCCGCGCTATCACAACCAGGTCAAGAACGGCGCGCAGCTCATCGTGCGCCCGGGCCAGCTCGCGCTGTTCGTGCACGAAGGGAAGATCGCCGACACGTTCGGCCCGGGCACGTACACGCTCGAGACCTCGAACCTGCCGCTCCTGTCGACGCTGCAGAGCTGGAAGCACGGCTTCGACAGCCCGTTCAAGGCCGAGGTGTATTTCTTCGCCACGCGCCAGGTGACTGACCTCAAGTGGGGCACGCCGAATCCGGTGATCGTCGACGATCCCGACCTGGGGACGCTGCGCGTGCGCGCCTTCGGCTCGTACACGCTCAAGGCGCGCGACCCGAATCGCATCCTCGCCGAGCTCGTCGGCACCGGCGCGTCGTACCAGGCCGAGGAGATCACCGAGCTCCTGCGCTCGATCGTGAGCCACGAGTTCGGCGCCCTGATCGCGCGCGCCGGGATCCGGCTCGGCGACCTCGCCGCAAACTCGGGGGCGCTGTCGGAGCAGCTGCGGGCCGCGGTGCTGGCGCGCGTCGACGACGAGTACGGGCTCGACATCCCGCAGCTCTACATCGTGAACATCTCGGTGCCCGAGGAAGTGGAGAAGGCGCTCGATGCGCGCGCGTCGATCAGCGTCGTCGCCGACCTCGCGTCGTACCAGGCGTACCAGGTCGGACGCTCGACGCCGATCGCCGCCGCGAACCCGGCCGGCGGCTTAGCCGGCGCCGGCGTGGGCCTGGGCATGGGGCTCGCGTACGCGCAGCAGGTGGGTGCGGCCCCCGCCGCGACGACTGAGCCGCCGCCGATTCCGGCCCTGTGGCACATCGCCGCCGGTGGACGCGCGGCCGGTCCGTACTCCCTGCTGCAGTTGGCCGAGGAAGCGGCGTCGGGGAGGGTCACACCGGCGACGCTGGTGTGGATGCCGGGGATGACCGCATGGACGGCCGCCTCGTCGGTCGCGGATGTCGCGTCGCTGTTCGGGCACACGCCGCCGCCTCTGCCGCCGACGGTGTAACCCGCACGTCGGCGGAACCCCGTCGCACCTGTGCTAGCCTGCCTCGGCTCGCCCTGATCGGCGGGCCGAGGAGGCGCACCCCGCGATGACCGCACCCGGATCCGACGACCTGGCCGCGACACTCGACCGCCCTGGCGTGCACCAGGGCTGGGAGTCGGTGTTCCGCAGCGGCGCCAACGAGCGCTTCTTTAAAGAGGCATTCGACGTCGTCGTGCGCGAACTCGGCCTGCCCGCCGGGGCGACGATCCTCGATGCCGGTTGCGGCGTCGGGGCGCATACGATTCGCCTGGCGCGCCGGGGATTCCACGTGCGCTCGGTCGACTTCTCGAGCAGCGTCCTCGAGTCGGCTGCGGCAAACGTCCGCGCGGCGGGCCTGTCCGACCGTGTCACGCTGGAGCGTGAGGATCTCCTCCACCTGTCGTTCGCCGACGCCTCGTTCGACGCGGCTCTGTGCTGGGGCGTGCTCATGCATATGCCCGAGGTCGAGCGCGCGATCGCCGAGCTGGCCCGCATCGTGCGACCCGGCGGCATGCTCGTCGTGAGCGAGGGCAATGCGAAGTCGGCGCACGGGCGGCTGATCCGCCTATTGAACCGATTGCGCGGCCGGCGACCACGGCTCGCGCCGGCCAACGCCGAGTACGAGCTGATGACTCCCGACGGTGTCCTCCTCATTCGCCACGCGAACGTCGACTGGCTCGTGTCGCGCTTCCGGGGGCTCGGATTCTCCCTGGTCTGCCGCTTCGCCGGCCAATTCACCGAGCTCTACAGCCGCACGAACTTGGGAGCTGCGCCGGCGGCGATCCACGGCTGGAACCGTTTCTGGTTCCGCCACCCGCGCGCCCCCGGACCGGCCTTCGGGAACATCCTGATCCTGCGCAAGACGTCCGCGGGCCCGGATCGGACAGCCCAGGCGCGATAACCGCGGCAAACAGCTCGATTTCTCCCGACGCGCGGGTCCGGCCATCGCCGACTCCGACGCGCGCGCGCAATGATCGTGCTCGGGAGTGTGATTGCTGCCCTATGGTTGAAGGGAGTGACGTCCGTGCACCCGGAAGTCGGCTCGCGGCATCCATCGTCTGCGAGGACCCCACGGGCCCGGACGCTCGCTCGCTCGAAGGAGTCCGCGATGTCCATCCAGCTACGATCCAGACAGGTTCAGGCCCCGCTCGCAGTGCTGTTGCTTCTCACTGCGGTCGGTTGCGCCAGCATGAACAACAAGGAAAAGGGCGCCATCATCGGTGGTGCCACCGGCGCCGCGGCCGGTGCGGTGATCGGCAACCAGACGGGTTCGACGGCGCGCGGCGCGATCATCGGCGCGGTCGTCGGCGGCGCCGCAGGCGCGATCATCGGCCACCAGATGGACCAGCAGGCCAAGGAGCTGCAGCAGAACATTCCCGGCGCCACGGTGTCGCGTGTGGGCGAGGGGATCGCGGTCGTCTTCGACTCCGGCCTGATGTTCGACTTCGATTCCGATGTCGTCCGCGGCGAGGCGCGCTCGAACCTCGATGCGCTCGCGAGCAGCGTCGACAAGTACGACAACTCGAACCTGCTCGTCGTTGGCCACACCGACGGCGTCGGTACCGCGTCGTACAACCAGGGACTCTCCGAACGCCGAGCCGCCTCGGCGGCCAGCTACCTGCGAAGCCGGGAAGTCGAACGCGTCGAGACCAAGGGCCGCGGCGAAACCGAGCCGATCGCGACCAACGAGACCGAAGCCGGTCGTCATCTCAACCGTCGCGTCGAGGTCGCCATCTACGCCAGCGAAGCCGCGCGTGAGGCGGCCAAGCGGCAGGCGGCCGGAGGCTAGGTCCGGGCCGTCGCACTGGAGTGATGCCCACTCGCCCGTGTGGGCCATCTCTCCGGCGACACACCTGATTGTGGCCCAATGCGTTACGGATGATCCCGCCGGCCGGATTCCCCCCCCTGGCCCGCGCACGATCGTGGGCGCAGAAGGAATTCGCCCACCGTCACCACGTCTTGGCGCATCATCTTGACGGCCCCCCGCAAGGTCCCGGATCCTCGTATCCGCATAACGCTTCGCACGAGACCTGTATGCACTTCGAGCCCTCGATCCAACTCCATCGCCCGGCCCCCGGCCGACTCGTGTTCATTTTCGCGCTTGCAGGCCTCCTGCTCGCGATCGGAGCGCGCTCTGCGGCCGCGCAGCCGGCATCGGCGCTGCGCTTCACCGGCGGCTACCGCTGGTTCGACAGCGGACGTCTTGCTTATGATCTCGTCAACGCGGACTTCAACGGCGACGGACTCGGCGATCTCGCGCTCTCGCATCCCGACGACGACGGCATCTCGATCCTGCTCGGCGCACCGGGCGGTGGATTCCGCTCGCGCATCGGATTCGCGGCGGGGCCGGACCCGCGCGACCTCGTCGCACTCGACGCCGACGGCGACGGACGCAGCGACCTCGTGGTCGTCAATCGCAGGGCGGGAACCGTCTCGATCCTGCGTGGCGCGGGCGACGGGACGTTCGCTTCGCCGCGCGCGTTCGGTGTCGGCGAGGATCCGGCGGGCGCGCTCGCGGGCGACCTCGACGGCGACGGCATCCTCGACCTGGTGTTGATCGTCGGCGCCGGGCGCAACACGGCGCTGTTCCTGCGCGGGCGCGGCGACTTCGCGTACGACGCGCCGACGACGATCCGCGCGGGCGCGGGCCCATTGCAACTGGTCGTCGTGCGCCTGCCCGGGGTGCGTCACGAAGGGCTGGCGGTGGCCGACGCCGACGGCAGGATCGAAGTCCTCGCGGTGACGCAGAGCGGACACTTCCACCGGGTCGACGAAGTCTCGATCGGGGCGGTTCCGGCCGGGCTGGCCGCGGCCGACGTCGATCGCGACGGCCACGTCGACCTCGTGGTCTCGGTCGGCGCAGGCAGCGTGGTCGAGGCGGAGGAGCACGGCGGCGTGCGCATCCTGCGCGGCACGGCGAGCGGAAAGTTCGAGCCCGCGCTCGCGTTCGACGCCGACTTCGTGCCCGCCGCGCTCGCGGTGGGGGACGTCGACCTCGACGGCTGGCCAGACCTCTTGTCCGTCGATCGTCGCGGCGGTGGGATCGGCGTGTTCCGCAACGATCGCTCGGGGCGACTGGTCGGTGCACCGCACCACGCGGCGCGTCTGGGCGCGGGTCGGTTCGCCGTCGACGACTGGAACTGCGACGGGCGCCCCGATCTCGTCGGACTCGAACCCGGCGGGCGCGGCGCGGTGTTGCTCGCGGGTCGCGGTGACGGCAGCTTCGGCGATGCGACCGCGCTCAGGCTCGACTTCGGGCCGGCCGACCTGTGGCTCGGCGACCTCGACGGCGACGGCACGCTCGATCTCGCGGCGCCGGACCTCTTCGCCGATGGGCTCACCGTCCTGCGCGGCGACGGCGCCGGTGGGTTTGCCGAGTCGGGCCGCGTGACGTATCCCGTGGGCTTCGCGCCGACGCGCGTGCGCGGCGCTCGGCTCCTGGCAGGGGGCGCGTTCGACCTCGTCGTGGCGCACGCGACCTCCAGAGGATTCCTCTCGGTCGCCCGCAATCCCGGGGGCGAAGGCGCGTTTACGTTCGCGCCCGACGACACGGTCGAGGTCGGCGGTCGCCCGGTTGCGCTCGTGGTCGGGCAGGTCGACGCGGGGGGCGGCGAGGACGTGATCGTGGCGATCGCGGGCACGAACACCGTCGCGGTGTTCCTCGCCGACGGCACCGGGAAGCTGCACCTGCACGCCACGCTTGAGACCGCTGCGGGCGGACTCGCCGCGCTCGCGCTGGGCGACGTCGACGGCGATACCCGCACCGATCTCGTGGTCGCCGCCGAGGGCGCACATTCGATCAGCGTGTGGAAGGGATCGGGCGGTGGGGATTTCACGCGCGGGCAGGAGTGGCGCACCGGTTTGCGCCCGCTCGCGCTCGCGCTCGCCGACCTCGACGGGGACGGTGATCTCGATGTCGTGTCGGGGCAGGGCGCGGCGTATCCGGCCGGCGGTCTCGTCGTCGTCTACCCGGGTGATGGCAACGGCGGCTTCGGCGGCTTCGACGCGGCAGCGACTGCGCGCGTGGGGGCCGACCCGCGTGGCCTCGCCGTCGCGAACCTCGATGGCGTCGGCGGGCTCGATCTCGCGGTGGCGAACGCGGGTGCGTCCACGCTCACAATCCTGCCGGGCGGTGCCGCGGGGACGCTGTCGTTCGGCGCACCGCTGACCTTCGGCACGACGGCCGCCGCCGACGTGGTCGTCGCCGGGGATTTCGACGGCGACGGTCGCATCGATCTCCTGAGCGCGGGTCTCGCCGCCGATCGCATCGGCGTGCTGCGCAACCGCACGGGGGATTCGACGCCGGCCGCACCCGGCGTGACGCTGGACGTGATGCCCGGCGCCTGTCCGAACGTCCTCGCTGCCGCGGCGAAGGGAACGGTGCGCGTGGCGCTGGTGAGCGCGGGCGCGTTCGACTTCGCCGACCTGATCCTCTCCTCGGTGCGACTCGCGGGCGTGCGCGCGGTGCACGCCGCGCTCACGCTGGCCGACGAGAGCGGGCCGGTCGACGCCTGCGGCACCGGCTGTCCGTGTGACGGCCGCACTCCGGACGGCGTCGCCGATGCGGTGTTCGAGTTCGACGCGCAGGCGATCGCGGCGAGCCTGGCGTCTGCCCCCGGTGGCGCGACACGCGTCGTCACCTTCGAGGCGCGACTGCGTGGCGGTCGCATGATCGAGGTGAGCGATTGCGTCGTCCTCGCGGACGGTGGCGCGCGCGTTCCGGGAGCCGTGGTTCTCGCAGTGGCCGCGGCGATCACGCCGAACCCGCTGCCGCGCGGCGGCACGATGGAGTACGCCTACGAGATCCCCGCGGGTGGCGCTGCGTTCGAGGCCGCGCTGTACTCGGTCGTGGGGCGGCGGATGGCGACGCTGGCGCACGGCTTCGCCGACGCCGGTGTGCACGCGGCCACGTGGGCGGCACGTGGCGAGGCCGGCCGGCCGATCGCGGCGGGTGTGTACTACCTGCGAGTGACGCTGGATGGCGTACGCACCTCGACGCGGGTCGTGATCCTGCCGTGACCTCGCCTTGCCCCGCCGGGGCGGGCCATGGTCGTTCGGGGAGTCCCCGGCGGAGAATTCCAGAATCGCGCTCCGCCGACGCTCCCCCGGGAGGCGCAGAAGGGGCACTCGTTACGCGAGGTCCCCTCGCCGATCGTGTGACGCTGCAACGACCTGCGACTCCGCCCGGCCAGCGCGCCGGGACTGGTCCCGAACTTGCCCTCTACCTCTCCGTCGAATGGCCGGTGCGCGGAATCGCCGCCGGTCGAGGCGGTCTCCTTCAGGAGGATGGGCCATGAGTGATTCGGGTGGATCGGGCGTCAACGCCCTGGCAATCGTCGCGATCGTCGTCGTCCTCGTCGGTGCAGGCTACTGGTTCTACAGCAGCCAGCCCGGTTCCTCGCAGAACGTCGACCTGAAGAAGGTCGAAGTGAAGGTCGAGGTTCCGAAGGCTCCCGCCGCGGATCCCGCGCCCGCGACGAAGTAGCGACCATGCGGTCGAGATTCGGACCGACGCCCCGGCGGGCGCATCCTGCCGGGGCGTTTTGGTATCCTGCCCGGGACAGTCCATCCCCGGGAGGTCGTCCCTTGAACCGTCTGCTCTTCATCAACGCCCGCGTCTTCGACGGCGTGAGTGCCGAGTGCCCCACCGGCATGTCCGTGCTCGTCGTCGAGGGCAGGATCGCCGAGGTCTCGACCACGCCCATCGCCGCCGCCGGCGCCCGCACGATCGACGTCGCCGGCCGCACGCTCATGCCCGGCATGATCGACGCGCACGTGCACGCCTACGCCAGCGACGTGTCGGTGCAACGCATCGAAGGGCACGGCGCCTCGTACCGCGCCGCGCACGGCGTGCGCATGCTCGGCCACGCGCTGGATTGCGGCTTCACCACGGTGCGCGACGTCGGCGGCGGCGACCATTCGCTGTCGCGCGCGATCGCCGACGGGCTGGTGCGCGCGCCGCGCTACTTCTATTCGGGCAAGATCCTTTCGATGACCGGCGGCCACGGCGACATGCGCCTGACCGAGCAGCGGCCGCACGACGACGGCGGCTGCGCCTGCGGCGAGGTGAACTCGTTCGCCCGCATGGCCGACGGCGTCGACGCGTGCATCCGCGGCGCGCGCGAGGAGCTGCGCCAGGGCGCGCACTGCATCAAGATCATGGGCTCGGGTGGGGTCGCCTCGCCGACCGATCCGATCTGGATGAACCAGTATCGCGAGGACGAGATTCGCGCCATCGTGCAGGAGACGGTCGAGCGCCGGAGCTACGTGACCGCGCACTGTCACCCCGCGAGCGCGGTGCGCCGCTGCGTCGAGTTCGGCGTGCGCTCGATCGAGCACGGCACGCTGATCGACGACGAGACCGCGCGGTTCGTCGCCGCGAAGGGCGCGTTCATCGTGCCGACCATGGCGACGATCTTCGCGCTCATCGAACTGGGGAAGTCGCTCGGCTTCCCGGCCGAGAGCCAGGAGAAGATGAAGGTCGCCCACGAGGGCGCGCTGTCCGGGATGGACCGCATGCGGCAGGCCGGCGTGAAGGTCGGCTTCGGCACGGACCTGCTGGGCGTCACGTACGTGCGCGAGTGCACCGAGTTCACGCTGCGCAGCGAGGTGTTCTCGGCGGTCGAGATCCTGCGCCAGTGCACCTCGACCAATGCCGAGATGATGCAGATGACGGGGCAGATCGGCTGCGTCGCGCCCGGGGCGCACGCGGACCTGTTGGTCGTTGACGGCGACCCGCTGGCAGACATCGGGCTCCTGGCGGCCGACGGACGGAGGCTGGCCGTGATCGTGCGGGCCGGCGAGGTGGTCAAGAACACGCTGAATTGAGCTTCCGAGCGCACGATTTCGCGGATCGTGCGGGCTTCGATCTCCGCTCCATTCTGCGCTAAATGAGTTCGCGTGATTCGGAGACGGAACTCCTGCGGCCGGCGGAAACGCCGGTCGAGAACTGCCGAACAGCCCAATTGACTCACAGCAGTGCGAGTCAATTGGGCTGTTCGGTCGCGCGTGGCGGCACCGGGATGCCTTCGGCTGGTTCGGCAACATTCAGCAGCCAATGGCAAGGCATCGGATCAGGCGATCCCGAGGAGAGAGGTTGCGCCGCCAGAGACGAAGCCAGATGCCCCGTCGGAGGGCTGATGCGTCGCAGGGCCGCCTTGTTCGCCGTCGAACACGCCTTTGAGGTCCGGGGCGTTGCCGAATCAAGCGAAGGCATTTAGAGTGGAGCGGAGGCGTTTCTCGACCCATCGAATCAATGACGGAGGCGGTCATGGCGGACGCGAAGAAACCGGGGATCTCGCTCACGGTGGCGGATCCGGACGGGGGAGTGGTCGGCCCGCGCCCCGTCCCCGGCGATGCACCGACGCCAAACCTGCTGTGGATCCCCGGCGGGACCTTTCGCATGGGATCCGACGAGCACTACGCCGAGGAACGCCCCGTGCACCGCGTCACGGTCGACGCGTTCTGGATGGACCGCTACCCGGTCACCAACGAGCGCTTCGCGAAGTTCGTCGAGGCGACCGGGCACGTCACGTTCGCCGAGATCCCGCCGAAGGCCGAGGACTACCCCGGCGCGCTGCCCGAGATGCTCTACGCCGGCTCGCTCGTGTTCGTGAAGCCGTCAGGCCCCGTCGATCGGCGCAATATCGGCAACTGGTGGCAGTACGTGAGGGGCGCCGACTGGCGGCATCCGCAGGGTGTGGGGAGTTCGCTCGAGGGGCGCGCGCAGCATCCGGTCGTTCACATCACGTTCGCCGACGCCGAGGCGTTCGCGAAGTGGGAGGGCAAGGAGCTGCCGACCGAGGCCGAGTGGGAGTTCGCCGCGCGCGGCGGGCTCGACGGCGCGGCCTACGCGTGGGGCGACGACCTCCTGCTCGACGGCAAGCACATGGCGAACACGTGGCAGGGCGAGTTCCCCTGGGACAACCAGCTCGAGGACGGCTTCGAGGGCACGTCGCCGGTCGGCGCGTTCCCGGCGAACGGCTACGGGCTGCACGACATCATCGGCAACGTCTGGGAGTGGTCGACCGACTGGTATGTCCCCGGGCATCCCGCCGAGGAACCCAAGGCCTGCTGCATTCCGAGCAATCCGCGCGGGCCGAAGGCCGAGGACAGCATCGATCCGCGGCAGCCGGAGATTCCGATCCCGCGCAAGGTGCTCAAGGGCGGCTCACACCTGTGCGCTCCCAACTATTGTCGGCGCTATCGCCCGGCGGCCCGCTTCCCGGAGCCCGTCGACACGTCAGCGGCGCACGTGAGTTTTCGCTGCATCGTACGCGCGCCCGTCGCCGGCGCCTGACGTCGCTTCCCGGCCCGGAGGACTCCTTGCGCACCTCGCCTGCCGCTGGTCTTGGCGCGCCGCGTGCATCAGGTCCGGCGATGGATTCATCACCCAAACCGAGGACAACCACCCATGAGTTCGCATGACAAGGTGCAACGCACGGTCCTTCCGATTCCGGATCAGCCGCACGTGGGCCTGACGACCTACGACGCCAAGGATCCGGACACCAGCTACCCGCCGATCCGCGAATTGCGGCCGCCCGCAGGCGCCCCCAATGTCCTCGTCATCCTGATTGACGACGTCGGTTACGGCGCCACCAGCGCCTTTGGCGGTCCGTGCGCCACACCAAACTTCGACAAGCTCGCGACGAATGGGCTCAAGTACACCCGCTTCCACACGACGGCGCTGTGCTCGCCCACCCGACAGGCGCTGCTCACCGGCCGCAATCATCACTCAGCCGGCATGGGCTCGATCACCGAGTTCGCCACGTCGGCGCCCGGATCGTGCTCGTTCATGCCGAACACGATTTCGCCGATCGCGCGAACGCTCAAGCTCAACGGCTATTCGACATCGCAGTTCGGCAAGTGTCACGAGATCCCGGTCTGGCAAACGAGCCCGATGGGACCGTTCGACGCCTGGCCGACCGGCGGCGGCGGGTTCGAGTACTTCTACGGATTCATCGGCGGCGAGACGAACCAGTGGTATCCGGCCATCTACGAAGGCACCACGCCGATCGAGCCCGGGAAGACGCCCGAGGAGGGCTACCACTTCATGGCCGACATGACCGACAAGGCCATCAAGTGGATCCGCCAGCAGAAGTCGCTCATGCCCGACAAGCCGTTCTTCTCCTACTTCGCGCCGGGAGCGACGCATGCGCCGCATCACGTGCCAAAGGAGTGGGCGGACAAGTACAAGGGCAAGTTCGACCAGGGCTGGGACAAGCTGCGTGAGGAGACTTTCGCTCGACAGAAGAAGCTCGGTGTGATCGCTGCGGACAGCAACCTGACGACGCGTTCCGCCGGCATCCCCGCATGGGACGAGACCGCACCCGAGATGCGCGCGGTCCTCGCCCGCCAGATGGAGGTGTACGCGGGGTACCTGAGCTACGCCGACCACTACGTCGGCAAGCTCATCGACTCCCTGGCGGACCTGAAGATCCTCGACGACACGCTGGTCTACGTGATCATCGGCGACAACGGCGCGTCCGCCGAGGGCTCGCTCCAGGGCACGTACAACGAGATGGTCACCATCACCGGCTACGGTCACCTCGAGACACCGGAGTTCCTCAACGCCCATCTCGACAAGTTCGGCGGGGTGGAAGCCTACAACCACTATGCGGTGGGCTGGGCGCACGCCCTGAACACGCCCTACCAGTGGACCAAGCAGGTGGCTTCGCACTTCGGGGGCACGCGCAACGGGACGATCGTCCACTGGCCGAAGGGCATCAAGGCGAAGGGCGAGATCCGTAACCAGTTTCACCACGTGATCGACGTCGCGCCGACGATCCTCGAGGTTGCGGGCCTGCCCGAGCCCGTGTTCGTCAATGGGATCCAGCAGAAGCCGATCGAGGGCGTCAGCATGGCGTACTCGTTCGACGATGCCAAGGCGGGCGAGCGCCACGAGACCCAGTACTTCGAGATGTCGGGCAACCGCGGCATCTACCACAAGGGCTGGACGGCGGTGACCAAGCATCGCACCCCGTGGGACCCTGGCGTCGCCAAGCAAATCCCCTTCGACGAGGATGTGTGGGAGCTGTACGACACCACGACGGACTGGAGCCAGGCGAAGGACCTGGCGAAGGCGAACCCGCAGAAGCTGCGTGAGCTGCAGCGACTGTGGTTGATTGAAGCGGTCAAGTACAACGTGCTGCCGCTCGACGACCGCTTCACCGAGCGTGCCAACCCAGACCTCGCCGGTCGCCCCCAACTGACCAAGGGCAATCGGCAGTTGCTGTTCGGCGGCATGGGACGGCTGACCGAGAACTCGATCGTCAACTACAAGAACAAGTCGCACGCCGTGACCGCCGAGGTGGTCGTCCCCGAATCCGGCGCCGAGGGAGTGATCGTCGTGGTGGGCGGCAGCATCGGCGGCTGGAGCCTCTACACGAAGAGCGGCATGCTGGTGTACTGCTACAACTTCTACGGCCTGAACCGCTACACGATCGAGGGCACGGCGAAGGTCCCGGCTGGAACGCATCAGGTTCGCATGGAGTTCAAGTACGACGGTGGCGGCATCGGAAAGGGCGGCACGGTGACGCTGTACATCGACGGCAAGATGGCCGGCGAGGGCCGCGTGGAGCAGACCGAGCCGATGGTCTTCTCCGCCGACGAGACGCTCGATGTCGGGAACGAGTACGGATCGCCGGTGACGCCGGACTACCCGGCCGAGAAGAAGTTCAGCGGGGACGTCAACTGGGTCGAGATCGACATCGACAAGGACGCCGAGGATCTGGACCACCTCATCACCCCGGAGCAGCGCCTGCAGGTCGCCATGGGGATGCAGTAAGCGTAATCCAGGGCCGGCAGCTCGAGAGGGTTGCCGGTCGTTGCAGCGTCATCCATATTCTTCCAGCAAGCGTTCGATCACAACTCCACGGACCGGAACTCCGCACCAGGGGATCGGTCATCGCTTCCACGCTGTAGAACGAGGGGCAATCCCATGGCCAAGCAGCCGTTCAAGGGCGTCATCAAGCTCGACGTCCGTGATTCCGTTCCCGATTGGGGTCCGTTCACCCCGCCGTCCGCGCCCAAGGATTCTCCGAACATCCTCTTCGTGCTGTACGACGACACCGGGCTGGCCGCCTGGTCGCCGTTCGGCGGCCGGATCAACATGCCGACGCTGCAGAAGCTGGCGGACCAGGGCCTGATGTACTCGCAGTGGCACACGACGGCGCTCTGCTCGCCGACCCGGTCCACTCTGCTCACCGGCCGCAATCACCACCTAACCGGCAATGCGTGCATCACCGAAGGTGCGAACGGATTTCCCGGTGCGCACGCCCGCATCCCCGACACCTGCGCGACGGTCGGGCAGCTTCTTCAGGACGCCGGCTGGAGCACGTTCTGGCTGGGCAAGAATCACAACGTCCCCGAGACCGATTCCGCCGAGGGCGCGAGCCGCAAGCAGTGGCCGCTGCAGAAGGGCTTCGACCGCTTCTACGGGTTCATCGGTGGCGAGACCAACCAGTGGTATCCCGCGCTGGTCGAAGACAACCACGCCGTCGAACAGCCGTACACGCCGGAAGAGGGCTACCACCTTTCGAAGGACCTGGCGGATCAGGCCATCAAGATGATCCGCAACCAGAAGGCGAGCAATCCCTCGAAGCCCTTCTACATGTGGTTCTGCCCCGGCGCCAACCATGCCCCGCACCACGCTCCGAAGGACTACATCGACAAGTACAAGGGCAAGTTCGACGACGGCTACGAGGCCTACCGCGAGTGGGTCCTGCCCCGCATGATCGAGAAGGGCCTCCTGCCGAAGGGGACGCAGCTCACCCCGCTCAATCCGCTGCCGGACAGTGTCGCGAACCCCGCAGACCACGTTCGCCCGTGGGCCACGCTCAACGCCGAGGAGAAGAAGCTGTTCTCGCGCCTGATGGAGGTGTACGCCGGCTTCTCGGAGTACACCGACGCGCAAGTGGGCCGCATCATCGACCACCTCGAGAAAACCGGCCAGCTCGACAACACGCTTGTCCTCTATGCCGCCGACAACGGGGCATCCGGGGAAGGCACCCCCAATGGCTCGGTCAACGAGAACAAGTTCTTCAACGGCTACCCGGACGAACTTGCCGAGAACATGAAGCTCATCGACGTCCTCGGCGGGCCCGAGACCTATGAGCACTATCCGACCGGATGGGCCACGGCCACCTCGGCTCCGTTCCAGATGTTCAAGCGGTACTCGGAATACGCGGGCGGCACCTGCGACCCGATGGTGATCTCGTGGCCCAGGGGCATGAAGGCGCGCGGCGAGGTGCGCAACCAGTACCACCACTCCACCGACGTCGTCCCGACGATCCTGGAAGCCTGTGGCCTGGAGATGCCCAAGGTCTACAAGGGCGAGGAGCAGGTTCCGCTTTCCGGTGTCTCGATGCGCTACAGCTTCGACGCGAAACCGGATGCGCCGACCACGAAGAAGCGCCAGTACTTTGCCATGCTCGGCACCCGCGCGATCTGGGAGGACGGCTGGAAGGCGGTGGCCCTCCACGCCCCGATTTCCGGCAAGGGCCACTTCGACAAGGACGAGTGGGAGCTTTACCACGTGGATGTGGACCGGGCCGAGTCGAAGAACCTGGCCAAGGAACATCCCGAGAAGCTCCAGGCACTCATCAAGGCATGGTTCGAGGAGGCGGACAAGAACAACGTGCTGCCGCTCGACGATCGGACCGCACTCGAACTGGTGTCCATCGAGCGTCCCCAGGAAGAAGCACCTCGCGAACGGTACGTCTACTTTCCGGACACCTCTCCGGTCCCGGAGAGCGTCGCCGTCAACGTGCGTGGGCGTTCGTACAAGATCCTGGCCGACGTCGA
The DNA here is from genome assembly GCA_031413115.1 of Candidatus Eiseniibacteriota bacterium. Lineage (GTDB taxonomy): Bacteria > Eisenbacteria > RBG-16-71-46 > RBG-16-71-46 > DASYSL01 > JANPEF01. The sequence continues at coordinate 12,401 of JANOEH010000089.1, read as the reverse complement.
GATCGCCGATCCGGACTGCTCGGGCGTGATCTTTGCCGCCGGTTCACGCTTCGGCGGCCACTCGCTCTTCCTCAAGGACAAGAAGCTCTTCTACGTCTACAACTTCCTCGGCATCAAGCCGGAGCAGAAGTTCGTCTCACCCGAGCTCAAGCCCGGCAAGTACACGCTCGGCATGGAGTTCATCCGGGAGGGAGCCGGCCCGAACAAGGAGTCCACGGGCACGACGAAGCTCTACGTGAACGACAAGGTCGTCGCGGAAGGGCCGATGCGCGCCCAGGTGGGTAAGTTCACGCTGGGCGGCGACGGACTCTGTGTCGGATACGACAGCGAGGATGCGGTCAGCGAGGAATACAAGGGGTCCTCGCCGTTCCGGGGCGGAACGATCCTCGGAGTTGCGGTCACGCACGAGAAAGCGCAGTACCTCGACCTCGAGACGTTGGCCGCGGCTGCCTTCGCCGCGGACTAGCACGATTCGGAAAGTGGCAGCACGACGCCCCGGTGGGTTCGCCCCCGGGGCGTTGTCTTCGCGGAGGCCCCATGGCCCGTTATACGTACATGGTAATCGAACACTTTCGTGGTGGGGATCCGAAGCCCGTCTACGAGCGCTTCCGCGCACAGGGGCGCCTGGCGCCCGCCGGGCTCGTCTACGTGTCGAGCTGGGTCGAGGGGTCACTCGCGCGTTGCTGGCAGGTGATGGAGGCCGACGACCCGGATCTGCTCGAGCAATGGATGGCGAACTGGCGGGACCTGGTCGAGTTCGAGGTGCACCCGGTGCTGTCTTCCGCCGAGGCGGCGGCGCGGGTCCTGCCGGGATGAGCGGTCGGCGTTCGCCGGGGCTACCGCGACGTCATCGTCACGCTGGCGCTATACCAGATCGCGTCGCGATCGAGGTTGATCGAGTTGAGCTGCGTCTGCACCGCGACCACGCGGCCGTCGACGGTCAGGCTGTCGCTGACGCCGCCCGGAATGATGAAGGGCCGGATCTTGTTTACCGGGAGCTTGATGTTGAACCCCTTCTCCTGGACGATGCTCTCCAACAGCCCGGGGACGTTCACCTTGTCGAGCACGAAACCGCACACGCCGTGCTTCTCGGCGAGGATGCTGTCGATGGCGGCCCACGAGGCCTTCGATGGCCGGACGTGGACGCGCACCCGCGTCTCGGGGAACACCGGCTTGCAGACGATCTGGCCGCCGTCGATCGACACCTTGAGGCGACCGCGGACGGCGTAGGTCTTCGGGATCACGTCGGCCGTCAGGCGACGAGTGATGTCCATGTCGCCGCACGCGAGGTCGGCGACGTTCTTGCCGTTCCACACGAAGTGGACGGTGGCCCGGCCGTTGCCCTTGCTCACTTTCACCGGGAGGGACATGGCGACGACGTTGTCGCCGAAGTCGATCTTTGGCTGGCCCGGCTCGAGCCTGGCCACGACCTCCTCGATGTCGACGTCGACCACGAACTCGCCGATGGTGATGATCTTCTTCACCTTCTTGGCGACGCGGGCCTTGATGCCTCCCAGGCTCAGGGTCGCGTTGTCGGCGACGTCGGCGAAGACGCGCTCGATCACGTTGCGCAGGAACGACGTCGGAACGCTGATCACGACGTCACCATCGGGCAGTTTCTGCAGGCGCGGGTCCTTGTAGATCAGGGTGGCTGCATACGTCCGCATCGAGTCCTGGTGCGCCTCGAGCGCCGTGATCTCGGCCTTCCACGCCGCGACTTCCTGCGGGGAGCTCCGGCGAGCGCAGCCGGCGCCGCCGACGAGAGCCGCGAGCAGCAGCACGACGAGGCACAAGCGTTCGGTCCTCATCAGCGACCCCCTGCGGACGGCTTGCGCTTCTTCCTGTTGACCGAGACGCCGATGCCCTTCTCGGCGCCCCGCACCTGCCCGACCTCGGCGTGAAGCGTCACCCACAGCTTCCCGCCCGCCGCGAGAACCCGTTCCACCGACAGATCGAGCGGCACGACGAGGGAGTCGAGTGCGACCGAGCCTTCCTGGATCGCGGGCACGCGGATGTCCTGCGCCAGCGCCACGGGGACCTTGAGCGTGGGTAGCTGGTCCTGCAGCATCTCGCGGCCCCGGTCCGAGAGGAACTTCTTCCCCCCGACGCCGAGCACCCGGTCGAGCAGCGCCACGTTGCGCAGCTCGATGCGATCGACGGAGATGCTCACGCTCAGACGGTGGGTCGTCGAGTCGACTGTGATCCCGCCGAGGCCGCCATGGACCCGGAGTGCGGTCTTCCGCTCCGGTGTCTGCGGCCGGTGGATCTCGCCGTCGAGCGTGATGTAGCCGAACTTGTCGCGCAGCAGCACCGTCGCGCTGTCGAGGTGCACCACGAACTTCTTCCCCAGCGGGCGCTCCAGCGGGAGCTGGAATCGCAGCGCATCGCCGATGACCTTCTCGTCGATGCCGACGAGGAAGCGCTCGCGGGGGATCAGGGTGCCTTGCTCGGCCTCGACGATCAGCTCGCGCAGGCCCTGGTTCTGTCGCTCGAGGATCGCCTTCCTGAGCAGGTACTCGGTCTCCTCGTTGGAGGCGGTGCAGCCGGCGAGCAGGATCGTCCCCAGGAGGAGAAGGGCCAGGGCTGCCCGGAGGCGAGAAGACGGATTCATGGCCCGCATGGTAGTCGCATTTTCCGCCGGGGGCTACACTGCCCCCGCAACTGCCCCCGCAACTGCCCCCGCAACGCGGCTCGACACTTCCGTCCTGCGAGAGGAGACATGAGCATGGAACTCGGTGCGTTTTCGATCAGCCTCACCGTCAAGGACCTCGCGGCATCCCGGGCGTTCTACGAGAAGTTCGGCTTCAAGAGCTTCGCTGGGAACGCCGCACAGAACTGGCTGATCCTCAAGAACGGCGACCACATCATCGGCCTGTTCCAGGGCATGTTCGAGAAGAACATGCTCACCTTCAATCCCGGCTGGGACCAGGACGCGCAGAAGCTCGCCGCTTTCACCGACGTCCGCGAGCTGCAGCGCACGCTGAAGGCTCAGGGCATCGCCTTCACCAGCGAGGCCGACGAGACGACGACCGGGCCCGCCAGTTTCATCGCGGTCGATCCCGACGGGAACCCGGTGCTGGTGGACCAGCACGTCTGACAGAAAGCCCTTGCCAGAGTGGGTATTCGCGCGCAAAATCGCTGCTGCTGTGCGACTGGCCGTCTCCCGGAGGGGCAGGCACCACGCCCCCGATTGTCCACGCCGATCCGCACCAGCCGCTGATCCGAAGCATTCCATCGTCATGGAGGAGGCATCCAAGTGCGCAATCTTCTACTCGCTATCGTGTTTACCGCCGTCGCCGTCGCCCCGGTTCGGGCCGACGAGTTCTTCGGCGGCAATCTTCAGATCGTCGAAGAGTTCGCGATCGGCACGCCCGGGACGATGGAGCCCGCGGTGTTGGTCTCGGACTACTCGAACGTGAGCAGCTTCCTCGGCCAGGGTTTCGTCAACGGCGGGTCCGCGCTGCAGGGCGCGAACACCATCACCCGCCTCGTTGCCGATGACGTGACGCCCACCGGCGTCCATGCTGGATTGTCGATCACGCAGTTCAAGTTCAGCATGGCCAACTTCAACCAGACGACCGTGAGCACTCGTCCGCGCGTCCGCTTCTGGTTCGCCGACGGTGCCGGCGGTGCGCCGGGCACCTACTACAACCTGCCCGCGGCAGTCGGCTTCTCGTTCAACCCGATCGCCATTGGACCCGGCGTGACGGTCGTCACCGCCACCCTCGCTCCCGGCCAGTTCTTCATGCCTGGTGTGCCGTTCTGGGCCGGCATCACGTTCGACAACAACAACGGGGCCACCGGGGCCACGGCGGCGCAGCTCGACCTGATTGGCCAGGGCATCTTCGACCCGGCGGATATCGGCAGCAGCGGCGACCAGTTCTGGGTCTCGACGGGCGCTGGCAGCCTCTTCAACCTGGCCAACCCGGCGGGTTCCCTGGGCAACCTGGGCGGCGCCCCGCCGGCCAGCTTCGGCTGGGAGTTCACCGTCGATGCGCCGGTCCCGGTCAATCAGACGAGCTGGGGCCGCGTGAAGTCGCAGTACAAGAACTAGTCGATCGCATTATCGCAGGCGTCTCAACAACGGGCCGCTTCCCCTCGGGGAGGCGGCCCTTGATGTCGGAGTCGCAGGAGGACTCGACGCCTCCATGCAGTGATCCGCCGGATAGGCTAGATTCCCCGCATGCCGCTCTCCGCCGGAACCCGTGTCGGCCCGTACGAGATCGTCGCCCCGCTCGGCGCTGGCGGAATGGGCGAGGTGTATCGCGCCCGCGATCCGCGCCTGGGGCGCGACGTTGCGATCAAGGCGTTGCCCGCCGAGTTCTCGCGCGACCCCGAGCGTCTTGCCCGCTTCGAGCGCGAGGCGCGGTTGCTGGCCTCGCTGTCGCATCCCAACATCGCCGGCATTCACGGACTCGAGGAGGTTGACGGCGCGCGCTACCTCGTGCTCGAACTCGTCGAGGGCGAGACGCTGGCCGATCGGCTCGTCCGCGGGCCGTTGCCCGTCGACGAGGCGATCGACATCGCGCGGCAGATCGCGACGGGCGTCGAGGCGGCGCACGAGAACGGGGTCGTCCACCGGGACCTCAAGCCTGCGAACGTAATGCTCACGCCGGTGGGCGCGGTCAAGGTGCTCGACTTCGGTCTCGCCAAGTCCGGAGCCAGCGAGCCCACGGCCGTCGATCCGGGGGCATCGGCCTCGCCCACGATGACCTACAACCCGACGCAGGCAGGCATCGTCCTGGGCACCGCGGCCTACATGAGCCCGGAGCAGGCGCGCGGTCGGCCGGTCGACAAGCGCACGGACATCTGGTCGTTCGGCTGCGTGCTCTTCGAGTGCCTGACCGGTCGCCGAGTGTTCGCGGGCGAGACGTCGTCGGACCTGGTCGCGCACATCCTCAAGACCGAGCCCGACTGGAGCCGCCTGCCGGCCGCGACGCCCGCGCGCGTGTGCGCGCTGCTCGAGCGCTGCCTGCGCAAGGACGCGCGCGAGCGCCTGCGCGACATCGGCGAGGCGCGCATCCTGCTGGCCGCGCCGTCGCAACCCGAGGACTCGGCGGCCCCGGCGCGCACCCGCAGCGGCGGCGTGCCGTGGTGGTTTGCGGCGGCGGCCGTCCTGGCCGTGGCCGCGCTCGCGGTCTTCGCTACGATGCGCCTGGGCCCCGGCACGCGGACCGGCCTGGTGCGCAAGCTCGACCTGCTGGCGAAGGACCTGGTGTTCGACTGGCCGGTGACGCCGCGCCTGTCGCCCGACGGCTCGCGCTTTGCCTACGCATCCGCGAACCAGCTCTGGGTGCGCGACCTCGACCAGCTCGCGCCGCGTGCGGTGGCCGACCTCCAGGAGCCGATGGCGTTCGCGTGGTCGCCCAACTCGCAGGAGCTCGTGTATGGCGACCGCAAGCAACTGTGGCGGGTCGGCCTGGCCGGCGGTGCGCCGAGCGCGGTGTGCGAAGTGCCGGCCACGGGGAAGCTGATCGGCGTGACGTGGAGCGCCCGGGGAGTGATCGCGTTCTCGGTCTGGCGGGATCGCATGTACCAGGTTCCGGCGCTGGGCGGCAATCCGAGCGTGCTGATCGAGATCGACCCCGACACGCAGATCGACTTTCACTGTCCGACCTGGCTCCCGAACGGGGACCTGCTCTACGTGACGCACTGGAAGAGCGAGCGCGACAGCGCCGGGACGGTGAAGCGCGCGCTCACGATCTTCGACGGCAAGCGGCAGATCGGAATTCCAGGGGAGTTCGGAAACTCGCCGGACGACATGCCGACCCTCACCTCCAGCGGGCGCCTGCTGTTCCTTCGCGTCGGGGCGACGCCGGGGGCCTGGTCGGCGCCGTTCGACCTGGCGCACCATCGCGCCACCGGTCCGCCGATCCTCGTAGCGGCGGGGGCCGTCACGATCAGCGCCGCCGACGATGGTTCCCTGCTCTACGTCGAAGGGTCCGGGAACAGCGTCACGCGGGAACTGGTCTGGGTGGATCGCGCGGGGAAGGACATCGCGGCGCTGGGCAAGCCGCACCGCGGACTCGGTCGCGCCCGGCTTTCGCCCGACGGCCGGCGCATCGCGTTCACGGCCAGCGATGGCGACAACGAGGACGTCTGGGTTCTCGACGTGGCGAGTGACACCGAGACGCGCCTCACCTTCGGCCCACTCCGCGAAGTGTCTCCGGAGTGGATGGCGTCCTCGTCCGCGATCGCCTACATCGAGCTGGAGCAGGGCGGCATGCAGGGCCGCGTGTTGTCCATTCACGCCGACGGCTCCGGCGGCCAGCGACCGTTCGCGCCGCCGGCCTCCATCGTATCCCTCAACTGCAACGTGATGCTGGCTCCGGATGGGAGATCGGCGATCCGCATCGTCGATGAGCGCGGTCACGGGAGCTTGAAGCTGGGCCCGGTGCTCCCCGACGGTAGCCTCGGATCGCTCGAGCCGCTCCTGCCCCAGGTCCCCGCGCCGAACGTCGCCGACGCGCGCATCTCGCCCGACGGTCGGCTGGTCGCGTACCAGACCGACAACCTGGGCCAGGTCGACGTCTTCCTGGCCCGCTTCCCCGACGGCAAGGGGCAGTGGCAGGTCGGCTCCGGAGGCGGGTTTCGGCCCCGCTGGGCGCGCGACAGCGGAGAGCTGTTCTTCCTCGCCGGCAGCGGGCCCACCAACCGCGGCATTGCCACTGCGAGGGTGGATCCCTCGCAGAATCCGCCGCTCGGAGCGATCACGCCGCTGTTCGACACCCGTGGCCGCGACCTGACCGACTTCGACGTGACCGCGGATGGCCTGCGACTCCTGTTCACGCGCCCCGTCGGCGGCGGGGATCCGTCCACGCAACACCTGGTGCTGGTCCAGAACTGGGAGCGGGAGAGTGTGGCGAAGGGTGGGCGCTGAGGTGGGAGGAACGATGAGTCTGCGAAACTGGATCCTGCTCGGCGCCGTGCTCGTGGTCCCCGTCCAGGCGCAGCCGGCGCTTGCGCGCGATGAGGTCGCCGCCGTGAAGGCCACCGTGAAGGCCTACTACTCCAGCTATGCCCAGCGCGACACGCTGGCGTATCGCGCCGTGCTCACCGAGGACTACGCGCTCCTCGAGCACGGCACCATGCTCGATGCGGCGGGAGACATCGCGTTGTTGGGCCCGCCCGACTCGAGCTATCGACGCACCGACGCCTGCGACTTTCGCTCCGTGAAGGTGCAAGGCGACGTGGCCTACGCCGTCTACTTCCTCAAGTCCGAGATCAAGGACCGAGCGGGGGTGCGCCAGAAGGATTGGCTCGAGAGCATGATCCTGAGGCGCGTGGGGAAGGCGTGGAGGGTGGCGTTGCTGCACTCGACGCGGATCATGCCGCCCGGCGAGTAGGGCGCCCGGCCGACCTGACCGCGGGCGGGTACAAGCTCCAGCACTACTTCAACGGTGCGGTCCTGGCCACGACACGATTCTGCTCACGGGGATCCTGCTCGACAACGACCAGTACGTCGTCGTCCACTCGTCGGCGACCCCGGCACTTCTCGGGCTCGGCGATCTGACGAGCGCCAGTCTCAACTTCAACGGCGACGACGCCGTCGTCCTGGTGAAGGGTGTCTCGAACACGATCGTCGATGTCTTCGGCCAGATCGGCTTCGACCCCGGGACCGAGGGGGGCGCCGGCCTGCAGAGCACGATGGACAACACGCTGCGCCGGAAGCCCGCGGTCTGCGACGGCGACATCGACGGTTCGAACGTGTTCGATCCGACCATCGAATGGGATGGATTCGCCGTCGACACGTTCGCGGGAGTCGGTTTCCATGACGACGCCTGCGGGCCGGTGCCCGCGGCAACCACCACGTGGGGCTCGGTCAAGTCGCTGTACCGATAGTCGACAGGCCATGAACGATTGACGACCACGCTCGACTCGCGGGCGTGGTCGTCGTGTTCGTGGGACCCAGCGCGTCGCGTGCGGATGATCACGGCATACCACCTAAGTCCGGAAATGACTCGCGCCTGGCGCCCCGCTCGTGTAACTTCATCCACCTCCCCCTGCCGGCCCCACGACCCCTCCGAGGTCGCCATGAATCGTTCCACCTCGTCGATCGCACCCGGCTTCCTCTCCTTCGGCGTCGCCCTCGCCCTGGCACTGCCGGGCCTGCGCGAGTCCCGGGCCGGCGAACTGGCCGACGTGTTTCCCACGCTGCCGTGGTCTCCGTCCGGCACGAGCCCCGGCCAGGGGCTCGGCTACAGCGCCGCGCCCGCCGGGGACGTCAACGGAGATGGCTACGGGGACGTCGTGGCCAGCACGGCCACCGAGGACACCGCGCAGGTTCGGGCCCTGTTGTACCTCGGCGGGCCGAACGGCCCTTCGCTCGTTCCCGCCTGGACGTTCAGCACCGGCCCCGCGGACACGCGTTTCGTCCGCCCTGCCGGGGACGTCAACGGCGACGGCTACGGCGACATCCTGTTGACCCTCCCTTTCGCGACCTTCCTCAATCATCCCAGCGCCGGCCGCGTCGCGATCTTCCACGGCGGACCCGCGGGACTCCCGGCGGCGCCGAACTACGAGCTCCTCCCGCCGTCGCCGGCGGACACACAATTGTTCGGCAACTGTGCGGACTTCGCCGGGGACGTCAACGGCGACGGCTTCGCCGACGTCGTCGTGTCGACCTCGCTCTACGTGGAGGGCGGCATTCAGCGGCGCGGTGCGGCGTACATCTATCACGGCGGTCCGGCGGGCCTGGCGGCCGCTCCTGCGCGAACGCTCATCGGCCCGGCGGCCTCGACCCGGTTCGGCGAGAAGGCTGCCACGGCGGGCGACGTGAATGGCGATGGCTTCGACGACGTCATCATCAGCGCCCCCGAGGCGGACTCACCGTTTCTCCGCGGCGGGATCGTGCGAATCTTCCATGGCTCGGCGACGGGGATCGAGGCGGTCCAGAACGTGGAGTTCCCGGGGCTGAGCATCGATGCGTTCTGCGGCGTTTCCGTGTCGACGGCCGGCGACGTGAACGGGGACGGCTACGCCGATGTCCTGTTCGGCTCGCCCGGCAACGGTGTGGCGGTCGGTCGCGCCGACATCGCCTTCGGGGGCCCGGACGGAGCCGGCTCGCGCACGCAACTGAACAACCCGAACCCCGTGGCGCTGGAACGCTACGGGCTCGTTGTCGCCACGCTCGGCGACACCGACGGCGACGGCTACTCCGAGTTCGCGGTCAGCGGCCGGAACCCCCCGACGAACAACGGGCACGCCATCGTGTTCGGCGGCGGCCCCGCGTTCGTCCAGCTGGGGGAGCTCATCTCGCCACCGGGCGGGGGCCAATTCGCCGGGTCGATCGGCCCATCCGGCGACGTCGACGGGGACGGCATCGGCGAGATCCTCGTCTCCGACTTCACTGCCGGCGGAGACTTCGCGGGCCGCATCGACCTGCGCGGCCGGCTGCAGCGAGTTCTCGGCACCGCGACGGGCTGGCCGCTGATCGGACCGCAGCTCGGGACGCGCTTCGGCAACTCGCTGGCGATCGTCCAGATCCGCAGCATTCTCGCGTTGCCGCGGCTCGTGATCGGCGACCCGCAGTTCGACGGCTTCGGACGCGTCACCGAGTACGAGGGCGGTGGCGTGGCCGGACTCTCGACCACGATCCGACACGCGGTCACGAGCAACGTGAACGCGCAGGCCCTGGGAACCCGCGTGGCCGACGCCGGCGACTTCGACGGCGACGGCTTCGGCGACTACGTCGTGTCGTCGCCGGGGATCAATGGGGGAACGTTCCAGAACCCGATCTCCCAGGTCGGGCGCGTCGACCTGGTGCGCGGCACGGAGACGACGCCTGCAGCACCGGTCCCGCTGCTGGCGGGCACACGCGACTTCGACCGTGTGGGCAGCGCCCTGGCCGGCCGCGGCGACGTCAACGGAGACGGCTACCACGACGTGCAGATCGGCGCGCGCGAGGCGGACACGGCGACGCTGTCGAACGCCGGCAAGGCATGGGTCGTCTTCGGCGGCCCCACACCGCCGGCCCCGTGGACGATCGAGGGCAGCGAGGCGGGCCAGGGTCTGGGCGCCGGCGTCGCGCTGCTCGACTTCGACGGCGACGGCTGGACCGACGTCGCGATCGGCTCGACCTCGCCATTCGGCGGACCGCAACTCGATGGGAGGGTGCAGGTCCACTACGGCAGCCCGAGTGGTCCGGCAAACGCTCCCGGATTCGTCCTCACCTCGACGACCGTCACGTTCGGCGCGGCCGTGGCGGCGCTCGGCGACGTCAACGGCGACGGCGTGTCTGATCTCGGCGTCGGCGCTCCGCTCGAGGACAACAAGGGCGTCGCGCGCGTCTACGCCGGGAGCCTGGGACGCTCGCAATCCCGCGCTCCGCTCAAGATCTACGCCGGCACGCAGGACGGCGGGCGCATGGGCGAGACGATGGCGGGCGGCGGCGACATCGACGGCGACGGTTTCGGCGAGTTCGCGATCGGCCAGCCGGGCTTCGACGGCGGGCAGACCGACGAGGGCCGCGCCTACCTGTACTTCGGCGCGCTCCTCCTGCCCGAAACGCAGCCGACCGTCACGCTCGAGCCGAACCTGTTCGGCGCCGAGATGGGAGGGAGCCTCGCGCCGCTGGCCGACGTCAACGCCGACGGGTTCGCCGACTGGATCGTCGGCGCGCCCGGCGCGGGTCGCGTCTTCGTCGGGCTCGGCGGCGGAGGGCGCGGTCGCCGGCACCAGCTCCTGTTGATCGATCCGCTGGACGGTCGCGTGCTCCACTCGCCGGCGCGGAACACGAGCGATCACGCGGTGCGGGCCGGCCTCTTCCCGCACGCCCCGATGGGTCGCACGCGCATGGGCCTCCAGTTCGAGGTTCGCACCCAGAACGAGGTCTTCACCGGCGTGCCGACGATCACCGGGCCGCACACGCTCGAGGCCGGCAATCCGGTGGACCAGGGTGCCTTGGTCGAGGAGCTCGACATTCTGCAGCCGGAGACCGCGTTCCACGTGCGTGCGCGGCAGTACACGCGCTCGCCCTACTTCCAGCGCTCACCGTGGGTCGCCGTCGACGCACGCTCCATGGGAGAGCACGACTTCCGCTTCGCCGGGACCGCGGTGTCGGTGGAACCGTTCGAGCCCGCACGGAGGGATCGGCCGAGCCTGCGTGCCGTGGCGCCGAGCCCAGCCGGCGGAACAACCGCGTCGCGCATCGCGTTCTCGCTGCCACACGCGGCGCGCGTGCGACTCGACATCCACGACGTGCGCGGCACACGGGTACGCCGGCTCTTCGATGGAGAAGCGGCGGGGGGAGAGACCACGCTCGCCTGGGACGGTCGCGATAGCTCCGGGCGCGCAGCGCCCGCAGGGATTTACTTCGTGCGCCTCGCCGCCGAGGGTGAGCAAGAGACTGCGCGCTTCGTGCGGCTCGGGGGGTGGTGAGTCGTGACCTATCGGTAGAGCGCCTTTACGCCACCCCAGGTCGACGGCACGGCCGGCGTCGACACCCCCGCGAGCGTCGCCATCACGTATCCGGACCTGAGCTGCGTGAAGTCGAAGAACAGGACCGTGAAGGTCTTGCCCTCGAACACGCTCAGCTCCGGGAACTCCCGCGGGATCGCCTGCGACCCGAACACCGTCCCCTGTACGTCGTCGAGCGTGTACGTCAGCGACTGCATCATGGTGTTGCCGAGGGGCGGGGTCGTGATGCCACCCTGCACCTGCGCCGAGTACTGATCGTACGGCGCATTGTTGGTCACCGTGGTGAGCGAGTATGTCGGCGTACCGGAGCCCGCATAGCTCCCGATGGAGAACGCGAACGCCGTGAGCGCGTCCTGGTAGCCGGTGACGTAGGCGTCCTGCGGGACGCCCGTCGTATTGCGCTCGATCGTGTACTCGAACGTCACCGCCTCGCCCAGCGAGAACAGGCCGGTGAGATCGGCCGTGAGGCCGGAGCCGTTGGTGACCGTCGTGAGCGCACCGGTGAACCGGTGCGTGACCTCTTCGGCCTCCACACGCGGAGCAACGAGCAGGAGCGCGACGATGCCGAGCGCACTACGGAAACGAATCTTCGTAACCAGGTCCATGGAATCCTCCGGGAGCGGGCGGGGTTGTAACGCGTGCCCAACGGGGGGGCACCTACGGTACACCCGTGAGACGACGCAGGAAACCCCACATCAGCAAACGCCGCTGCACTCGGACCGAACGCCCACTAAAGTGTTGTCCCACAAGGATGGCGCGAATCCCTTGAGGCCGGGTCGGAAGGATGGGAGACGCGGCCAGCGCCATCCAAATCAACGCTTGCGGGCCAGAACTCTTGCAGTGGCCATCGCCAAAGCGTAATCCCCCTGCGCCTTCTCCCCCCTCCATACTCCATGCCTGCTCCCGGGCTGCGCTGAGCCGTGCCCCACGGTTGTCATTCGGAGGTTTCCATGCGTTCCGCCACACCCCTGCTGCTCGCCATC
>JANOEH010000088.1:0-17219 GCA_031413115.1 Candidatus Eiseniibacteriota bacterium | reverse complement strand
CAGGCGGAAGACGCGCGACGACACGGTCTCGGTGACGTAGAGCGCGCCGTCGGGACCCTGCGCGATGTCGTTGAGGAAGCCCGGTTCGTACGCGGAGAGATCGACGAACGTGAGCGCCGCGCCCGTGTGGCGATCGAAGCCATGCACGCCCTGCGCGTCGGCCACCCACAGCGTGTCGCCCGTGATGAACATGCCGCGCGGCCCGTGCAGGGGCGCGGCCGGGCTGCCGCGCATGAACTCGCGCGCGAGCATTTCGCCCGCGGGGCCGACCTTGCTCACGAACCCGTTGCTGTCACCGGCTTCCAGCTTGTTGATGTTCGAGACGAAGTAGACGTCCTGCTCGGGGTCGTAACGCACGGCCTCCGGATCGGCGAGGCCGCCGACGGACGCGATGAGCGTGGCGGCGGTGTCGGCGGGGGCGTCACCAGCGGAGGCGGCGCGCTTGTCGCCGCCGCTGCAGGAGGCGAGCATCAGGGCGAGCACGAGAACGGTCGGGACGATGGCGAGGGCGGGAGAGTTCATGACGCCTTGCGCTCGAGCCGCTCCGCGATCCACACCTTGATGATCGACTGCCGCGTCACGCCGAGCCGACCTGCCTCGCGGTCGAGCGCCGTGACCATCCAGGCGGGGAAGTCGACATTGACGCGACGGGCTTCCCACCCCGGCCGACGTGCCGAGGACAGGTCGAGATCGTCGATGATGTCCTCCTTTCCCTCGTCGAACTTGCGGTCAAAGTCTTCCGCTTTCATATCGCCCGACCTCCTTCCACCGCGCTCTTCGCGCGGAGATGACCCGAATACGGTGCCCACGCACGGTGAAGACGACGGCCCAGTGACGATCCTCGATCCTGCCGATCATGACCCAGCGAGGCTCGATCCCCGCTCGCGCTTGCAGCTCGAGTCGGTCCTCGTCGTCCCACATCGCCTGCGCATGCTCGAAGTCGATTCCGTGCTTCGCCTTATTTGCTGCGCTCTTCAACGCGTCGAACTCGAACTCCAGCGGCGCGCTCCGCGGGGGCGGATTGGATAGATTCTATATCTTTATTGCATGCTGGCAAGCAGGGATTTCCGACGAGCCGGGCACGCTCGTTTTCATTAGGTAACTGTTTCACAATGGTTTACGAGTCTCTCACCGCCCGTTCGCCGGCATGGCGACTTGCGCCGGCGCAAGTCATCCGGGGCTCACCCCTGGCCCTCGAAGCGATAATTCATCACGACCTCGCCATCATCGATCTCGCCCGTCGGCACGAACCCGAGCCCCTCGTAGAACGGCCCGGGGGTGCCCTCGCCCGGCACGTACGACGTGGACATCTCGCGGAAACCCTTCGAGCGCGCGTGCTCGAGCACGAGCCGGATCGCCTCCCGCCCGATGCCCCGGCGCTGGTGCTTCGCATCGATCATCAGGCGCCAGAGGCCGATCTTGGGCTCGGCCCGCGGCTCCGCACGCAGCGTGTCATCGGCCACCATGACGAAGCCGACGAGCTCGTCGTCGGCATGGATCGCGCGATACCACGCGTGCTCGCTGAACAGCGCCTGCGCCAGCGACACGGCATTCGCGGCGACGAACATCTCCTGGCCCTCGGCCAGCGTGAGGCGGCAGACGGCGCGGACGGTTTCCGAGTTGATCTCGACGAGGGTGACGTTCATGGGGGTGGAGGATAGCGCGAGGGGAGGCGGATCGCGAGGGCGGATCGGCATCGAACTGCCCAATGGACTGTTCCCGGGATGAGTTGATTGGGCGGAAGCGCCACGCCGAAAAACAATCCTGTCCCCGCCGGGTGCCATCCTCTTGCACCACGATGCGACCCGGCTCACTCCGGAACGGTCGCCTGAAACCCGGCCACACCACCGATCGCACACGCACCAGGACCCGCTGGACTCGTTGCCAATTCACGAGAGAAGAGAAGGCCCGCCATGCCTCGGAACTCATCCATCAACCCGGACGATGAACTGTTCTGGATCCCCGATGTCGGCTCTGACACACCGAAGGAGCACTTTCGCCACGTCGCAGGAACGCGCTATCCCACCGAGCAGGACCTGGGACCGCTGATCCGGCCCGCATCCAACTCGGCTCGCGCGACCTCGATTCCCTGCGTCTCCCCGATCGTCCGTCGGCCCGACGGGCACCTGGTGGTGCTCTACAAGCGCCTGCTGACCTTCGACTACCGACTGCGCGATGCGCATGTCGCGGTGTGGGGAGCCAGCGGGGGAGGCAAGACCACGCAGGTGGGCCAGCCGCTGATCAACGCCGACCTCGAGGATGCCGACCGGCTGGTCATCGTCCTCGGGCTCAAGCGCGAGAACTATGGCTGGATCGGGCTCAAGTGCCGCGACATGGGCACTCCGCTGCACTACATCGACCTGAACGATCCGGCCCGCTCGCTCGGGTTCAACCCGCTGGCGACACGGTCTGCGGACGAGGCCTACGACATCATCGCCCGGTTCACATCGGCCACGGTCAATGCCAACTCGCACGACAGTGAGTTCTGGGGCCAGGCCGGGTCCACGCTGCTCATGGCCCTGTGGGACTGCGGGGCGCGGAGCTTTCCGGCCATGCTGAACGAACTGGAATCGGGGACCACGCCGCTGCTCGCCCGGCTCCGGGGCGGAGAGTCGAGCGCCTGCCGCGCCGCGGCGTCGTTCCTGGCCGGTGGCAGCCACAACAGCGACACGGTGATGGCGACGATCAGCGGCTGGCTGCATCCCTTTCGCAACCAGGCGGTCGCGACGACCACGAGCTCGCACGAGCTGGACGGGCTGGGCCTGTTCGAGGCCGGCCGCCAGGTCGTGTACATCCACTGTGACGAGGCGCGGCTGACCACCCTGCGGCCGATCTACAGCCTGCTGCTGCAGTGGTTTTTCCAGCGCATCATCGAGCACGCGGACGATCTCGCACCGGGCCGCTCGCCGCACCCGACCAGCGTGCACATCGAGGACCTGCCGGCGTTCGGGAACATCCGGACGTTGCCCGACCAGCTCAACACCCTGCGCTCCCGCCGCTGCACGGTCACCGTGGCAATCCAGTCGAGCGCCGCACTGGCGCACGCGTACGGTGCGGCGACGGCGCAGCTGGTCGCCTCGGCGTTCGCGACCCGCATCGTCCTGCCGGGGATCAACACCGACGACGCCCGCATGTTCTCGGCCGGCACGGGCGATCGCGTCGTCGAGATCGCCGGGGACGGGGGTCGTCGCGGGCACATCCTGACCGTGCCGTTGCTTTCCGCGGCGGAGATCCGCTCTCCCGAGTGCTCGCACTTCATGTGGGGTCGGCCGGCCACCATCCTGACACCCGAGTTGGCATTCCAGGCCTACCTGGCGCCGATGTACCGGCGGCCCGACACTCTCTCCCTCCTCGGGCGGGCGACGCGGACGGATTCGAAGGGGCCGCTGCGCGCGCGGCCGCTGCGGGCGGTTCGCAAGCGGGTGCGTCGCATCGGGGACGTCGCGGCCGCGTACTTGCCGCCGGTCGACCTGAGCCCGAGCCTGCTCCGCGAGCGGATCGAGCGCGAACGCAAGCGGATCGGCTGGAAGGACACGTCCGCCATGGACAAGGACTGGTGGGAGGGCATGGAGGCCACGAACCAGCACCGGCTCCTGATGGTCGATCGGCTGATCCACGAACTGGTGCGGCGCGAGGCGACGATCGGGGAGTTCGCGATCGCCTATCGCGAGGCGCGCACCGACAACGTGCAGGTGGCGCTGGCGTACCTGGACTTCCTGCGGGTGAAGCGGGCGGAGGAGAAGCGAGCCGGTTGAGGTCCCGCCCGAGTCGTGGGAGCGGTGGAAACCTGCCGCCGCGACACGCCAGGTTGCGCCGGCGCAAGTTGTCCGGTCCGAGGTCGGGGTGGTGCCCCGGAGGGGAGCGTACGTTCCGTACGTTTTGTACGAAGCGTACGCTCACTCCTCAAGGAGGTCGGGACAGGAGGTCGGGAGCGAGGGCCTAGGCGGCCCCGGCGGCGGCCTTGGTCATGAAAGCCAGTTCGATCGTCTCGGTCATGCGCCGCAACTCCGCGACCGCATAGCCATGCCGCTCATAGAAGCGCACGTTGCCCGGCACGGCGGAATTGGTGAGCAATTCGATCCGTGTCGCCTGTGGAAGTGCGCGCTCCACTGCGCGCAGCAGCTCGGAACCAAGACGCTTTCCCTGGTGCTCCGGATGGATGCTGACGGCCCGGATCGTGCAAACGGACCCGGACAGGATCCCGCGGGCGGAGCCCACGACCTGATCTCCGATGCAGGCGACAAGAACCGTCTGCGACCCGATGTGTTCCAGAACCTCCTCGATCGACTCGGTCAGCGGCGGAATTTCTTGGTTCGCGGCCAGCCGACCTTCCTCGGCGAACGCCAGAAGTTGAATCTCGAGAATGGTTGCCGCGTCGTCGCGGGACGCGGGGCGGATCGTGTGCATGGGTGTGGAACTCCTCACGTTCAAGCCCGACTGCCGAAACGGCTGCCGTTCAGGCCGGTCTCTCGACGATCTTCCAGTACGAGTCCTTCCTCGTCACCTTTCCGTCACGGAACTCCCAGTGGTCGCACCCGCGAACCCGCACGGCGCGTCCGTCGGGAGTCGTGCCGGTCAGGAGCCACTCCGACACGCCGAAGTCGCCGAGGACCCAGTGTCGATCCTCGCCGTAGTGCACGTCCGGAAGGCCCTGGAAGCGGCGGGCCAGCCCCTCGCGCACCGCGGCCTTGCCCGTGAACCGCTGCCCCCAGGGCTCCGGCCCCCGGGGCATGTCGAGCGAGCAATCCTCGGCGAAGAACTCGAGGATCGCGTCGAGATCGTGCGCATTGAACGCGTCGGTGATCGCCCTCAACGTCGCGGCTGTGACCGGTTGCGGACTCGCCATGTCGACCCTTCCTTCAAAGACGAGTTACACCACGACCGCCTCGACGACGCTCACCGCCGACTCGGTGGGGACGACGCGAACGAGCCGGAAGCCGGCCTTCTCGAGCAGCGCGCCGTACTCCGCCTGCGTCCGCTCCTGCCCTCCGGGCACGACCAGCATGACGATGTCGAGCATCTTGCCCGGGTGCGGAGTGTTCCCCTCGGGCAACACCATCTCGACGAGAAGCAGGCGGCCGTCCGGCTTCATCGCGCCACGGCAGTGGCGGAGGATGGTGAGGCACTGCTCCTCGTTCCAGTCGTGGATGACGTGCGACAGGACGTAGGCATCGCCCCCGGCGGGGA
Organism: Candidatus Eiseniibacteriota bacterium; assembly: GCA_031413115.1. GTDB lineage: Bacteria > Eisenbacteria > RBG-16-71-46 > RBG-16-71-46 > DASYSL01 > JANPEF01. The sequence continues at coordinate 12,032 of JANOEH010000088.1, read as the reverse complement.
CGCCCTGGAAGAAGTCGCCGGCCTCGAGGGTCACGCGCGACTCGACGCCGCGCTCCTTGAGCAGGGCCGAGGCATTCGCGATCACGTAGGGTCGGTCGTAGAGGACGCCCCGCGGCCCGGCGTGGCGGTTGAGGATCGCCGACAGCAGGTTTCCGGTTCCACCCCCGACGTCGATCACCGTTGCGAAGCCCGCGAAGTCGTACGCCGCCGCGACGGCCGCCGGCTCGGCCCCGTGGAATCCGACCATCGTCTCGTTGAACCAGCCCGCCACCTCCGGAGACTGCGCCATGTAGTCGAAAACCGGCATGCCCATGGCCTTCTCGAAGCCGGTGTCGCCGGTCTCGAGGGAATGCATCATCTTTTCGAAGGCCGCCACGAACCACGGACTCCCGAACGTGAGGACGGTGGGGAGCGCCGCTCCGGGTGCGCCGGTGCGCAGCGCCTCTCCCAGCGGGGTGAGCGCGAACCGGTGCGCGTCATCCTCGGTGAGAATGCCCAGGCCGGCCAGCGTGCGCATCAGCCGGTGCAGCGACGGCGCATGCGTACCCGTCGCGCCCGCCAACTCGGCCGCACTGCGCGGACCCGCCGCCAGATGGTCCGCCAGGCGGAGCCGGGCAGCGGCATACACGATCTTCGACACCCAGTACGCGGAAGCCATCTGGATGATCTGCGCATGAGGCGGCGGCGGCATGGGCGCGTCGTCTGGATTCGGGCTCACGTTGCGATCCTTTCTGTGCATTCGGCGATTGGGGTGGATAGCCTTAAGCGGCCGGTTCCCGACGTGCGCCACTTTAGAACATGATCCCCATGTCCGGCCATGCAGGTGTTCAGCAGGCCAGTGGGCTTGCCCCGCATTCGTGGCCTGATCCGCTGGGTCTGGCCGCGACTGCCTCCTCTCGAGGAATTGGGCCAGCGGGATTCCCGGCGGGATTCGCCTACTTCGTTCGGCGATCACGAGGCGCGGAGCAACCCCAGGCAGCGGGGACATCAATCCTCGCGACGAACCCCCGCCAAGTCACGACCCACCCGTACCCCGCCATGCTATCCTCCCCCCGGTCCTCACAAAGCCTCCTCTCCCGCCCCCGTGACAACACACCCCATGCCCATGCGCGATTTACTCCCCCGCGACGCCCTCACGCGAGTCGATCCGACCCGGATGAAACTCCTCCACCTCATGGCGCTCGCGCTCCACGAGAGTGGCGCACCCATGTCCTACGACGAGATCCGCGAGCGCCTGCACGCGATCGGCGTCGATCGCCCCGTGAGCGCGCTGCAGAAGGCGTGGCACGGTCGGTCGCTCCTGCGAAAGTCGCGCGATGGGAAGTTCCACCTGGGGGTGGACGACGCGTACGGCGACTGGCGCTACGTTCAGTCTGTCACGCACCGCGAGCTCGAGCGCGCTTCACCCGCCCCGCCGACCACGAAGGCAGCCCTCGCGCTCGTCCCGCCACCGGCGAAGGTCGATCACACGCCGCTCACGCTGGACGAAGCGCGCGACGCGCTGCGCGACGGGCCGTTCACGCAGCGGCGGCTGATCATCGCGCTGGTCGATGCGACGGGGCATCCGATGTCGGTCGCGGAGGTCGTCGCGGAGCTCGCGGCATTCGAGCACTCGCGCGCATCGGCGCTCGATGTCGAGCGCTCCGTGCGCGGCCTGCCGGGCCCGCTGCACCGCGATGCGGATGGGCGCCTGGCCGTCGACGCCGACCACCCGGACCTGCCGGGCATCCGCGCCCTCGTCGGCAAGCACGCGCGGGAGATCGGAGCGCGCAGGCGCGAGAACGAGGAGCGGGCGCAACACATCGCCACCTGGCAGGCGAAAGAGGAGCGCGAGCGCGCCGAGCGCCGCACCTGGTACGCCGGAGCGAGCAAGCTCGTCGTGCGCGCGATCTTCGCTGGCCATCGCTTCCTCGGGGCCGCCACACTCGACCCCGAGAAACGCGCGTTCGAGGACCATCGCGATGCCGGCAAGCTGGCCCGACGCCTCGGACACACCGAAATCGTCCTCGCCCTCGATCCGTGGGGCGCCTTCGAACACCTCGGCGTCGATGCGCGCGGCCACACGCTGGTCGACCTGTCCCCACCGAACAAGACGCGCACGATCGACCGTCTCGGTCGCACCCTCAAGATCACCCCGGACCTCCTGATCGCGGGCACGCTCGGCACGCCGCGCCCGCTCGGCGACGAGAAGACGCTGCGCGCCCAGCTCGACCGCGGCGAAAGCAAGGCGCGCCGCCGACTCCACGCCGACCTCAAGGCGTTGTGGCGCTTCTACGAGTACGGGTGCCTGCACCATGCGGTGCGGCTGCGCTGGGGATTCCTCGACGAAATGGTGCCGGTGGGCTGGAACGTCGGCCGCCTGCCGATGACATACGAGATCCTGAAGCAGGCAGGGGAGACGGGCCGCCTCGTCGAAGTCGTCTTTGGCGCCGCCCCCGGGTGGAGCGATCCATGGTCGCGCGGGCGCCTGTGCCGAGTCCTCGCTCTCGGTCTGCACGTGGCGAGGCTGCGCGGCGAGGGCGGCGAGTTCGAAGTGCCGACGGATGAGATCGCGGCGCTGCGGATCGTGGACGGGATCGACACTCCCGTGTGGCCCGCATAGACTGCGCGGCATGAGCTTCGTCGCGGACTCCTCGCTCTTCCCGCAGGTCGTCGTCATCGCCGGTCCGAACGGAGCGGGGAAGACATCGGCTGCCCCGGACCTTCTGCAGGAAGCGGTCGGCATCGACGCCTTCGTCAACGCCGACGTCATCGCACAGGGGCTGGCGGGGTTCAGCCCGGAGTCGACTGCGGTCGAGGCGGGCCGGATCATGCTGCGCCGATTGCGGGATCTGGCGCAGGCGCGCGAAGACTTCGCCTTCGAGAGCACCCTGGCCGGACGCTCCGCGCACCGATTCCTTCGGGGGCTGGTCGCGACCGGGTACGAGGTCCACGTCTTCTACCTGTGGCTCCCGTCGCCCGAGACGTCGATTGCCCGAGTCCGGACCCGGGTTGCCAGCGGTGGACACGACGTCCCCGAACCGATCATCCGGCGACGCTTCTGGAAGAGCCTCGCGAACTTCGACCGGCTGTACCGACCGGTCGCCACGACGTGGCGGGTGTACGATGGAAGCGCCATCGGCTGGCGGCCCCTCGTCGCACGCGGGGCGGGGGCTGGTGAACCGACCGTTCTCGACGTGCCGGCGTGGCGGACCATCCGCGAGCGCCTGAAGGAGATCCCGTGAGCCATCGCCCGCGACGCAACATCAGCCGGATCATCCGCGAAGGCACCGCAATTGACCGGGCCATGGTCGCCGCCCAGCGCCGGGTCATCCTCCGGCATCGGCAGCTCGGGATTCCGCTCGTGCTCTGGCGCGATGGTCAGGTGGTCGAGGTCGATCCCGAGACCGTCGACCTCCCCGAGCTTCCGGACGACGCGCCGAACGGGCACGAGTAGACCGACCCCCTAGGGCCGGTGATCGGAACTCACGCCGCCTTCGCCGTCGCCCATTCCTTGCCCTTGAGCTCGAAGCCCACCCGGATCGGACCGGTCGTGCGCCGGCCGATCGCCTTGAGGCCTTCGAGCGCATAGTCCTCGATCGGCTGCTTGTTCACCGCCAGGAGCCGGAGGAGACGATCGGCCTGCGGACCCATCTCGTCGTGACCGTTCTCCCAGCGCGAAACCGACTCCGGAGTCACGCCGATGTAGGACGCAAAGTCCTTGCCGGACCACCCGAGCGACTTGCGCAGGAACCGGATCTCCGAGGGCGCGAGGCGCGAGTGCTTGCGCACGATCGCTCCCGCCAGGGCGCGATGGAGCCCCGCCAGGGCAGGAATCTCCCTTGCGACGTGCCCGTTCTCGTCCCGGTAGGAGGTCAGCCCGATGAGCGTGACCCTGAGGCCAGCGACGGGCTCGTACCGGAAGTTCCCCTTGGCCGGCTGCATGGCCAGCCCACACTCGATACACCGCATGGCGAATCCCCCCTTGGAAGTCTATTCCTTGCGCCAGACCGTCACGATCCAGAGGACCATCGGGCCCTGGAAAAGCACGACGACGGCCATCCTCGCAGTCTCGAATCGATAGCGATGGGTGCCCGCCTTGAACTCGACGTCAACCACCCGACCCGCTCGAATCACGTTTTCGCAGTCGATCACCGACATTCCACGCTCGCCCATGCGCTGGAGTGCGTGATCGAGAACGAGCACTCTTCCGGACTCGAGGACAAGACGGGCGCGGCGTCTGGCCTCGACTGGCGACAGCGGCTCATTCGCCATATATTGAGTATTCCTCATGTTTGAGTTTACCGCAAGTGGTATCCACTTCGGCGAGACAGGGTGGGGGCGAGCCGGGGGCTGCGGTTGCTCGGCGACTCAGGAAGTGAGTGCGCGCTCCGGGAACCAATCGCGGCATCGCGCGATGGTCGGATGGCGGGGGAGGGACTCTCGCGACACCCGTCCTCCGCACATCGCAAATTGCGGGCCGATCGAAGGCGGCCTTCCACACCCCCTCGCTCCCCTTGGGGGTAGCGTGACGGGCCGGCGACGGCCTTTCCCAGGACGTCGTTCGACCGACGGTTAGTGTCGGCGAATCGACGCTCTTGCACGGGCCGGGGGTCGGGTCACCACCCGCGCTTCGCCATTGCCTCCGCCGCCCTCACCCGCGAAACTCCCCCGAATCGTCCACGGCCAGCAACCCGCACCCATCCCCGGAGCCCCCATGCGCGGCACCATCTCCATCACCGACTGGGAGTGGTTCCAGTTCCTGCGCGAGCAGCCCGGGCTCGACGAGGTGAACTTCTGGCGGCCGACCGATCTCAGTCAGCCGCACCTGGAGCCGGGAACGCCCTTCCGCTTCAAGCTGCGCGAGGAGTTCGGTGGGATGATCGTCGGCTTCGGCATCTTCGCGGGGCACGTCGTCCAGCCGATGTGGCTCGCGTGGGAGGAGTTCGGGACGAGGAATGGCGCACCCACGTTCGCCGACTTCCTGCGCAATCTCGAGCGCATCCGCCGCGACAAGCACAAGCCCACCGATCCCGCCGGCAGCTTCGAGCTGGGCTGCATCCTGCTCGCCGAGCCGAGCTTCTTCCCGCGCGAGGCGTGGATCCCGGCGCGTGGTCGGATGTGGGGGCTCATTGCGGTGGGGTCCCTCCATCTTGACTGAAGCGCCCGCCATTGATCCCGCCCCGCAGCGGGGGTAGGGTGGTTCCCGCCGCATCAGGGAGAGACCCCGAGGCCAGCGAACAAGCCGGATGCCCGCAAGATGCGTTCAGCCGCACCCGTCGCCGGTCGAAGCCACCGCGGTTCAAACATGCCGCAACAACTCCTCAGCTTGCAGGATCAGACGACCAGAAGGCAGGGAGGTGCCTGTGCGCCCTCAGAACTCGAGTCCACGGATCGCGGTACTCCTGCTCGCGCTTCTCGCGCTCCTCACAACGACGACAACACCCGCCTGTGCGGGCCAGTCATGCGTCGAGGACATCATCGCTGTCCTCGAGTCTCCGATCCCGTCCTCTGCTTTCGCGGAGGCATGCGCATTCGATGACAGCGTCATGTCGTCCGGTGAGTTCGGGGGGGTCCGCTTCCACCCGGTCACCGGTGAACGGTCGGCCCGAACCAGGGCACTGGCCACGCGCTTGCTGCGAGCCGCCGGGGAAGATCCTGCAATGTGGCTTGTGCGCGTCATCGAGACCGACCCGAAGCTCATCAACGCATTCGCCGTTGGCGGAAAGTACATCTACGTCTATGCCGGGCTGCTCGCTCAGAATCCCAGCGAGGACGAGCTCGCCTTCATCCTGGGGCATATGCTCGGGCATGCGCTCCTCGATCATCAGGAGCGCCGGGGCATTCACGGACCGACGAGTCTTTCCGCCGTCGCGGGGCTGGCGGCGCTGGTCTCCGCCGAGCATGGAGATGCCCGGACGGGTGACGCGACTACGGTTGCAGGCTCGTTTGACGGCGCTGCCAAACAGGAGGCGGATGCCATCGGCACGTGCATCGCGCGGAGAGCCGGCTTCGACCCGCTCCTGGGTGCGGACTACTTCAGGAAACACAGGCTCAAGCACGACGCTCGGTTGAAAGAACGTGATGGTCGTCTGGCGCAAGCCCGCGGGGAAGTGGATCGTGCCCAGTCGGCCTGCGAGAGAGCGCATGAAGAGTGGAAGAATGCACCGCGCGAGCAGGCGCAGACATCTGGAACTCAGGTGAGTGCGATTTGTGCAGACGCAAGGTACAAACTGGAGAGTTACAACCGCCTGGCCGGGGCGTACATGACCGGGCTCTCGCAGGAACCCCTGGACTTCCTCCTGGGCGCCCACGCACAGGATCCATCCCGCATGGCGGCCATTGCGGCAGTCCTCGATTGCCTTGGCGGCCGCCGCGATCCGGCAACGCTGACAGACCACGAACGGAGTCGCTGCGTGCTTGTCGCCCTCCAACAGGCGGGAAGCTCGCTCGTGAGTCCGGTCACGCCGGAGACGGTGGGCTCGCCCGGTCGGGATTCTTCTGCCGTCGCCCCGAAAGGCACCTCGCACGAGTAGCCGGGGTGGCTCCAGCCGAGCAGCGTGCCCGAAACTCCGCCCGTGCTGGTGCAACATGCGGGGAGTATGCTGGCCCCCACGCGGCGCCCCCGGTCGCAGGCCTCCTCGGAGAACCTTGCGCACATGATCAACCACCGGCTCGGGCATTTCCGAATCCTCGACGTGCTTGGCCAGGGGGGCATGGGCGTCGTGTATCGCGCATTCGATGAACATCTCGAGCGCGAGGTGGCGCTGAAGGTGCTGCCCACCGGTTCGCTGGCCGACGAGGAGGCGCGCCGGCGCTTCCGCAAGGAAGCCCTCGCCCTCTCGCACCTGCAGCACCCGAACGTTGGCGTGGTCCACGACTTCGACACGCAGGACGGCGTGGACTTCCTGGTCATGGAACTCGTCCCCGGCGAGGGTCTGGACACGCGCATCCGCCGCGGGCCTGTCCGGGAGGCCGAAGTCGTTCGCCTCGGCGAGCAACTGGCCGAGGGACTGGCCGCAGCGCACGCGAGCGGCGTGATCCACCGCGACATCAAGCCGCAGAACCTGCGCCTCACGCCGACCGGCCAGCTCAAGCTCCTCGATTTCGGCCTGGCGCGCGCGCTGCCGGGCAAGGCCTCACGAGCCGAGACCGAGACCGCGACCGGGTTCGGTGCCATCGCCGGGACGCTGCCGTACATGTCGCCAGAACAACTCCGCGGGGAGCGGCTCGACGAGCGCTCCGACCTGCATGCGGCGGGGGCGGTGCTGTACGAACTGGCGTGTGGCCGGAACGCGTTCTCGCGCGACGCGGCGGAGGCCACGATGTTGGCCATTCTCCACGAGATCCCGCCCACTCCGACGTCGCAAGGCGCCGAGATCGGCCCGGAGCTGGAACGGATCATCCTGAAGTGCCTCGAGAAGTCGCCGGACGACCGCTATCAGTCGGCACGGGAGCTGGCCGTGGACCTGCGACGGCTGGCCCACGGTTCAGGTCGCGCTCCGGCAGGGGACGCGGGTACGAAGCGCACCCGGCGAGCGCGCCTGTCGCGAGGCGGGCTCGCCGCCGCGCTCGGGTCCGTCGCGATGCTGGCCGTGGCCGCCGCGCTGTTCCTGGACGCTGGAGGGATCCGGTCCCGCGTCCTCGGTCGCGGTGGGGACGGAACCACTTCGCTCGCGGTGCTCCCGCTCACCAACCTCTCGGGGGACCCCGAGCAGGAGTCCTTCTCGGACGGGATGACCGACGAACTGATCACCAGGCTGTCCCAGGTTGGCGCCCTGCGGGTCGTCTCGCGAACCTCGGTCATGCGCTTCAAGGGATCGAAGCGCTCCCTGCGCGACATCGCACACGAACTCGGCGTGAACATGATCGTCGAGGGCAGCGTACTGCGGGCGGGCGACATGGTGCGCATCAGCGCACAGCTCATCGAGGCCCGTAGCGACCGGAACGTCTGGGCCCACAGTTACGAGCGGGAACTTCGCGACGTTCTCCGGCTGCAAGGCGAAGTGGCCGGGGCCGTGGTGGAAAACGTGCGCGTCCGGCTGACGCCCACCGAGCGGACGCGCATCGGCGCGTCACGGCGGGTGGACCCGCGGGCCTACGAGGCCTACCTGCGCGGCGCCGCCGAGTTCAATCGCCAGTCCACCGATGGCTACCGGGCCGCGGTGACGCATTACCAGGAGGCGATCGCACTCGATTCGACATACGCCCCCGCCTATGTCGGGCTCGCGCAGGCCTACGAGTACATGTCCGGCATCTACATGAAGAGCACGGAAGCCCTGCCGAAGGCACGCGCCGCACTGGACAAGGCCCTGCAGCTCGAACCCGAGAACGCCGAGGCCCACTCGGCTCTGGGCTACTCGAGGATGGCGCATGATTGGGATTGGGCCGGGGCAGAGCGGTCGTTGCGCCACGCGCTGGACCTCAACCCGAACTCGAGCACCGCGCACCAGAACTACGGTGTGTTGCTTCTCGTGCTGTCGCGATTCGACGAGTCGATCCGTGAACTGGAACTTGCCCGCGAGATCGATCCGCTCGTGCCGCTCGTCGCGACGCAGGCGGTGTGGCCACTGTTCGAGGGGCGCCGCTGGGACGACGCCGTCACCAGGGCCACCGCCGTCGCGAACGACTACCCCACGGGCTACATGCCGCGGATGCTGCTGGGACAGGCACAGTTCTTCCGGGGTGAACGCGAGCGCGGCATCGAGAACCTCCGCAGAGCGACACGTCTCGATCCCGGAAACCCCTTCGTCATCGGGTGGCTCGGATATGCCCAGGCCGTCGCGGGGCATCGGGCGGAAGCGCTCGCTGTGCTGGACACGCTCGAACGCATGCATCCCGCACGGTACGTGCAGCCGTACACGTTCGCGCTCGTCAACGTCGGCCTGGGCAACCGGGAGAAAGCTCTTGAGCTCCTCGAGCGCGGGGTGCGGGAACGGACGGACGAGGTCGTGTTTCTGGGCATCGATCCGGCCATGGACCCGTTGCGCAAGGAGCCGCGATTCCAGGCGTTACTGCGCACGCTGGGGCTCGCGCCGAAGTCCTGACCAGGCGCCGTTCACGCCGCTTCGAGCGATGAGGGCCGGGTCCGGAAGCATCAGCGCAACTCCATTGAGCTTGCCCAGCGCATGGCTCGCACCATCCCGGAGCTCCTCGAGTTCCGGGCCGAGGACAAGTGCCGGGTTGTGTGGCAGGGGTGGGCTTGACCCGACTTCTGCGGCAGTACTTTCCGAAGGGCACGGATCTCTCACAACACTCGCAGCTGGAACTAAACAGAGTGGCGCGGCACCTCAACGAACGGCCATGGAAGACGCTCGGCTTTCGCACCCCGGCAAAAGACGCTCCACGCTGCGTTGCCTTGACCGATTGAACACCCGGCCGCCCAATTTTGCACACAGCGTGTTCAAAGTCCTCTCTTCGGCGAAAACGCCGGCGATCATGCCCCGCAGATCGGCCAGCAATCGGATCGCAGGAACTGCGTTCTTCGCGATCTTCTTCGAACGCGCCATGGCGGCCTCACCTCCACGTCGAAAGCCCGCCGGCAGCTGCCGCCGGACGAACGCGCGGGGACGACGCCTCGCTGTTCGATGCTGCCGCAGGGTGGGTACAGGAAGCATTCGGGCGGAGCCGTGGACCTTTGGGACGGGGCTCCGCAGATCGCGCTCGGGATGAAGGCGGTCGAGGCCGGCTACTCGGTCCTCTCGCTCGAGCAGCTGATCTGTCCCGAGGTCCTGGTGCTCGACGAGCTCGGGTAGCTGCCGCTGTCGCGCGAGGAGTCGAGCCTGATCGTCACCAGCAACAAGAGCTTCCTCGACTGGGGGAGATCTTCCAGGACCACATCCTCACCACGGCGATCCTCGACCGCCTGTTGCACCATGCGACGAAAATAGAATGCGACAAATCTCGCGGTCGATGCGATAGGCGGACTTCAGGGCATCCTGCAGCAGCTCTGCAGAAGCGTCCATGGCGCGTGCGCCCCCGATCTTCGGATGGCGCCCAAAGGCCCCGGGATTGGGGCTGGCGGCAGGGACTCGAGGGGTGGAGGATCCGAGAAAGAATCCACGCGGCAGCGGGGGCTCGCAGCACATCCGATCCGTCCACACATGGACAGGATCCCGCCCGAACGCTATGGTCGTTGCTCTGCGCCTACGCCCCCCAACGCAGTTCAAGTTCACGTGCTGAGGAGGTCCGGTGAGCCCGTCCGCATCCTCCATCCCGGAGTTGTTGCGCGAACTGCTTGGCGAGCGCTTCGAGGTCCGGCAGGAAATCGGAAGCGGCGGCTTTGGCCAGGTCTTCGAGGTCTTCGACCGCCACTTGAACTCAAGTGTCGCGGCGAAGGTGCTCCGACCCGACCTCCTGGGCGAGGAGGGCGCCGCCGAAAGATTCCTGCGGGAGGTTCACCTCCTTGCCGAACTGCGCCACCCAAACATCATTCCCATCCTCGACTACTTTCGCTCCGAACAACTGATCGCGTACCTCATGCCGCTCATCGTGGGGCCCACGCTGCGGCAGCGGCTCGATGCGGCGGGCGCACTCTCGCTCGACGAGGGGCTCCGGCTCGTATCGGAGATCGGCGGAGCGCTCGACTTCGCTCACCGCAAGGGCGTGTTCCACCGCGATCTGAAGCCCCAGAACATTCTCCTGTCGGATGGCCACGCGCTGCTGGCGGACTTCGGGATCGCCCGCTCGCTCAGCGGTCCCGATTCGGCCGTCCTCACGCAGACCGGGGTGCAGATGGGATCGCCCCGCTACATGAGTCCGGAGCAGCTCGACGGACGCGGGGCGATGGATGGAAGGAGCGACCTCTACGCCCTCGCGACCATCACCTACGAAATCATGGCGGGACATCCGCCCTTCGCAGCGGAATCCGGGGAGAGTCTTCACCGGCAGAAGCTCCTGGCGGCTCCCGTCTCCCTGCGGGTAACCCGGCCGGCGGTTCCTCCGGCACTCGATGAGGCGGTCCTCCGCGGGCTTGCGGCGAACTCCGCCGACCGTCAGGCAACGGTCCGGGACTTCGTACGCGAGTGTGAAGCTGCGGTACGAACGCCCGGTGGGGACGTGACCCCGAGGGCCACCGAGGGTCCCACGCCGGCGGAGACGCCGGCCGCGGGGCGGCCCCGCCGTCGGCTCCGTCGCGAAATCGTCCTGGGCGCCGCCGTTCTGGTCGTGGCGCTCGGCGCTCTGCTGGCCTGGAACGTGCAAAGCCGGAAGCCGCACGCTCCGGAGGACGCGCTCGTCGATCTTCGACGCGCCTGGTTCGTCCTCGAGGAGGTGGAGACCTCGCCGGTCGATCCGAACACCGCCGAAGCGGTGCGCTCGATCCTGGAGTCGCAGTTCGATCGCTCCGACAAGCTGGGAGTGCTGTCCCGCGACGATGTGGCCGGCGTCCTGCGCTCGGCCGCCCGGCCCGAGAGTTCGATCATTCGGGACGCGCTCGCCCGGGAGATCGCCGTGCGTGGCAACGCCCGAGGGCTGATCGAAGCCAGCATTCGGAGAAGCGGCGATGAAGCCGTGATCGCGTTGCGCGCGGTCGACGTTGACCGCGACTCGATCCTGGTTTCACTCGGGGCGACGGTCCCGCCGGGACGACGACTGCTCTCCGAGGTCGAGAAGCTGACACGTCAACTCGTGAACCTCCTCGAGCCCCAGGCGGCCGGCCTTGTTTCCCGCAAGAGCTCGCACACGAGCGCGACCTCGGTCGTCACGGCGGACTTCGAGGCCTTCCGGCTGTCCGTCCGCGCGTTCAAGGCTCACCTGACTGGCGATGACCGCGAAGCTGTTTTCCTCTGGAGCAAGGCTCTGGAGCGTGATTCGGCGTATTCGGGGGCCTGGAGCGGCCTCGGCATCGCACACTCGAACCTGGGCCACCGCGACTCGGCCGCTGCCGCCTTCGAAGGTGCACTCCGACACCTGGGCCCGGCCGCTTCGTTCGGGGATCGCGCGTACGTCGAGAGCTTCCTGTACGCAATCCATGGCGATCACGCAGCACGGCTCGCCGCCTGGCAGAGATTTCTCGATCAGCTCGAACCGAGTTTCAAGAACGCCCCCGCAGG
>JANOEH010000087.1:0-19379 GCA_031413115.1 Candidatus Eiseniibacteriota bacterium | reverse complement strand
CCCAAGGCGACGGTACTGATCTGGTACTTGAGTGCTTGCGGGGACTTGCCGCAGCTGAGTTGGCCCTCGGTAATCTAGAATCGGCGTGCGCATCAATCGAGGAGTCAATCCGGATTGCGCGTCGGCAGGGAGATCTCTTCGAGCTTGCCACTTCGCTTAGGGTATACGCGCTGGTCTTGAATGCGCTTCAGCGATCGCAGGACGAAGCCGCCAGCCTGCACGAGGCACTAGAGACTGCAACGACCATCGGCGACGACCACGGGCTCGCGCGTGCCTCCCTCGCCCTGGCGCGACATGCGCTCGCCGAGGGGCGGCGCGTCGACGCGATGACGCTCGCGGCCGAGTCGCACCGGCTGTTCCAGCGCATCGGGGCCGAGCACCTGATCGCCGAGGCCTCCAATGTGCTCGCGGAGATCTCCGGGGGCGCCGACGCGACAAGGCCAACCACGGAGCCCGCCAAGCCGCGCACCAAGCGCCCCACGACCCGCCCGATCGAGTCCGCCGAGCCCATCATCCCCGGCTTTCTCACCGTCGATTCGGCGACCAAGCAGATGCTGGGGATCGTGCGCTCGCTGGCACCACGGCGGCTGAATATTCTCGTGCTGGGCGAAAGCGGCACCGGCAAGGAACTCATCGCGCAGGCCGTGCACATCCAGAGCGGTCGCACAGGGCCGTTCGTGCCGATCAACTGCAGCGCGTTCCCGGGCGACCTCATCGAGGGCGAGCTGTTCGGCCATGCGCGTGGGGCGTACACGGGTGCCGATCGCGAGCGCGTCGGGCTGTTCGAGTTCGCGCATCAGGGCACGCTGTTCCTCGACGAGATCGGCGACATGCCGTTCAAGGCGCAGGCGCGACTGCTGCGGGCGCTCGAAGGCGGCGAAGTGCGGCGGCTGGGCGAGAACACGGCGCGCGTCGTCGACGTGCGCGTGGTCGCGGCGACGCACCGCGGGCTCCGGGCGATGGTGGCCGCGGGAGAGTTCCGGCTCGACCTGTACCATCGCCTGGCGGGGTACGTCGTCCAGCTCTCGCCGGTGCGGGAGCGTCCCGAGGATGCGAAGCTGCTGATCGATCACTTCCTCGCGAAGTTCGCGCGGGAGCAGGAGAAGACGATCACCCTCACGCCCGAGTTGCGCGAGGAGATGGCCGGCCACTCGTGGCCGGGAAACGTGCGCGAGATTCGCCTCGTCATGGAGCGGCTGGTCGCCCTGACCGCCGATGGCGCCGAGCTGCGCCGCTTGCCGTTCCTTCTCGAGGGTGGACCGCGGCCGCGCTCGTTGCCCGAGGCGCTCGAGGCCGAGGAACGCCGCCGCGTGCTCGACGCCCTCCATTCCCACAATTGGAACAAGCAGCGGGCCGCCAACTCGCTGGGCACCAGCCGCACGACCCTCATCGCCAAGATGCAGCGCATGGGAATCGCCGTCCAGAAGCCCTGACTGCCCGAACGACTCGCACTGGTGCGAGTCAATTGGGCTGCAGCCCAATTGGCCTTGCCTGAGATAGGTGAATTGGGCTGAAAGTGGGCTGCGCCTGACAAATCTCCCCCCGTATCGTCTCATTCGAGGAAGCCCCCGATTTCCCGGCTTCGGTTGCAGCACCGGTCCCGGACCCTTCGGACGAGGTACGCCATGCGCCGCTCCATCTTCTTGTCTGCCCTCGTTCTCTGCGGGGCGATTGCCGCCACGACGATGTCCGTGCCGACCATGGCCGACGTCCGGGTCCATGGCCTAGTCCCGGGCACCCAGCACTCGCCGTCGGTCGCGATGGCGCAGCTGCGCACCTACGTCCTCTCCTACGATCGCGCGGACACGACGACGGCGGTCGACATGGTCCGGCTCGCGCTGTCCCAGAATGGCGGGGAGGGCTATCAAAACATCCCGTTGCCCGGGCTGCCGTCGAACTGGTACTGGCGACCCGATGGGCACATCGCCTATGACGAGAACACGGGACAGCTGTGGATGGTGGGCTACGCGCGCACGATCGGGGTTCCAGGGCCACGGGTCGGCGTCTATGTCACGAACGGGACGGTGCAGGGCAACGGCCTCATCTCGTGGCGCGAGCCCCTCGAGCTCTTCCTCTACCAGGGCTCGAGCATCATCGTGCCCACGCTCGCCCTGGCGACCGGGGACGGAACCGGAGTGGCGCACGTGCTGCTCACGCAGTACTTCGACAGCGGCGTCCAGAGACCGCGGCTCTACCGGGTCGCGCAGGACGCCGGGTCGGCCACGTCCCAGGACATCGCCGTCACCAATCCGGTCGGTCGCTACCACACCGGCCCGACGCTCGCCGCGGGGCCAAACGGCATGGTGGTCGCCGGGTGGTTCACGGGGGCCGCGGGACAGTTCGATCCTCCCAGCGACATCGTCACCCGCACATCGCACGACGGTGGCCTGACTTTCGGCCCCGAGGAACTCATCGGCCAGATCGGCTTCAGTGCGGACAGCCCGGGGAGCCCGACCCGGCTCAGCCAGCGCATGACTCTGTTGATTGCCAGGCACTCGCTCGACTTTCCGGCGACGCGGCTGGCGTTCTGGCCTTCCACCCACTTCTACGGGCCGCTGCTCGACCCGAGCGAAGTCTTCTTCAACTCCGATTGCTGCGCGGGGACGGCGTGGAACACGTTCGGCTCGATGCTGCCGCGCCTGCCGTATTCCTACGAGGTGCACCCGGCCGTGACGATGGCCGACGACGGCTACTTCTACCTGGGCTGGCACGACTTCCAGCCGTTCGATCCCGACAGCGTGTCCAAGTACATGGTCACGCGCCTGTGGAACATGGGCGCGATGGCGAGCGAGCCGGAACCGCTTGCCTCCGCGACGACCGATTGGGACAGCGTCGCCTCGAATTTCGGCGGAATGGGCTGGCAAAGCGCCGCCGCGGCGTCCGCGGGGCGAGTCACGTTCGCCTGGTCCGACCATCGCGGGACCGATCCAGACGTCTACGCGCGCACGTTCGTCGCCGGCGGCTTCGAGCTGACCGAGGGTTGCGGCGACACGCTCGAGGCGACGGCGGGAGATGCCGTGCAGGTCGAGTGGCGCATCGCGAACTGGAATGCGCTGTTCGCCGACGAGTACTCGTACATCGTCGGCAGCAATCGCCCGTGGACGGATGGGCTCGTGCCCGCCACGGTCGTCGTTCCCGCCAATTCGTTCGCCGACGTGACATACACGATCACCGTACCGGATAGCGCGGCTGATGCTGTAGTCACGCTGTTCCCCAACGCCCGGGATCACGTCCGCTCGCACTCCTGCACGAAGTACCTGCGCGTGCATGCCCTGGTCGGGGTCGAGCCGGGCGGCGCCGCGGGCGCCGTCGCGCTCTCGGCCCCGCGCCCGAACCCGAGCGCAGGGGCGACATCGTTCACGTTCACCCTGCCCGCCCCGGCCGAGGTGGACCTCGCGATCTACGACCTGCGCGGACGACGGGTCGCGACGCTGGCGCGGGGTGAACAGGTGCCGGGGACGCACGCGGCGCATTGGAACGGGACCGGTGCGACGGGCGCCGGGGCGGCCGCGGCGGGCATCTACTTCGCCCGCCTGACCGTTCGCGCCGGTGGCAAGGTCCAGACGAGGGAGCAGAGGCTGGTCCTCCTGCGCTAGAGATGGCCGCGGGACGCGGCCGTGCGCGCGTGCTATCCTCGCTCGCCGGTTCGTGCTCCCCCCACCTGCCCGGAGAGCCCCCCATGCCCGCGCCATGGCGCACGCCGTTCGCGCCGAATCGCCTGCTGGCCGTCGCCCTCTGCCTCGGCGCCGCGCTGCTTGCCGGCGTCGAGGCGGGCGGCGCCGCCGCGCCTGCAGGCCCGATCCAGCGCGAGTACTTGAAGTTCGACGCGATCGCCGATTCCCTCGGCCGCGGCGCGAACCCGCGCGGGCTCGCTTACGTCGACTCCATCGCCCGGATCGCCGTCGCGCGCGGCGATCGCTCGCTCATCGCCGCAACGCAGATCTGGCGCGGGGACCGCTTCGCCACCTACGACCACGAGTTCGCCCGCGGCGCCCCGATCCTCGACTCGGCACTCGTCACGGCGCGCGCGATGCGCGATAGCTTCGCGATCGTCACCATCATCGCGCGACGCGGCTACGGAGCCGACCTTGCCGGGAAGCTCCCGGAGGCGGAACGGGACTTCACGGAAACCGTCCGCCTGGCGCGCCGCGCCCGTCTCGTCGAGCTCGAGGGCTTCGCCCACCGCGGACTCGGCGCGATCGCCAAGGACGACGGCCGCTACGCCGTCGCGCAGCGGGAGCTCACGACGGCCATGCGCCAGCTCCGACCCGAATCGTTCGAGTGGCTGCATACGCGTTTCCTGTTCGGCGAAGTGCTCACCCGCCTCGGCCGCCGCGACGAGGCGCGCGACGAGTTCGATGCCGTCCTCGCCGAGGCCCGCCAGCGCAAGAACCGCTGGCTCACCGCCGCTGCGCTCAACGACCTCGGCATCGTTGCCTTCGAGCAGGGCGACATGGCGGCCGCCGATCGCAACTGGGAGATTGCCGCCGCCCACTTCGACACCCTCGCGTTGCGGAACGCGGACGCGGGGAGCGCGATCAACACGCGGATCAACCGCGCCCACGCGCTGATCGAGCTCGGACGCCTCGACGAGGCCGAGGCGATGCTCCGCCGCCTCGAGAATCTCAGCGACCAGCTTCCGAATCCGGCCATACGGCACGGCGTCCTCGCCGAGATCGGCGTGCTACAGGCGCGCGCCGGCCGCGTCGCCGAAGCCGAGCGCACGCTTCGCGCCGTCCGCGCTGCCACGAGTTCCTACGATGCCCAGGCCGAGGAGGGCGCGACGATCGAGCTTTCGGCGATCCTGCGCACCACCGGTCGTCCCGCGGCTGCCGAGGCCCTGATCGACTCGCTGCTCGTGCCCGCGCGACGGGCGCGCATGACGCCGGACAACATCGGCGCCGCCCTCATGGAACGTAGCGCGGCGCGGCGCGCGCTGGGCAAGCACTCCGAGGCGCTCGATCCGGCGCGCGAAGCCGTCCGGCTCACCTCGGGGCCGGCGAAGCAGAAGACCTCGATCTACGCGCTCGATGCCGCGGTCGAGCTGGCGCGGGCGCAGCGCGGCGTGGGGCAGCCCGACAGCGCGATCGTCACGCTCACGCGCGCGGCGCGCTCGTGGGAGCGGTGGCGCGCCGAGATCTCGGACCTCGAGTGGCGCGAGCGCGCGGGCTCGGGGCTGTCGGGAATGTTCTCGGAGCTGGGGCTGGCGTATCTTGATCCGCGACGCAACGTGCCCGAGGCAAAGCGCGCGCGCCAGGCCTTCGACGCGCTGCAGACGTTCCAGGCGCGCACGCTCGAGGAGCGCATGCAGGGCGCGGGCCTCGCCGCGCGCGCGATGGTGCGGCGTGTCACCGCCGATTCGCTGGCGCGAGACGTGCTTCGCCCCGACGAGGCGCTGCTCGACCTCGTCGCCACGCCCGAGACGACGTTCGCCTTCGTCGTCACTCGCGGCGCCGTCGTCGTGCGGCTCCTGCCGGGAAGCCGGCGCCTCGACGCGCTGTTCACGGACTGGCGCGACGGCATGCTCGGCGGCGGCAGCGCGGCGGTGACCGACGCGGGGCTCAAGCGCCTGTCGACGGAGCTCCTGGCGCCGGTCGCCGCGGCGCTCAAGCCGGCGCGGCGCATCATCGTCACCGGCGGCGGCCCGCTCGCCCTGTGGCCCTATGCGGCGCTGACGTTGCCGGGCGAGAGTGCGGCGCTCGACGTGACCCGCGAAGTCGTCGTCGCGCCGTCGGCCACGCTGTTCACGCTTTTGCGCGCTCGCGCGCGGCGCACGACCGGGCCGGGCGAGCTGCTCGCGGTCAGTCGCACGACCGATGCGCGCGGCCGCGACCTGCCCGGCGCCGAGCGCGAGCTGGCGCTGCTCGGCAGCGCGTACGCGCGGGTCGTGGTGCGCAGCAATCGCGGTGAGCGCACCGTCACCGAGCTGACCGGCGACCTGCCCCGGTTCGACGCCCTGCACTTCGCGGCGCACGCCGACGCGGTCGAGGGCTCGCCGTGGCGCTCGGGCTTCCTGCTGGGCCGCGGCACGGGCGACGATGCGTACCTGCGCGCCTCGACCGTGGCGCGCATGAAACTGAAGGCGCGGCTGGCCGTGCTGTCGGGTTGCCAGTCGGCGGGGGCGGTCGCGCTCGCGGGCGAAGGAGCGCTCGGCCTGACGGCCGGCTTTCTCTGCGCGGGCACGACCACGGTGGTGGCCACCCTGTGGCCGGTCGAGGACCGGACCGCGGAGCTCTACATGAGCGCCTTCTATACCTCGCTGGCCACCGGGCAGGACGCCGCCGCCGCCGCCCGGGCCGCGCGGGCGGCCTTGCGCGCGCGGCCCGAAACGGCGCATCCTCGCGCCTGGGCCGCGTTCGCGCTGGTGGGCGAGCCCGGGACCCGCTTGCCGCTGTCCCCGCGGCGGCCGTCCTGAAGACTTCCGGCTGACGAATGGAGAGCCCCCGCGTCTCATGAATTGGAACGCCGCCGACGGACCGCCCGACGATGACCTGCTGGGCCGCTTCCGCGCCGATCCCGAGGGGGAGACCGGGCGGAAGGCGGCGGGGCTCCTGCTGGCGCGGTACCGGGGTCGCATCTACGCCTGGGCGCTGCGCCTCATGCGCGAGCACGAAGCGGCGCTCGACATCGCGCAGATCGTGTTGCTCAAGGCGTGGCGGGGGCTGGCGGGTTTCGACGGTCGCAGTGGGTTCGCGTCGTGGCTGTTCGCGATGACGCGCAACGAGTGCCTGACGGCGCTGCGCCCGAAGTCGCTCAAGCGCGATCCCGATGCCGATCCGGAGTGGTTCCTCGTCGACGACGACGATCCCGGCCGGCTGCTCGAGAGCGCAGAGGAGGAACAAGCCATGGAAGCCTTGCTCCGCAAGACGCTAAATCCGGTGGAGCAGCAGGCCATCTTCCTGCGCTGTTTCGAGCGCCTGTCGGTGGGCGACGTGACGCGCATCCTGGGTCTGTCGAACGTCTCGGGCGCGCGCTCCGTGCTACAGAGCGCCCGCGAGAAGCTGCGCCGCGCACTCGCCGCGCGAGGAGGGGCCGCATGACGACGCCGACCTCGCCCGGCACGCCCGATCCGATCGACGACGCGCGCGCACGGGCGCTCGCCGAGTTCCTGGCGCCCGGCCCGTTGCCCGACTCGGCGCGGCTGGGCGACGCGGAGGCGCACCTCCTCGCCGAACTGGAGCGCGAGCTCGGGGTGACGATCGAGCCGCCCACGCGTGTTCCGGCGCGTGCGGTGGCCGATCGATCTCCGGGCGGCATCGGCGAGTTCTTCGCGCGGCTCGTGCCGGCGCCCGCGCGGCCGGCATTCGCGATCGCTGCGGCGATCGTCGTGATCGCCGGCGTGTGGACGCAGTTCCCGCCGGCGGACGAGGCGATCGAACCGTTGCTGCGTGGACCGGCCGCGACGAGCGGCGGCTGGCAGGCGCACCCCGCGATGACCGTGCTCGGCGACGGGCGCACGCGCCTCACCTGGGCGCAGGCCCCCGGGGCGACGCGCTATACGGTCGTATTCCTTGCCGGCGACCTGACCGAGGTTGCACGCGTCGACGACCTGACCGAGACTGAACTGCTGCTCGATTCCGCCGCCCTGCCCCCCGGCCTGCTGGCGCCAGCCGACGTGCTGTGGCGTGTCACCGCCTACGCCGGTCCCGACGAGATCGCCCGCTCGAACACGAACCCCATCACCCTTCCCTAGGACCCGAGGTCATGCCATGACACGACCGGTGCAGCTTTCGCTTGCCCAGATGTTCAGCCCGATCGCGTGCTCGCTGCTGGTCGCGTTCGCCGTCGTCCTGCTCGAGGCACCGACCGCGCGCGCCGGCCTGGCCGACAAGCTGAAGAAGAAACTCGAGAAAACGACGAACGAGCAGGTCGACAAGACCACGGGCACGACGAGCGAGGGCACGACGCCGGCGACGACGCCGGCCGGCTCGACAAGCGGCGGCGCTGGTGCCACCGGGGCTGGCAACACGAAGGTCTCGGCCGTGTCGACGAAGTTCGACTACATCCCCGGCGACAGGGTGTTGTTCGCCGACGACTTCACCCAGGACGACCTCGGCGAGTTCCCGGCGCGCTGGACGCTGAAACTGGGCACGTTCGAGGTCGCCGAGATGGCCGGCGAGCGCTGGCTGCGCTGCGTCAGCAACGACGGCACGATTCGGCTCAAGCTGCCGCCCGGCAAGCTTCCCGAGCTGTGGACCCTCGAGTTCGACTTCTACGCCGAGGAGCCCATGGGCTCGGCCCTGACGGTCAGCGGTCTCAACGGCGCAGGCCGTACGGGCTGGTCGGTGGCGTTTCCCGAGGGAACGAACATGCGGTTTCGCAGCGGAGAGCTGTTCTCCTCGACGCCGCTCGAAGGCGGGACGATTTCGGGCCGCCACCACGTGATGTTTCTCGCGCGCGGCCCGGCGCTCAAGGCCTACATCGACCAGCAGCGAATGGTCAACGTGCCGGACGTGAGCGCCGACGCCGGTATGCCAGAGGAGCTGGACATCAAATTGTGGGCATCGACCCACCCGATGATCACCAACGTGCGCTTCGCCGAGGGTCCGAAGCCCGCCAAGGACCTGCTCGCCGACGGCAAGCTCGTCACCCACGGCATCAAGTTCGCCACGGGATCCGACGTCGTCCAGCCCGAGTCGGCGCCGATCCTGCGCCAGGTCTCGGCGTGGATGGAAGCGAACCCCGCGGCGAAGCTCAGCGTCACCGGGCACACCGACAACGTGGGCTCGGCCGCGTCGAACCTCGACCTGTCGAAGCGGCGTGCGGCGTCGGTGGTGAAGATCCTGGGCGCGGAGTTCGGGGTGGCCGCCGATCGCCTGGTCTCCGACGGCAAGGGAGACACGGAGGCGATGGCGGGCAACCAGACGGCCGAGGGACGAGCCATGAATCGACGGGTCGAGTTCGCAAAGCAGTAGATCCCGCGAAGCGGGGGGGTGAAGCCATGAATTGTCAGACCAGAGATCGCGCGGGGGTCCCACAGGTGAGCGTACAGTCCGTACAAAACGTACGAACCGTACACAGGTCGGAAGAAGCAGGTCCGTCCCGGCGGCCTGCCCTACGGCGCGTTGCCGCCGCACTCGCGTTCGTCACCGCGATCGGCGCCGCCGCTCCCGCGGCGGGTCAAGTCTGCAGCTACCCGACCCTGGTCGACGATACGCCGCAGGCGTTCGCGACCAATCCGACGATTCCGCGGTTCGCGCAGTCCGGCGCCCGCTGGGCCGCGGTCGCCGTGAAGTCGGCGGGCACCGCGAACTGGGACATCGGGCTGTCCCTCAACTCGGCGCCGTTCGCCGCGTGCATCACGCTCCCCGTCGTCGCGTCGCAGCAGGCCAGCGGCGTCGATTTCGTGCTCGGCGACTTCGCGGCCGAGGGCACGGGCACGCGCTACGCGCCGATCTCGCGCACCAGCGGCACGGGCAGCGCGACCGTCGAGTGGGACTCGGGCTCGCGTACGGCGGGGGTGGGCCCGGTCTTCAACCAGGGACAGAGTCCGGCGGGCCTGATCGACTGCTGGAACGTCGATCTGGTCGCCGGGACGTCCTACAAGATCTGGCTCTGGGGCGATGTACCGGGCGACTTCCGCCTGTACGCGTTCAAGGGTGGAGGCCTGGACTCGTGGCGCTCCAGGGCGGATGCGCTCATCGAAGTCGTCTCGAGCTTCTCGGGCCCGCCCATCCTCACCGCGACCACGACCGATCGCTACGCGCTGGTGGTCGTCAACGAAACCGGCACGACGCTGCCGTACTACTTCACGGTGCAGCCGTGCGTCGATCCGCCGGACCTCGCGGCCCACGTCAGCCAGCCGATTCCGGCCGGTGCCGGTCACCCGGAGACGCCGTTCCAGTTCGAGGTCGGCTCGACCGGCTTCCCGACGATCGCCGTGCGCACGGCGCAGGCCGGCGACAACTTCGACCTGGGCGTGTACCGACGCGTCGGCGGCGGCTTCTACCCGTGCGACGGCGCCTACCAGGCCTCGAGCGGGGACTACGGCCCGCGCGTCGATCTCCTCGTCGGGGATCGCGTTTCCGTGGCAGTCTCCACCGGCGGGACGTACTGGGCGGGTGCGCAGCAGGGTGGCCTGCACGCGCTCGACGGGCGAATCGAGTACTCGCCCGGCACCGACGCGGTCGCCGTCGATGGCGCGACGCAGTACGTCGTCGGAGGCAACGACCTGGTCGTACGCACGTTCCGCACGGACCTCATCGCCGGCACCGAGGTGCGCATCCACGTGGCGAAGTGCGGCCCCTCGCCGGGGCGACTGCGCATCTTCCGTCCGTTCGACATGAGCCAGCCGTTCGGCAACGGCTGGTCCGGGCTGAGCGGCGACCACCTTCCGCTCACCACCGTGGACCTCACCGGGGTGAACGATTTCAACTTCAACCCGCCGGTCAGCGGCGCGTATGCGCTGGTCCTCACCAACGAAACGGCCGAGAACGTCTGCTGGGAGCTGGGTGTCTCCTCGTGTCGCGCCCGCACCGAACTGGCCGATGGCGTGCCGCTCACCATGGCGTCCGGCGTCGCCGTCCCCTACGAGGGAGAGGCATTCGCCACCCTCCACGGACGCTTCGGCTGGTCGGCGGTGGCCGTCCTGCCCGCCGCGATCACCGAGGACTGGGTGATCGAGGCCTGGGACGCGCCGTCCGGCGGTGGCGGGGGGGCGCCGTTCGGCTGCAATGCCGGGCTCCTCGGCGCGTCGAACGACGTCGGAATCAGCTCGCGGATCGACTTCCTCGCGCGCTACGACCTTCCCGTGCCGCCGTTCCAGGAGTGGGTGGAAACGGTGCGCGTCTACCCGGCCGCGGGGCTCTCCCTCGGCGGAGGCGGGCAGGCCGAGTTCGAGATGCACAACACGACGCTCGCGGTGGGCGACTTCGTGAACGCATTCCCGCTCAGCCCGTTCGACTACATGGAGGTCTGGAACATCGAGCTCGTCGGCGGGCAGCCCTACGCTGTGCACTTCCAGACGGTCGGGTTCACCGGCGACCTGTTCATCATGAAGAGCGTCCTGGCGAGCACCTCGACGTGCACGTTCGACTGCCCGCCGGAGTACCTGGCCCTGGGTGGACCGGGGCAGGTTCTGCGCACGTCGGGCCCGACCGTGTTCACGCCGCCCGAGAGCGGCGTGTACGGACTGATCGTGCTCCACCAGAGGAGCGCGGTGAACACGGTCTACGGTTCGTTCTCGCTGGCAGTCAACCCGACCATCGTCGGCGTCGGCCCACCACCACCGCCGCCGGCGGTCACGCGCTTCCGTGCCGCCGCGCCCAATCCGTTGCGCGGCACCGGCACGCAACTTGCCTTCGAGCTGGCGAAGGAGGCGCCCGTCAGCTTCGAGATCATGAACATCGCCGGGCGGGTCGTCGCACGGGTCCCGGAGCGCACGTATGCCGCCGGCCCGGGCCAGGTCGCCTGGGACGCGCGGACCCCGGACGGCGGGCGCCTCCCCCCCGGCCTCTATTTCGTGCGGATGAGGGTTGCCGGGGCGATCGTCGGCGGAGGAAAGCTCATCGCGATGTGAGACAATGCGCGGATGCCTGCCTCCGCTCCGCCGCCCACCGGCCTCACCAGCGAACGCGTCGCCGCGGTCCGGACCTCGCTCGAGCGCTTCTCCGAGCAGGTCCAGGGCCGCGGTCGCGCCTACGCCTCGCAGGGGCAGGTGGGCACGATCAGCCGCAGCGCCCACGGCTTCGAGGCGCGCGTGCGGGGCACCCGCGCCTACACGACCGCGTGGACGTGGACGCCACACGGCTGGCGCACCGACTGCACGTGTCCCATGCAGGGCGAGTGCAAGCACGCATACGCGCTGGGCCTGGTGTTCCTGCGCACCGCTGACGGTGTCGCCGCCGCCGCGCCCGCAGCACCCCCAGACCTGCGCGCACTCGAGGGCCTGCGCGCGGCGCGCACCTCGTGGGAACGCATGGGCTTCCTGCGCGAGCTGCTGCGGCCGCTGCAGCGCGCGCGACCGGGCGTGCTGGTCCACACCCACCTGCCGCCCTTCCGCGAAATCCTCGAGGAGAACGATCCCGACCTCCTGTGCTGGCGGCTGGCGCAGGCGCTGCCCGAGGAGGCCCAGGGCTGGCTGCCCAGCGCGCTCGAGCCCTACCGCCAGCGCGCCGACCTCGACTCGCACATGCTGACGCGCCGCCGCGAGGCCATGGCACTGCGGCTCGCCCGCTGGAGCGCCGAGGCCGACGCCGAGACCGCGGTCAATCCGCGTAGCCTGCGCTTCATTCTCGACCTGGCACCCGGGCCCGACGACGTTCCCACGGTCGAGATCGAGGGCCGCCTCACCACGCCGCGCACCGTCGACCAGCCGCGCACGATCGGCCAGCTCGAGCACCTGCGCACCGAGTCGCTGCGCAAGCCCGGGCTCCTGCCCGAGGACCAGATGGAGATGCTCGAGGCGTTCCTCAACGGACTCGCCTCGGGATGGAACTACGGCACGGCGCGCTTCCCCACCACGACCGCGATCCGTCGCGTGCTCGAGGTCGCCGGCGGCACGCCCGCGGTCACCTGGGCGAGCACGCTCGATCCCGAGGTCGCCGCGCGCTGCGGGCTCACCCCCGGCGGCGTCGTGAGCCTGGGGTCGCGCGCCGCGCGCATCGTCCCCACGGTGCGCGCCGACGCGGGCGGCGGACTGGCCCTCGATCTCGAGGCGCGCTGGCCCGACGGGCGCTCGCGCCCGCTGCACCAGGCGTACCTCGCGCGCGGCGGTCGGCACGGCGGGCGGGCCCATCCGGATTTCCTCTTCTGTAATGACGAGGCGTACCTGGTCGGCGCGTCGCCCCCCGCCGACCTCGTCGACGAACTGGCCACGCTCGGCGGGCTGCCCGTCGAGCCCGTGCGGCACACGCCGCTGCTCGGGGCACTGGCCCAGCGCTTCCCCACCATGCGCGAGGCTCTGGCGCCGCACCTGCGGGTCGTCCCGGGCCGCGCCATCGTGGCCCTCGACCTGGCGACCGACGACGACGACCTGGCGACCGACGACGACGACCTGCTGGTGATGCAACTTTTCGCCGCGGCCGAGGGCTCCGCGTGGGCGCCGGGCGACGACCCCGCGCCCGAAGCATGCGCCCACGAGTACGGCCCCGCACGGCGCTGGGAGCCGCTCGTCGACGGCCCCGCCGGGCGAAGCAAGACCGTCGATCCCGCGCACCTGCACCTGCTCGACACGACGCCGCTCTCACCGACCGTCGACTGGCTCGCCCGCACCGGCGCGCGCAACGGGGATCGCGGCTGGGAGATCCGGCTGACGACCAAGCGCCTGGCCACGTTCGACGAAGCGTGGGGCACACGCCCCGACGACGTCCGCTGGTTCGCCACCTCGCGCGCGCAACGCCTCCTCGAGGGCACGCGCAGCGTGCGGGCGCGCATCTCGGTGCGGCCGTCGGGCGTCGACTGGTTCGGCGTCACCGCGCAGTGGGAGAGCGAGGACCTGGTGCTCAGCGAGGAGGACCTCACCCTCCTGCGTCGTGCCACCGGCAAGTTCGTGCGCCTGCCCTCGGGCTGGGTGCGCCGCGAGACGAACGACGAGCTCGATCGCACCGCCGACGCGCTCGCCGACCTGGGCCTCGAGACCGGTGGCGGCGAGCAACGCGTGAGCGTGTGGCAACTGGCGCAGGCGCGTCCCGAGTCCCTGGCCACGCTGGCCGAGATCGGCGGCGCCGATTCGCTCAAGGCGATCGAGGAGCTGCGGTCAAGGGTGGAAGCGTTTGAAGGCCTGCCCGCGATCAAGGTGCCCCCTGCATTCAAGGGCACGCTTCGCGGATATCAGCAGACCGGCGTCGATTTCCTCGCCTTCGCCGCGTCGCTGGGGCTGGGCGCGATCCTCGCCGACGACATGGGCCTGGGGAAGACGATCCAGGCGTTGGCGTGGATCGCCTGGCTCCGGGCAGAGGATCCGGAGCTGGGGCCGGTGCTGGTCGTGTGCCCGGCGTCGGTCGTCCACAACTGGCAGCGCGAAGCGGCGCGCTTCACGCCGAAGCTCGCGGTGGTGCGCCTCACCGGCGCCGAGCGACGCACCACGCTCAAGCGCGAGGCGACGCGCGCCCACCTGTGGGTCACCAACTACGCGCTCATGCGCCGCGACATCGAGGAACTGAAGACGATCGCTTTCGGCGCGGTGATCCTCGACGAGGCGCAGAACATCAAGAACCCGGGCGCCGACGTGACACGCGCCGCGCGCGAGCTGAAGGCCAAGCATCGCCTCGCGCTCACCGGCACGCCGCTCGAGAATCGGGCGCTCGACCTGTGGAGCATCCTCTCGTTCACCAGCCCGGGGTTCCTGGGCAGCCGCCGCCAGTTCACGGCGCGCTACGATCCGGCCGACGCGCCGCCCGCCGTGCGCCGCCTGCTCGCCGCGCGCCTGCGCCCGGTGCTGCTGCGCCGCATGAAGAGCGTCGTCGCCAAGGAACTACCGCCGCGCAGCGAGGAGCGCCGCGACTGCGAGCTCACGCCCGTGCAGAAGAAGCTGTACCTCGAGCAGGTGGAGCGCGCGCGCGCCATCCTCGCCAGCGGCAAGGGGGACCCGAAGAAGCTGAACGAAGATCGCTTCCAGATCCTCGCGATCCTCACGCGCATGCGCCAGATCTGCGACCACCCGGCCCTGGTCGGCGCCCCGACACGCTCGCCCTCGGGCAAGTTCGACGCGCTGTGGGAGCTGCTCGAGCCGCTGCTCGCCGAGGGGCACAAGGTGCTGCTGTTCTCGCAGTTCGTCGAGTGCCTGGCCCTTGTCGCGCGCGACATGACGGAGCGCGAGATCCCGCACCACATGCTGACGGGGAAGACCAACGAGAAGGATCGCGAGGCTGTCGTCGAGCGCTTCACCGACGATTCCGCGGCGTGCGTGTTCCTGGTCTCGCTCAAGGCCGGTGGCACCGGGCTCAACCTGACGGCGGCGAGCTACGTCATCCTGTTCGATCCGTGGTGGAATCCGGCGGTCGAGGCGCAGGCGATCGACCGCACGCACCGCATCGGGCAGACCCGCAAGGTGACGGCCTACCGCCTGCTGACCCGCGACAGCATCGAGGAGAAGATCTGGGAGCTGCAGCAGAAGAAGGCCACGCTGGCGAAGGAAGTGCTGGGCGAGGAGGGCTTCGCCCGCTCGCTGAGCCGCGAGGACCTGGAGTGGCTGATCACCGGGGAGTGACGGACTCCCCGGTGATCCTGACCCTACGGAAGTTGCAAGACGCGCACCGCACGCCGCTGGCCCAGCGCCTCGAGCTGCGCGAAGTAGATCCCGGGCGCGGCGCGGGGGCCGGATGTCCCGCCGGCGGCGCTCCACTCCACCCGGTTCGTCCCGGCGCCCATCTCGCCGTCGACCAGCGTGCGCACCAGGCGCCCGCGCACGTCGTACACCGCCAGACGCACCGGCGCCGCCTGCGGCAGGTCGAAGCTCAGGACGACGCGGCCCGCCGGCGCCACCGGTGACTCCGTCCGCAGCGCCAGGTCAATTCGTCCACCCGCTTGCCGATCGTCGTCCTCCCCGTCCAACGCCTCGGCCGGACCGTAGCTCCACACCTCGTCATCGACGCGCAGGTAGTTGAGCGAATCCGAGAAGTCGAACGTCTCACGATCACCGCCGAACGTGAGGATCGCGCCGCCACGCTTGCCGGAGTTCCCGTGCCGGTCGTCGCCGGCCTCGACGACCAATGCGTCGAAGTCGTACTTGCCCTGCTCCGGCGAGACGGCGTTCCACGGTGCGTCATCGAGCAGGCGCCACTGCTTGCCATTGGAACTGGCCCACATGTCGATCGGATTCACCGGCAGTCCGAAGCCACCGAAGCAGACGATGTCCTTGCCCAGCGTCACGCACTGGTGACCGGGCCGGGGACTCCAGCCTGCGCTCTCGGTCACGAGTTGCCACTTCATCCCGTCGCGCGTGCGCCAGACATCGTTGAAGTAGGGCAGATCGCACGGCGGGGGCCCGCACAGGAAGCCGGCCTCGCCCCCGAGCAGGTACAGCCAGCCATCCTTCACCGTGACGGCGCTGCCGGCGCGCGGGCTCCACGGCGCATGCTCGAGCACCCGCTCCCAGCGGGCGCCATCGGCCGAGCGCCACACGTCGTTGTAGTAGATGCGCGCCGGCGGTCCGCCGATGATCGACGAGTCATCATTGCGCGATCCGCCGAAGACGTACAGGTGGCCGTCGAACGCCGCGGCCATCAGGCCTGCGCGCCCGTCCCATCCGGCGGAGTCGGTCAGCGCTTCCCAGTTCACGCCGTCGGCCGACCGCCAGACGTCGTCGAAGAACTCCGACGACGAGATGAACGGCGGACAACCCGGTGGAGGGGGCACGGGACATCCGGGGTTCGCGAACACGATGAAGTTCTGCCCGCCCAGCACGTACACGTGATCCTTCATCGTCACGGCCTGGAAGTAGGCGCGCGCGGGCCAGTGCGATGCGTCATCGGTCTCGAGCACGCGTTGCCAGGCGCTGCCGCCATCATCGCTGCGCCAGACGTCGCCCCAGATCTGGCTGTCGCCGGGAATGGGGGGAGTCTGCGGCGGCCGGGGCGTGCGCCCGCCGAGCACGAAGAGGCTGCCGTCCAGCTCGACAGCCTGCAAACCGGCGCGCCCACCCCACGGGGCCGCGTCCGTGACGACGCGCCAATCATCCGCCCGGCTGCGGGCCTGCGCGTCGAATGCAGACAGGATTGCGATCGCCAGGACAAGGGCAACGATGGGTCGATGCATGGAGATCCTCCCGCGGGAAATGACAGTCATCGAATCACACATGGTCGAATGGAATGGCCGTCGCTGGCCCCGGGAGCCGGCGGAGGGCGGGTCGCCGGAGACTCGGAATGGAACGATCCTTCGCAGGCGACGATTCTACTCTTGGGGGGTCCGAAGTCAACGTTCTCGTGAGAGTCGATCCGCACTCACGGCACGAGCACGATCGGCCGCACCTCGCGCTTCGGCCCGGCGACGACCTGCGCGAAGTAGATGCCCGGCGCGACCACCTGCCCCGCGTCGTCCCGGCGATCCCACGTCATCGCGAATGCGCCGCCACCGGACGCGCCGGAGGCCGCGCCCAGATCGCGAACCAATCGCCCGCGCACGTCGAACACCACGAACCGCGCGCTCGCCGGCATCGTTGCCGCAACGCCGTCGAGCCACGCCCCGCGCAGGACAACGTTGCCGCGCGCAGGATTCGGCATCGCGGACAGCTCGATGCGCCCCGGCCCCGGATCCAGCAAAGCCGTCGGGTCACCCGCGTCGAGCACGTAGTTCTGCACGCGCTTGAGGATGCTGCCCCGCGGATCGATCGTGACACCGGTCACGCTGCCGTTGACGCGCACCGCGAACGCCTGCTCGGCGACCGCATCGTTCCACACCGTGACGAACGTGTCGGGCCGCGCGGCGCGCGTCACCCTGAACTCGATCGGCATGCGATAGAGCGGCGCGGCGGTCTGCACCTGGCGTACGAACAGCGCGACGTCGCTCTCGTCCGGCGCCGGCGGATCGGCGGGGACGGCCTGCCACGACCACGCGTAGGTCGGGATGCCGGCGGCGAAGATCCACTCGTCGAAGAACCAGGCCAGCGCCTCGCCGGAGGCGTCCTCCATGGCGCGCTGCAGGTCGCGCGTCGTGGCGTTGCCAAAGGCGTAGCGCTGGCCGTAGAGGCGCAGGCCGGCGAAGAAGTCCGTGTCGCCCAGCACCCGGCGCAGCATGTGCAGGACACTTCCGCCCTTCTTGTAGATGGTCGTGCCGAACAGGTAGTTCGTGGGCGGGTCGTAGATCGCGTAGCGGAAATTGACATCGGCCGTCAGGGCCGATGCCATGTGCGCCGCGATCGCCGAGTCGTATGCGGCCGCCGAGTAGAAGTTCTCGACAAAGAGGGCTTCGCTGAATGTCGCGAATCCCTCGTTGAGCCAGATGTCGCGGAAGTCGACGCAGGTCACCCAGTCGCCCCACCACTGGTGCGCCAGCTCGTGCGCCCAGACGTACTCGTACAAGCGGTCCCCGCGCAGGAGCTGGCGGTGCAGCGTGGTCATCGTCTGGTGCTCCATGCCGCCGGCGCCGAACGGGTCGACCGTGGCCTGCCCGTACTTGTCGAACGGGTAGGGCTCCCACAGGTTCGAGAACGTCGTGACCATGGCCGGCACGTTGACATAGTCGAGCTTCGCCCTGGTCGAGTCCTCGGGGAACGCGACGTTGACGATCGGCACCGTGCCGGCGAGCTGATCGAAGCGCCAGAAGTTCGCCGCCGCGACGCTCACCAGGTAGGTCGCGATCGGGTGCGTCTCCTGCCAGTGCCAGACGTGGGTGCCGGGGCCGCCGGGTGCGATCCCGATCAACAGGCCGTTCGACCAGCACGACTCGGTGAGCGGGACGGTCGCGTAAACGTCGAGCGTCGACTTGTCCGAAGGCTCGTCGTAGCACGGCCACCAGTACCGCGCGTCGTAGGGTTCGGAGAGCGTGTAGCTGTTGCGCGGGTAGTAATAGAAACCGGTCGTCGGGTTGCACGCGTATGTCACCTCGACGACGAGCGTGTCGCCGGGCACATGCGGCGGACAGCTCGGGCCCTCGCACACGGGCACGTTCAGCTTGCCCGCTCCCGTCGTCCACGTCGTGCGCGCATCGCCGTTCACCTTGACCGACGAGAACGTCATCGCGATCGCGTGCAGGTCGACGGTGGTGAACGCGGGCTCGCGCACGACCAGCGTCAGCGTCACCGTGCCGTCGACGTGGCGGCTGGTGCGCGACGGCGTGATGTCGAGCCGGTAGTGCAGCGCGTCGTAGGAGTGGAGCGAGTCGGCCTGGACGCGGAGCGGGCGGTCCGAAAGACCCGCCAGGCTCGACTTGCCCGCGGACTCGATGCCGGACGCCTCTTCGAGCAGGCGCAGGACTTCGTCGGCGGGGAGCACGCGGACACGATCGGCAGCCGACTGGGCGGTGGCAAGGGCGGGTGCGGTGGCCAGGGCAAGGAGCAGGGCAAGGCGGAAGGCGCGCATGCGATTCATGATCCGCCCGGAGGCGCCGTCCGAGCAAGGCTGCAGTTCGGGCGCACAATCGAGCAGGAGACCTTCCATGAACCGTCCCCCGACCCATTCCTGGCCCGGCTCGTCCGCCTGCTGCTGACGGTCGATGACCGCGCTCGATGGCGAGCTGTCGGGCGCAGCGATGACGACGGCGGCGAGACTCGAACCGGCGGCGACCTCGCGTACGACCCGGGTCGCCACACGATGACGTGGGACGGACGGGACGACGCGGGTCAGCGCGTCGCAGCCGGCATCTACTTCGTGCGCTTCGCGGCGGACGAGGTGATCGAGATGGGGAAGGCGCTGCTGCTGCCGTAGGGATCTGCGGCTGAAGCCGCGCAGCAGATGAACCAGGGCGCCCCGCTGCCTCGCGGAAGCGGGGCGTTCTTCACTTCG
>JANOEH010000086.1:0-4872 GCA_031413115.1 Candidatus Eiseniibacteriota bacterium | reverse complement strand
GGGTCGAGGCGCACAACTTCGAGATCCGCAAGCACCTGCTCAAGTACGACGACGTGATGAACAAGCAGCGCGAGGTGATCTACGGCCTGCGCAACAAGATGCTCGACCACGGCGATCCGACCGAGGAGGTCGAGTCATGGATCGAGGAGCTGGTGGCCGGGCGCGTCTCCCACTTCACCGGGGGCGATCGGAACCATCCCGACGGCTGGAACCTGCCGGCGCTGCAGGACGACCTGGGCTTTATCCTCCACCGCCCGGTCGAGCCGGTCGCGACGGGGGACGTGCAGCCGACCTACGAGGCGATCGAGGACGCGGCCTGCACGCGCACGCTCGAGGAGTTCCGCGCCCGCATCGAGCTGTACGGCGGCGAGCCGTTCCTCGAAGTCGTGCGCCACGTCATGCTGTTCACCATCGACGACAAGTGGCGCGACCATCTCTACGAGCTCGACCAGTTGAAGCACGGCATCGGCATGCGCGCCTACGGCCAGAAGGACCCGCTCCTCGAGTACAAGGCCGAGGCGTTCAAGATGTTCGAGCAGCTGGTCAGCGAGATCGAGGAGGAATCGGTGCGGCGCATCTTCCGCATCGAGCCCGCCGCGCCTCCGCCGCCGGTGGCGACCACCACGGTCCGCATGACCGCGAGCAAGGCCGACGCGCAGAGCGTCTTCGCCTCGACCGGCGGCGGCGGCATCGCGGTTGCCGAGGGCGAGGGGCCGCCGACTCCCGCGCCGGCCGGCCCGGCGCCGGCCCCGCGGCGCGCGCCGGTCGCACTGCGCGCCGGACGCAACGATCCGTGTCCGTGCGGCAGCGGCAAGAAGTACAAGAAGTGCCACCTGCCCGCGGACGAAGGGACGGCATGAACGAGAAGGTGAAGGCGCTCCTGCGTCGGGTCGCGTTCCAGCTCCGGGCGGCCCTCGACGGCGACGAGTTCGCCCTCGAGGAGCTTCAGGACGTGCTCGCCTCGTCGGACGTCCCGGGCGACGAGCTTGCGGCCGCGATCGAGGCGATCCTCGCGCTGACCGATTCGAACCGCGAGGACCTGCCCGCAAGCGAAACCGGTTCGCCGCGGGGCAATCGCGTCCTGTCCCTCGAGGAACGCAGCCGCCTGACGCCCGAGGCGTACGGCTACCTGCTGGGGGTGCGCGGCGCCGGATCGATCGACGAGGAACAGTTCGAGTGGGTGCTCGAGCGCGCGCTCGCCTCGAGCGATCGACGCGTCGGCCTGGACGAGGTCCAGGATCTGGTGCTCGAGGCCGCGCTGGGCGGCGGCCTGGGCGGCGATCGGAGTGACTTCCCCGGTGTCCACTGAGGGTCCCGTGAAGAAGGCTGCCCGCAAGGCCGCGGTCAAGAAGGCCGCGAAGAAGAAGGCTGTCGCGAAGCAGGCCGCGCCGAAGAAGGCCGCCGCGAAGAAGGCCGCGCGCACGAAGGCGACGAAGGCCGCGACGAAACCGCTGCTTGGCCGCGGTGCCGAGCGCACCGCCGAACTGGCGATCGCCGCCGCCGAGCGCGCCAATGCGCGGGACGCCGCGACGATGGCGAAGATCGCGCGCAGCGAGGGCAAGAGCCTCGTCATCGTCGAGTCGCCGGCCAAGGCCAAGACGCTCGAGAAGTTCCTCGGCCGTGACTATTTCGTGCTCGCCTCCTACGGGCACGTGCGCGACCTGCCCAAGAGCGGGCTCGGCGTGGACATCGCGAATAACTTCGAGCCCCAGTACGTGGACATCGAGGGGAAGACCAAGATTCTCGCCCACCTCAGGATGGCGGCCCACGTCGCGCGGGAGGTCTACCTCGCGCCCGATCCGGACCGCGAGGGCGAGGCCATCGCCTGGCACCTGGCGACCGCGCTGGCGGCCGACCAGAAGAAGCTCCGCCGCCTGACCTTCAATGAGATCACCGAGCGCGCCGTCAAGGGCGCCCTCGAGCAGCCGCGCGACCTCGACATGAACCTGGTCAACGCGCAGCAGGCGCGCCGCGTGCTCGACCGCCTGGTCGGTTTCCAGGTGAGCCCGCTCCTGTGGCAGATCATCCGCTACGGCCTGGCGGCCGGGCGCGTGCAGTCGGTCGCGTTGCGCCTGATCTGCGAGCGGGAAGCCGAGGTCCGCGCCTTCGTTCCCGAGGAATACTGGTCGGTCGAGGCCGAACTCGAGACCGCGGCGGGGGAGCGCTTCCGCGCGCAGTTGTTCCGGGTCGGCGACAAGAAGCTCGAGGACCGCGAACTGAAGGCCGAGCCCGAGTGCCAACGGCTGATCGACGAGATCCGCCAGGGTTCGCCGGTCGTCGCCGAGGTCAAGGAGACGGATCGCTCGACCAAGCCGCGGCCGCCGTTCATCACCTCGACCTTGCAGCAGGACGCCTACGGGCGCCTGGGCTACGGCAGCAAGCGGACGATGCAGATCGCCCAGAAGCTCTATGAAGGCATCCCGCTCGGCGCCGAAGGCCCGGTCGGTCTCATCACTTACATGCGCACCGATTCGACGCGGCTCGCGGCCGAGGCGGTGACCGAGTTGCGCCAGTTCATCGACACGGCGTTCGGTGCGGCCTACCTGCCGGCCACGCCGCCGGTCTACGGCAAGCGGGCGGGCGCGCAGGACGCACACGAGGCGGTCCGCCCGTCGAGCGTGCTGCGCACCCCCGACAACGTGCGGAAGTTCCTGACCGACGAGCAGGCAAAGCTGTACCAGCTCGTGTGGGCGCGCGCGGTCGCGTCGCAGATGAACCCGGCGCGCTACAAGTCGACCGCGATCGACGTCGCGGTCGGCCGCCTCGGGCTCAAGGCCACCGGCTCGGTGCTGGTCTTCGCCGGGCACCTCAAGGCTTACGGGGAGACCGAGGAGGAACGCTCGTCGCGCCTGCCTGCGCTCGCCGTTGGGCAGCAGTTGAGCCTCGTCGACCTGCACTCCGAACAGCACTTCACGCAGCCGCCGCCACGCTACACCGAGGCGACGCTGGTCAAGGCGCTCGAGGAGTTCGGGATCGGGCGGCCGTCGACCTACGCGACGATCATCACGTCGATCACCGGTCGCGATTACGTGGGCCGCGACGGCGGGCGCCTGGTGCCCACCGACCTCGGGATGGTCGTCTCGAAGCTTCTGGTCCGCATGTTCCCGGACATCTTCGAGGTGAGCTTCACCCGGCGCATGGAGGAGGAACTCGATCGCGTCGAGTCTGGCGAGGACGAGTGGCACCAGG
The DNA here is from genome assembly GCA_031413115.1 of Candidatus Eiseniibacteriota bacterium. Lineage (GTDB taxonomy): Bacteria > Eisenbacteria > RBG-16-71-46 > RBG-16-71-46 > DASYSL01 > JANPEF01. The sequence continues at coordinate 1,683 of JANOEH010000086.1, read as the reverse complement.
TCATGCGCGACTTCTACGCGCCGTTCAAGGTCGACCTCGACAAGGCCGCTGCGGATCGGAGGTCGCTGCGCGCCAGCACCGAGGAGAAGACCGATATCCAGTGCCCGACCTGCGACGCCGAAGGCCGGGGCCTGTCATTCCTGGTGCGCAAGTTCGGTCGCAACGGCCCGTTCTACGCTTGCCCGAACTACCCGGACTGCAAGTTCACCCGCCCGGTCGACGAGTCCGAGATTCCCGAGGACCTGAACGAGAGCTGCCCGCAGTGCAAGACCGGGCGGCTGTTCGCGCGCACCGGCCGCTATGGCCGCTTCGTCGCCTGCTCGAACTACCCGACGTGCAAGTACACTCGCCCGCTCGGGCTCGGTGTGCCGTGCCCGATCGACAACGGCCTCGGCGAGCTGGTGGAGCGGCGGAGCAAGCGCGGCAAGGTGTTCTATTCGTGCAATCGCTACCCCGAGTGCGAGTACGCCACCTGGGACCGCCCGGCGATCGGTCGCCCGTGCCCCTCGTGCCAGTTCCCGTTCCTCTCCGAGAAGCTGTCGAAGAAGAAGGGGACGTACTTCAAGTGCCAGAAGTGCGGCCACGAGGACCAGGACGAGTCGCTGGGCGAAGCGGCCTCGGCCTGAGGCCCCGGCCCGGCATGCGCACGGTCCTCGCCGACTTTCTTCGTCACCTCGAGGGCGCCCGCCGCCTCTCGCCGCGCACGCTCATCGCCTACCGCTTCGAGATCGAGCGGCTGCTCGACGCGCTTGCCGTGCGCCCCGGAGCCGACGTGCCGCCCGAGCGCTTTACCTCGCTCGCGCTGGCCGAGGCGCTCGCGACGCTGGCGCGGCGCGGGCTCGCCGCCGCATCGCAGGCGCGCGCGGTCGCCGCCTGGCGAACGTTCTCACGGTTCGCCGCCGAGCAGGGGGCGGCGGCCGACGCCGCCGCCGCGCTGCCGCTGCCACGCAAGCCACGCCGGCTGCCGCGGACGCTTCCGTCGGAGCCGCTCAACCGCGCCCTCTCGGCGCTGCCGATCGGCACACCGACCGAGCGCCGGGACCGCGCGCTGCTCGAACTGCTGTACGGCTCCGGGCTCCGCCTGTCCGAGGCGCTCGGCCTCGACCTCTCCGCAGTCGACTGGGGCGGCCGCACCGTGCGCGTGATCGGCAAGGGGGACAAGGAGCGGATCGTGCCGTTCGGCGCCCACGTCAAGGTGGCGCTGCTCGGCATGCTGCGCGATCGCCGCGGCCGGCCCGCGCCGGCGCGGACCGAGGGCGGGGACGAGCCGTTGTTCCTCGGCCCGAGCGGCCGCCGTCTGTCGCCGCGCACCGTGCAGCGTGCCGTGCACGGCGCGCTCGCCGCGACGGCGAAGGCGACGGGCGTCAGCCCGCACGCGCTGCGCCACTCGTTCGCCAGTCACCTGCTCGATGCGGGCGCCGAGTTGCGCGCCATCCAGGAACTGCTCGGCCATGCTTCGCTCGCCAGCACGCAGGTCTATACCCAGGTCAACCCGCGGCGCCTGCGCCGCGCCTACGAGAAGGCTCACCCGCGGGCTTGACGTGCCCGTCGCCGGAGAACCCATGCCCTCACGCTCGCTGCTTCGACCCCCGTTGCGCGCCACCACCGTGCTCGCCCACGTCCATGGCGGCGTCGCCGCGCTCGGTTCCGACGGCCAGGTCACGCTCGGGGACATGGTGGTGA
>JANOEH010000085.1:0-5046 GCA_031413115.1 Candidatus Eiseniibacteriota bacterium | reverse complement strand
CAAGGTCGGCGATGGCGGTCGACACCGCGACGATCCAGATCGCCGGCGTGACGCCCCACAGGACGACGGTCGCGAAGTTCGCCGCCGAGGCCATCGAGTCCGTGCCCTCTCCCGTGATCGTGGGCAGCCACAGGCTCTCGGCCACGACCGTGATCGCGACCCAGGCGAACCAGTGGACGAGCAGGGCATGCGTCCAGTCGAGCGGATGCAGCGCGAGCAGCACGAGGGCGCTCGCGACCATGGATCCGACGTAGAGGACGAGACGACGACTCACTCAGCCTCCCTGGCGCGGTACCACACCCAGACCCGGCCGGTCTGGAAGTGTGAGGCGGCCTTCCCCGCCGCCGACGCCCTCGAACGGATCCACCGCGAGAAGCCAGTGTCCGTCGAGGTCGAGCGTGTCGAACAGCGGCCCGAGGTGCGCCGCCGCCGTGATGCCGATGCTGCTTTCGACCATGCACCCTAGCATGAGCGAAAGCCCGTGCGCGCGCGCCGCGTGGATCAGGCGCAGGGCCTCGCTCGGGCCGCCGGTCTTGACCAGCTTGACCACCACGCCCGCGGCGCGATCGGCCAGCCCCGCGACGTCGGCCGCCACGTGGCAGCCCTCGTCGACGTAGAGGGGCAACGGCGAGCGCGCGTGCAACCAGCGAAGCCCAGAGCGATCCTGGGGCGCCAGCGGCTGCTCGACGAACTCCACCCCCAACTCGGCCAGGGCGGGCAACAGACGCAGCGCCTGGTCCCGGGTCCAGCCTCCATTGGCGTCGACGCGGATCACCTGGGAGGTCCGTTCCCGGATCCTCCGCACCGTCCCCAAGTCATCGGCCCCTCCGACCTTGACCTTGAGAATGGGATAAGCCTTTGCCTCATCGAGCTTTCGGGCTGTTGTTTCCCAATCCGCTAGACCCAGCGTGAAGGACGACAGCGGAAGGGTCGCCGGATCGAGTCCCCACAGCTTCCACAGGGGAACGCCGGCGAGCTGCCCGCGAAGGTCCCACAGTGCCGTGTCGAGGGCATTCCACGCCGCCCGTTGGCCACGGAGCACGGCGAAGGCCCGGCGCTCGAAGGCCTCGTGCTCCCACGGATCGGACGGCAGGAGCGGCGCCCAGGCGGCGAGCGCGGCCGCGGCGGTCGCAGCGTTCTCGCCGTAGTAGGCGGTGGCGGCGACCTCGCCGTAACCGATGTGGCCCGCGTGCTCGAGCGTGATCACGAGGTGCTCCCAGTTCCGGCCCCCACCGCGCGCGATGCGGAACTCATGGCGGGTCGACAGCGTGAGCGGTGCGACGGTCAGCTTCATGCGGCGGTTTCCTCCCGGGCGGCGAGCACGGCCTCGATCAGGGGCGCCACGCCGTAGCGGACCGGATCGGTGACAGGCAGGCCGAGAGCCCTTGCCTGGCCCGCGAGTGCTACGCGCGCCTCGTCATCGTCGAGATCGAACGTGACGATCGCGCCGGCGACGACGCGGCCGGGCCGGATCGGCGCGAGCGCGTCCTCGTAGCGGCGGGCCAGCTCGGCGAGCGGCGGGATCGCCACGTCGCCGTGGCGAATGCGCGTGCGCGTCGCCTGGTGGCAGAGGATCATCGAGTGCGGCAGCGCACCGTGCAGCAGCGACAGCGTCACGCCGGCGTACCCGGGGTGCAACAGCGAGCCCTGCCCCTCGACGATCACGACGTCGTGTCCCACCGCCGCCTCGAGCACCAGCGCCTCGGCCGCACCCGCGGTGAAGTCCGAGATCACACGGTCGATGGCAAGGCCGCGACCGGCGAGGAGGATCCCCGTCTGCCCGGTGGCGACGAACGCCGAGCGCACGCCGCGCGCCACCAGCGCGCGGTGCAGCTCCCACGCGGTGGTCATCTTCCCGCTGTTGCAGTCGGAGCCGACCGTGAGGACGACGTGGGCCGGGAGGCCGCGCACGCGCGCGGCAGCGATGGGAAGCTCGGTCGGCACGGCGCGCAGGTCGACGAGTCGGCGGCCCCGCGCGGCCGCGCGCGTGGCCAGTTCCGGATCGTCGGCGAGGAATGTGTGCAGGCCCGCCCACAGGTCGAGCCCCGCATCGAGCGCCGCCAGGAGCACGCTGCGCCAGGCGTCGGGCAGGCGGCCGCCCACCGGCGCGATGCCGACGAGCAGCGCGTCCGGCGCGTGCGTGAGCGCCTCCTCGAGCCTGCCGACGATCGGGATCGCGCCGCCGAAGCCGAGCGCGTCCCCTGCCGTCGTGCCGGCGCGCGTGGAATCGAGCAGGACCGCGACCGCCTCGGGCGCGTAGCGCAGCAGCGCGACGGCGGTCTTCGCGTCGAGCACGCCGAGCGATCCCTCGACCAGCACGATGAAGCGGCGGCGACCGCGGTCGGCGACGAGCGCGATCGGCCCGTCCACCCCCTGCCCCGCGCGCACGTCGCTCATCGGCACAGGCCGCCGTAGACGGCGCGGTAGCGTTCGACCACGCGATCGACGTGGAACTCGGAGACGGCGCGGGCGCGCGCCGCCCGGGCGACGCGGCGGTGCAGGCGGTCGTCCTCGAGCACCCGCAGCGAGGCGCGTACGAACGCGTCGAGGTCGTTCGGCTCGACGAGGAAGCCGCTCACGCCATCGGTGACCAGCTCGGGCAACCCGCCGACGCGCGAGGCGATGACCGGCACACCTGCCGCCATCGCCTCGAGCGCGACGAGCCCGAAGGACTCGGTCGACGACGGCAGCAGCAGCAGGTCGGCCAGGGGCAGCAGCTCCTCCATGACCTCCTGGTTGCCGAGGAACAAGACGTGTTTACCGACGCCGAGATGCCGGGCCAATTCCTCGGCGCGAGGCTTGTCGGGGCCGTCGCCGACCATGACCAGCCGTGCGTCCATCCGCTCGTGCACCGCGGCGAAGATGCGCACCACGGTCTCGACGTTCTTCACCGGACGGAAGTTCGAGGCGTGCATCAGCACGCGCGCCCCGGCCGGTGCGAGCACCGGCGGGCGGCGGCGACGCGGCGCGAAGATCTCGGGATCGACGAAGTTCGGGATCACCTCGATCGGCTTGTGCACGTCGAGCGTGTCGATCGTCGCTGTGCGCAGCGCCTCGCTCACCGCGGTCACCCGGTCCGACGACTCGATCGTGAACTTGGTCATGCGCAACAGCGCCGGCTGCTGGCCGACGATCGTGATGTCCGTGCCGTGCAGGGTCGTCACCACCGGCAGGCGGGCCGGGGCGACCAGCTGCTTGGCGAGGAAGGCCGAGGCGGCGAACGGCATCGCGTAGTGGACGTGCAGCACGTCGAGATCCTGCGTCTCGGCGACCTCGGCCATCTTGGTCGCCAGCGCGAGCGCCAGCGGCGGCGCGTGCTGGAACAGCGGGTAGGGCTCGAGCACGACCTCGTGGAAGAAGATGTTGCGCTCGAACGTGGGGAGGCGGTACGGCAGCGACGTCGAGATGAAGTGCACCTGGTCGCCGCGGCGGGCCAGCCGCCGGCCGAGTTCGGTGGCCACGATGCCCGAACCGCCAAACGTCGGGTAGCAGGTGATGCCGACGTTGAGCGGCTTGCCGCGGCGCCTGGCGGCGACGGGCGGCTTTTGTTTCGCCCGGGCCTTCACCGCGGAACGCAGCGGGCGTGTCGTCACGCGGTCGGCCCTCCGGCGAACCCGCCCGGGCCGAAGAGCCCACCCAGCGGTCCCGACCACACGAGCCCGCCGGCGTGCACCAGGCCCTCGGCATGCTCCACGCCCGCGAGTTCGCCGAGCCGGCGCGCCTTCGCCTCGACCGCGCCGAGGAATCCCGGGCGATTGAGCCGCGTCGCCGGACCATCGGCGGGCGCGAACTGCGAGCCGTAGCACTCGAGCGCGGCGCGCTTGGCGGCGAAGCCCGCGCTCACATCGACGAGAATGCCCGTGCCGTGCGCGGCGAAGCCCGCCGCGCGACCACCCGCCTCGGGCCAGTCGAACAGCAGGCCGCGCGCACGATGGCGTTCCCCCTCCGCCGCGAAGCCGCCGACGTGCGCGAAGTACAGCGCTCGCTCGAGCAGGCGTCCGCCCTCGCGATGATCGGGATGCGGGTCCTCGGGATGCGGCGCCAGCACCCAGCGCGGGCGCAGGCGCCGCACCAGCGCGACGACCGCGGCAACCTGCGTGGGGTCGCCCGAGTGGACGCCGGTGTCAGGCAGCCCGGCGTTCAGGCGTTCGGCCAGGCCCAGCGCGCACGCCGCGGCGGCCGCCTCGACCTGACGAGTCCCGGGCGTGCCGCGCGTGGCACGCTCGCCGCGCGTCAGGTCGAGTCCGACGACGACGAGCCCGTCGCGCACCGCGGTTGCGGCGATGCCGCCGAAGTGCAGCTCGAGGTCGTCGGGATGCGCGCCGACGACCATCAGGTCGGCGCCGAAGTCAGCCCCCGCGGAACGGCTCATGCGTCCTCCCCGATCGCCAGCACCTCGTGCCCCAGCGGCCTCCCGGCCAGCAGGTCGTCGACGTGCGCGGCCGCACGCTCGCGCGCCAGCGCCTCGACGCCGCGACCGCCGCGCGCGATCGGATCGAGCCACGCGAGCGTGCGCTCCTGCAGGCGCCCGTGCGGCTTGAGGTACGACGCGAAGTGCGGATGCGCCGGGTGCTCGCGCTTCCACCGCCGGCGGGACTTCTTGACCAGGCCCGCCTCGAGCCGGGCCAGTCGCCAGTCGAGCCGCGCCGCCGTGGCACGGACGAACTCCGGCAGCGACGCGTCGAGCCCGCGCGACTCGTCACCGGCGCGTGCGAGCTCGGCGCGCGCATGCGTGCGCAACGCGCCGACCGTGCGCGACAGGTCCGCCGGCACGCCCGCGGCGAAGAACGTGGCGAGCGCCCCGTCGGGATCGCGCACCAGCGCCTCGACAGGCACGCCCGCGGCCGCGGCCGCGGCCGCCGCCGACGCGGGCAGCCACGTGGCGCTGAAGCGCGGGACCACGATCGACATCGGCGTCGCCAGGGTCCGGGCTGCAGCGGCCACCTGCGCCAGGTAGGCGACCTCGCCCGGTCCCGCGACGAGGCCGAGCGACGGCAGCACGAAGTCCTGTGCCAGCGGACGCAACAGCGCACCGGGCATCAGCGC
>JANOEH010000084.1:0-2820 GCA_031413115.1 Candidatus Eiseniibacteriota bacterium | reverse complement strand
GATCGATAGCCGCGAGCGGTTCTCGCGTGCCTTGGCGGTCAGCAGTGTGATCACGCCCGCCTCGTAGTCGATCTGGTAGTCCTTGTTCTTCTCCAGCGGTACGCCCTCGATGGCGATCACTTCGGAACCGTCGAGGATCCCGACCTGTCCCAGGTTGATCGTGCCCGAGTAGTCCGTGCCCGCGAACTTGGCCCAGATGTAGTAGCGCCGGTCGTCGACGAGCTGGAGGTTGCGCTTGTCGTACGGCTTGGGGTTCGACTCGAGATCCTCGGGCGTGATGCCGCCGCCGGGAAAGCCCGGCGGATCGGGCAAGTCCGCCGGCCAGAACATGCGCCCGCGCAACCCGGGGACGTCGGTGTTGGCCACGATGCGCGTGCGGAAGAAGTAGTCCTCCTCGGGCGTCGCGTCGGGACGCGGCGTGACGCGCGGATCGAACGGGCGAAGGTCGGGAAAGTAGAGGATCCCGGTCTCGGTCTCGAGGAACCACGCGCTGGTGATCTGGTCGACGATCAGGTCGGGGCCCTCGATCGCCGCCCCCGAGCCGTTGTCGGTGAACAGGTCGATGCCCATGACCCGGATGTAGGGAAACAGGTTCGTCCCCTCCTTGTACGCGTCGGTCGCCTCCTCGAGCGCGGCGTCGTAGCGCCGCACCTGGATCGACAGGGACTTGGGATCGATGTTCGCCGTCTGCAGGTCGTAGAAGCTCTTGATCTCGTAGTCGCGGGTGATGGCCAGCGGATCGAGCGCCGGGTCGGTCTCGAAGTAGTCGGGCGCGTCGACCCTCGCCTTGAGCAACGCGCGCGGCGCCTGCAACAGCTTGAGACGGATCGGCGGCGCCTCGGCGTTCGGATCGTCCGGCAGCGGCGGCACGTCGCCGACCGTGCGGCTGGTGCCGTCCGCGAGCGTCTCGATGTAGGTGACAGCGAGCAGCTGCGAGTTCGAGATGGCGCTGCGCAGCACGAGTACGGGGAAGCGATCGCCGAAGTAGTCGACCTTGACCAGGAAGTCGGTGAGCTCGCGCAGCCCGTCGAAGCTGCCCGACAGTGTGTCCCCCACCCCCGGCGGCCGCGTCGGGTCGACCTCGGCCGATCCGATGCGCACGCCCTGGTTGTTCGAGCCATTCTTGTCGTCGAGATACACCCGCACCGATCCCGGCTCGATGACGCTGCCGGTGGCCAGCTGTTCGGCCGGGCGCTGGATGAAGAAGTACTTGCCGCGCACGTAGTTCAGGTCGTCGATCGTGCGCACGACCTCCTGCTGCGTGCCCTGGAACGAGCGCCGCTCGGAGCGTCCCTCCTGCTTCGAGGCGATCAGCGCCAGGTCCGTTCCGCCGATGCGCGCGCCCGCCTTGACGCCGAACAGTCCCTCGTTCCGGCCGCTGTACGACACGTACTGCGTGCCGGGTAGCGACAGGTTCGTGTTGCCCAGTTCGAGCGTCTTGAGGACCTCGTCCTCGTAGCCCGTGTAGCGGATGCCGATGCGGTTGGCCAGCGGCACCGTGTTCGCCGAGTTCTGCGCCACGTCGATGCGCACCTTGTCGCCGAGGCTGCCGTTGAGATTGATGTCGAGGTCCTGGCGCATCTCGAGCGATGGGAACAGCGATCGCTTGACGCCGAGTCCGGCCGTGCGGTTGTCCCAGTTCGACGTGCCGGCGATCGAGATGCGCTCCGAGCCCGACACGTTGAGCGACGGCCCGCCGCGACCCAGGATGCCCTGCGCCGCCTTGGGCAGCTCGAACGGCAGGGCGATCGAGAAGGGTCCACGGGCACCAATGCGATCGATGTCGGTGGGGACCCTGGCGATACGCTGGCGCGACTCGGTGATCCACGCCGCACGCAGGCTGCGCCGCGTCAGGTCGCGCGCGTAATCCTCGATCGGCACCTCGAGCGCGACGTCGAGCCCGACGTCGGCTGCCGAGAGGCTCTGCGTGATCGTCCCCTTCGCAGGATCGACGGAGACGGAGACGGTGCGCGCATCGACCGGGTACTTGAGCTGCCACGGCTCGTTGCCGGCGAACAGTCCGTCGCGCACGGCGTAGAGCGGCAGCGCCAGGTGGGAGATGCGCGGCGTCCACGTGATCCACGCCGAGCGGTCGAGCGGTGTCTTTGCCCGGATCGAGTCCTCCGCCGGAATCGACACGCGCCACTGCCGCGTCGAGTCCGCGAGCGCTGGCGCGAGCGAGTCTGGAAAGGCAGGTGCAAGCGAGTCACCAGCCACCGCGGCGAGCGAGTCCGCGGCGGCCGCCACGGCACCCGCCGCTGCCGCGGCGGTCGCTGCGGCGGTATCTGCGGTGGAATCTGGCGCAACCACGACCACACTGTCGAAGGGAGTGAAGGGTCGAGGCACGCCCTCTTGCGCCCCCGCCGCGGCCGTCAGGGCGACGGCCAGGGCGAGTACGGCCACAGGCCCCCGAACCGCAGGTCCGGGTGCCGCGAAGGCGGAACGGCTTCGTCGCAAAGGCGGCTCGAGTCGGCTCCACGTGGGACTTCTGCCCGGGACCGGCAGGGGAAGCTTGGCCGGACCCCGAACCCGCGGTAAGGTCGCATCCATGCGGACCTTACGGTTGTACGTCCTACGCAGCTACCCGGTTCCCTGGCTCTTGGGTTTCGGCGTCGTGACGTACTTCCTGCAGCTCGACCTCCTGATCGACATGATGGAACTCCTGGTCGGCCGCGGCGTTTCCCCGGCCACGATTGGAGAGTTCTTCCTCCTGTCCCTGGCCTGGATGGTCGCCCTCTCCATGCCCTGCGGGGTCCTGGTGGCGACCCTGATGACCTTCGGTCGGATGGCCCAGGACAACGAGATCATGGCCCTCAAGAC
>JANOEH010000083.1:0-15450 GCA_031413115.1 Candidatus Eiseniibacteriota bacterium | reverse complement strand
CGACGTGGTCGAGGACACGACGGTGACGCTGCCCGAGCTGGAGAAGCGGTTCGGGTCCGAGGTCGGCGCGCTGGTCGACGGCGTGACCAAGATCTCGGGCTTCCACTTCGACTCGGCGCGCAGCGAGCAGGCCGAAAACTTCCGCAAGATGCTGCTGTCGATGGCGCGCGACCTGCGCGTCATCTTCATCAAGCTTGCCGACCGCCTGCACAACATGCGCACGCTCGAGTACCTGAGCCCCGAGAAGGCGCAGCGGATCGCGCGCGAGACGCGCGACATCTACGCGCCGCTGGCGCACCGCCTGGGCATCGCGAGCATCAAGCGCGAACTCGAGGATCTGGCGCTCAAGACGCTCGAGCCTGTTGCCTACCGCGACCTGGCCGAGCGGGTGGCGGCGCGCCGCGAGCATCGCGAGTCCGTGCTCAAGCGCCTCGAGGAGCCCTTGCTGGCGCGGCTCGCCGAGGCCGGGCTGATGGCCGAGGTGTCCAGCCGACCCAAGCACTTCGCCTCGATCCACCACAAGATGAAGTCTTCGTCGCGCGCCTTCGACCAGATCTTCGACCTGCTCGGCCTGCGCATCGTGACGGCCGACAAGGGCGACTGCTATCGGGCGCTCGGCGTGGTGCACGACCTGTGGATCCCGGTGCAGGACCGCTTCAAGGACTACATCGCGATGCCCAAGAGCAACCTCTACCAGTCGTTGCACACGTCGGTGATCGTGCCCGGCGGCGACATGGTCGAGATCCAGATCCGCACGCGTGAGATGCACCGCACCGCCGAGAGCGGCGTCGCCGCACACTACGTGTACAAGGGCGGCGCGATGGACGCCCAGCTCGATGCGCAGCTCGGCGGCTTCGTCAGCCAGACGGCCGACTGGCAGGCCAACGCCAGCGACGAGGAGTACATGGAGTTCCTGCAGACGGCCCTGTACCAGGACGAGGTCTTCGTCTACACGCCGCGCCGGGAACTGAAGCGCCTGCCCAAGGGCGCGACGCCGCTCGATTTCGCGTTCATGATCCACACCGAGGTCGGCTTTCATTGCGTCGGGGCGCGCGTCAACGGCGCGCTGGTGCCGTTGCGCCACGAGCTGACGAACGGCGACACGGTCGAGGTCATGACCTCCCCGTCGGCACGGCCGCACACCGACTGGCTCAAGATCGTGCGCATGCCGTCGGCCCGCTCGAAGATCCGCCACTGGCTGCGCGAGCAATTCCGCGACAATGCGATCGCCCTGGGCAAGGAGATGATCGAGCGTGAACTGAAGCGCCTGCGCGCCACCGAGCGCGTGAGCGACGAGGAGCTGCTCGATGCGGCCCAGGGCGTGGGCCTGACCGACGTGGAGTCGCTCTATGCCCACCTGGGGCAGGGGACGCGCTCGCTGACGTCGATCGTGCGTCGCCTGGTCCCGTCGGTCGAGCGCGAGGGCCCGCTCGAGCGCTTCAGGAACGCCTCGGCCGAGGTGCTGCGCAACCTGACGCGCGGCAAGGGCCACGGCGTGCGGCTGCACGGGCTCGACAACGTGCTTCTGCACTTCGCGCGCTGCTGCCAGCCGGTGCCCGGCGATCGCGTCATCGGGATCGTGACGCAGGGGCGCGGCGTGTCCGTGCACCAGGCTGACTGCGCCAACACGTTCGACGACCGCATCGCCGCCGAGCGCCGCGTCGAGGTGACGTGGGACACGCGCCCGGACGAGGTGTTTCCGGTGCGACTCGTGGTTTACGGTTCGGATCGTCAGGGCATGCTGGCCGACATCACGAAGACCATTGCCGCGCTCAAGGTGAACATTCGCAGCGCCGGCATGGCCAGCGAGGACAAGACCGCGCGCGGCGTGTTCCTCGTCGAGGTGCCGAACCTGCGCATGCTCACGGAGACGCTGCAGGCGGTGCAGCGGGTGAAGGGCGTCACCCGGGTGGAGCGCCAGCAGGCGCCGAAGATCACGGGCCGCAGTGAAGGGTCCCGCGGGAAGGATCGCCCGCACGACGACGGACCGGCCGCCTCCGGCGGGACCGCGCACCGCCGCCGGTGAGGGCCCATGTCCAGCGCGTCTCGCGCGCCACGGTGACGGTCGACGGGAGGGTCACCGGCGCGATCGACGGCGGCCTGCTCGTGCTCGTGGGCGTCGCGCGAGGGGACGGACCCACCGAGGCGCGCCGCCTCGCCGAGAAGTGCGTGCGGCTGCGCTGCTTCAACGACGCCGCGGGCGCCATGAACCTTTCGTTGCTCGACACCGGCGGGGCGATGCTCGCGATTTCCCAGTTCACGCTCTACGGCGACACCGCGAAGGGGCATCGCCCGTCGTTCGTCGCGGCTGCTCCGGCCGAGGAGGCGGCAGCGCTGTACGCCGCGTTCTGCAGCGCCGTGCGCGAACTCGGCGTGCGCTGCGAGGAAGGGGTGTTTCGCGCGCACATGGACGTCTCGCTGGTGAACGACGGCCCGGTGACGTTGTTGCTCGAGGTGGGGGCCGCTACACCTCCTGGCGAGGCGGGGGCATGAGCGCCCCGCTCGTCCTTGCCTCGTCCTCGTTCCGGCGCGCGCAGCTGCTGGCGACGCTCGGGGTCGTCTTCACCGTCGAGCCGGCCGGGGTCGACGAGGAGGCGCTGACCCTTGCGCACGGCGCCGATGCACCGTCGTCGCTGGCGATGGCGCTGGCGCGGGCGAAGGCGCTCCATGTGGCGGCGCGGCATCCCGGTGCCCGCGTGCTCGGCGCCGACACGCTCGTCGTGCTCGACGACAACTTGCTGGGGAAGCCGGCCGACGCTGCCGAGGCGCGGGAGATGCTGGCGCGCTTGAGTGGGCGGAGTCATGAAGTCTTGACCGGTGTCGCCCTGGTCCACTCCGACGGCCGCTGCGCGGCCGGATTCGAGTCGACGGTCGTCACGTTCGCGCGCTGGCCCGCCGCCGCCGTCGACGCCTACGTCGCCTCGGGCGACCCTTACGACAAGGCCGGCGGTTACGGCATCCAGGGCCCGGCGGGGGCGTTCGTGACCCGGATCGACGGCTGTTTCTTCAACGTCGTGGGCCTGCCGCTGGCCCGGGTCCGCCGCCTGCTGGAAACGGAGACGTCTTCCTAGCTCCGCCGCCCCATCGTCGTGTCCGGCTGCGCCGCTTTCACCAGCCGCAGGTACCGGGGGTCGCGCGCGAACCGCTGAAACTCCGGCGTGCTCGCGATGGCGGCGTCCCGGTAGCCAAGTTGGACGGCTCGATCGAGCGTCTTCAGGGCCTCCGAGTCGTCTCCCAAGAGCGCCGCCGCCCGGGCGAGATCGAATGCAGACGTCGCGCTTGGACCGAACTCCCCGGCGGACTTGATGGCCGCCCGGGCCGCCTCGCGTCGCTTGAGCGTCGCCCGCTGCACGGCGAGGTTCGCCCATACCTGCGCCGAAGGCTGTCGGCGAGTGAGTTCCTCCGTGTGAGCTAGGGCTTCGGCGGATTGACCCGCCTCGAGCAGGACGTAGGTGATGTACAGCCCGGCCATCGCTGGATCGATCGCGGCGGCTTCGCGCGCCCGGCGGACCGCCTCGGCGTACTGCTTCTGTTCCAGGAGAAAACCGCCGAGGAAGATGTAGCCATACGGGCTCGCAGGATCCTGGTGGATCGAGGCTTCGAGGTCCCTGCGCGCCGGGTCGATCTTCCCCATCTGCATGCGCGCGCGCCCGCGGAGCCGCAGGGCCAGGCTGCGCAGTCCGGGAGAGAGATCGCTGCGAGCGAGGGCCTGATTCACGAGTTTCTCGTGGGCCCCTGCGCGGGATTCGACGTCCGGCGAACTGCCCTCGGCCATCGCCCGGTGGATCGGGACCAGCGGACTCGCCGGGTCGACGGCCTCGAGCGCATCGATTCCCGCGCTCAGCTCCCGCGACGCTTTCGAACCGAATCCACCCCCGGCATTGTCCTGGTCGACGAGGGCGACGAGGCGCATGGCGTGCGCCTCGGGGACGCGCGGGAACTGGACAAGCAGGCTTTCCGTCAGGGCAAGCCCACGCGGCACGTCGTGTGAGCGTAGGGCCGCGATCGTGGCCGCGAGTCGCGGCCACGTCGCCATCTCGGACGTGCCCGTCTCGTAGCGGAAGTACTCGTAGACGTGGCGGGCTTCGAGCCCGAGGCGGGAGCGGAGTTCCCGGGCGAGCGTGCTGGCGGAGATGCCGATGTCGGCGGGATCGATGTCGTACTCGGCGCCCCAGGCGACCCGCCTCTGGTCGACGTCGATCAGGTAAACCGTCGCGCGCAAGTTGTCCTTCTGCAGCAGGAAGGATCCGCTCACGGCATGCTTCGCTCCCAGTTTGCGGCCTGCCTCCATCACTGCCGCCGCATCCGCCGACTCGTCGAGGAGCTTGCGGGAAGCCGGCAGGACATCGAGGCCGCTCGTCTGCGCGAGGTTCATCGTCACTGCCTCGGCGAATGCGCGTCCCAGGTAATCCGATCCGCCATCGCCTCCGAGGATATCGAGCGGAAAAACGACGATCGAGGACCGTTGCGCGCTCGCTCCGGGAAACGAGTGCAGGAAGCCGAGGCCTCGACGCGGCAGGAGCGGGACCATCGACGCGACCGCCAGGACGATCGCGACTCCCCACACGACCCTACGCCGTTTGAACGTAGGCCGTGGCTGCGCGGCAGTGCCCTGGATTGCCACGAGGGTGGTGCGCACTTCACTCGCGCTGGCGGGGCGCTCAGCAGGCTTCTTTGCAAGAAGCCGCCCGACGAGCCTGTCGAGAGCCTTCGGCAGCGCAGGGTCGAGCGAACGGATCGGCGGCGGAACGCGATGGAGGATCTCGTCGATCGCGAGCGCCTGGTTCGCCGCCGAAAATGGGAGTTGCCCGGTCGCCATCTCGTGGAGCACGACGCCGAGCGCATAGAGGTCCGTGCGTGCGTCGCTCGATTCCCCGCGCAGCTGCTCCGGCGCCATGTTGGGCAGGGTGCCGACGGGCCCGATGCCGAGAGTAGGCGCGAGCCCGGTCGGAACCGCGCCGCTCGCGGTGTCGTAGGCGGCGATCCCGAAGTCGAGGATCTTGGCCCGGCCTTCGGCATCGAAGGCCACGTTCGTCGCCTTCAGATCGCGATGCACGATCCCGTGATGGTGCGCGGCGTCGAGCCCCTGCGCAATCTCAATACCGATCCGGAGGACGTCCGCCAGAGGAAGAGATGCTACGCGCATGCGATCCGCGAGCGTCCCGCCGGGAACGTATTCGAAGACGAGGTAGTCGAGGTCTCCCTCGTGGCCGATGTCGTAGACGCCTGCGATGTTCGGGTGGTTGATCTGCGACGCGGTGATCGCTTCGCGTCGGAGTCGCTCCCGGGAGACTGGCGAGACGGGCCCGGCGGCCGGAAGCACCTTGACGGCCACTTCCCGGTGGAGCCGGTCATCGACGGCGCGGTAGACCTCGCCCATGCCACCGGTGCCGACGAGCTCGATCACGCGGTAGGGGCCGAGCGTACGTCCGATCATCGGTGTGTCTCCGCAGGTCAGGCCGGCCGGTCGTCACGGGGGCAAACGAAGCCAGGCGGCGGTGGAGGGGGGAGAAACAGGATACGGGCCATCAAGCGTAAAAGCACGCCCTCCGTATCCTGTTGCTGTGATGAGGGATAGCTTTGCCCCTTCCCCGGCTGGGGAGCCGGGGCACGGGTTGACGCCCCGGCCTGCTTCATGCTAGCCTCCGATGTTTGCAAGTCGTTTCAGCAAGCAGCGTTGGCTCCAGGGAGGCTCCATGAAGACGCATTCGGTCAAGGCGGGCGAAATCCGCCGCGACTGGTTCGTCCTGGACGCGCGCGACCTCGTTCTCGGTCGTGTCGCCAGCCAGGTCGCCCACATCCTCAAGGGCAAGCACAAGCCGACTTACTCGCCGCACCTCGATACGGGTGACCATATCGTCGTGATCAACGCCGAGAAGATCCGGCTGACGGGCAAGAAGACCGAGAAGAAGCAGTACTTCACGCACTCGATGTATCCCGGCGGTGTGACCTGGACTTCGTTCCGGACCATGTCCGAGTCGAAGCCGGATCGGGTGCTGTACCTCGCGGTGAAGGGGATGCTGCCCCGCAACCGGCTCGGCCGGCAGATGATGACCAAGCTGAAGATCTACGCCGGAACCGAGCACCCGCACGTCGCGCAGTCGCCGCGCACGCTGACTCTTCCGTACTGAGCGTTCGACCGCTCGCACTGATCGGATTCCGGATCCGGCGCTTCCGCGCGGATTCCGGCCCGTGGAGGAATGGACTTTGACGAAGGTGGTGGCAATCAATCCCGCCTCGACCGGCCGCCGCAAGGAGGCCACCGCGCGGGTGCGCCTCATGCCCGGTTCGGGTCAGGCGTTCGTGAACGGCCGGCCCATGGCCGCCTATCTCACCCGCGCCGCGCTGGTGAAGCACGCCGAGCTTCCGCTCGTGCTCACCAACCTGGTCGGTCGCTACGACGTGTATGCGACGGCCAATGGCGGCGGACTCACCGGACAGGCCGGCGCCATCCGGCTCGGCATCGCGCGTGCGCTCGTGAAGATGGACGAGACGCTTCGCAGCGTGCTGGGCAAGGGCGGCATGCTGACCCGCGACGCCCGCATGAAGGAGCGCAAGAAGTACGGCCAGGCCGGCGCGCGCAAGCGGTTCCAGTTCTCGAAGCGCTAGTCGACACCGCCGGGGCGATCCGCCCCGGCACGGGCCGCGCATCTGGCGCGACCCCATCTCGCACGCTCGGCACCTTCGGTCCGCTCCGCGGCCCGGCCGGGCGGAGGAGCAACCGAAGGAGCACGTGATGAACGAAATCACCATGAAGGAACTGCTGGAGGCCGGCGTCCACTTCGGTCACCAGACGCGCCGCTGGAATCCCAAGATGAAGCGCTACATCTTCATCGAGCGCAACGGGATCTACATCATCGACCTGCAGAAGACGCTCAAGTGCCTGAACGAGGCGCGCGACGCGATCGTCCGCACCGTGCAGCAGGGCGGCCACGTCCTGTTCGTCGGCACGAAGCGTCAGGCCCAGAGCGTCGTCTCCGAGGAGGCGGTCCGCTGCGGCCAGTTCTACGTCGTGGAGCGCTGGCTGGGCGGCATGCTCACCAATTTCAAGACGGTGAAGATGAGCATCAAGCGCCTCAAGGAGCTCGATCGCATGGCCGACGACGGCACGTTCGATCGCCTCTCCAAGAAGGAGGTCTCGCGCCTGTCGCGCGAGCGCACGAAGCTCGAGCACGCCCTCTCCGGGATCAAGGAGATGAACGCGGTGCCGAAGCTCGTCTTCATCATCGACACCAAGAAGGAGAAGATCGCGGTCGCCGAGGCCAATCGCCTGGGGATCCCGATCGTCGGCATCGTCGACACCAACTGCGATCCCGACCTCATCCAGTATCCGATCCCGGGTAACGACGATGCGATCCGCGCCATCCGCCTGTTCGGCCGCATGGTCTCCGACGCGGTCGTCGAGGGCCAGCGCATGGCCGCCGCGAAGAACCGCGAGGCGGCCGAGGCCGCCGAGGTCGCCGCCCAGTCGGCCACCAAGGACGGCGAGACCGTGTCATTCGGCGGCGACGCCGTCGCGCAGCCGGCCTGAGGCCGGCGGCCACCCGAGTTTCTTCGCACGCACCCGCACATCGGTCGCCCGGGGCGACCGCGGAAGGCAAGGAGTCCATGTTGGCCGAGATCTCACCAAAACTGGTCATGGAGCTACGCCAGCGCACCGGCGTCGGCATGATGGAGTGCAAGAAGGCGCTGGCCGAGTCGAACGGCGACATCGAGCTGGCGATCGAGACGCTGCGCAAGCGCGGCGCCGCGAAGGCCGCATCCAAGGCCGAGCGCGCCGCCAGCGACGGCCTCGTCGAGGCGTACATCCACCCGGGCGGCCGGGTCGGGGTCCTCGTCGAGATCAACTGCGAGACCGACTTCGTGTCGCGCACCGACGACTTCGCCGCGCTGGTCAGGAACGTCGCCATGCACATCGCGGCGATGCACCCGATCGCGGTGCGGCGCGAGGAAATTGCCGCCGAGCTGGCGGCCGCCGAGCGCGCCATCTTCGTCGAGCAGGTGCGCGCCGAAGGCAAGCCCGAAGCCATCGTCGAGAAGATCGTCGACGGCAAGCTGAACAAGTGGTACTCGGAGACCGTCCTCCTGGAGCAGCCGTACGTGAAGGACGACAAGAAGACGGTCGGCGAGCTGATCCAGGAAGCGATCGGCAAGCTGGGCGAGAACATCCAGATCCGCCGCTTCGTCAAGTTCCGCCTCGGCCAGGACTGATCCTCCGGTGACTCGCGCGGGGCCGCCCGGCCTCGCGCGGGCGCACCGTCGCCGCGAAGGGATCCCGCCGTGCCCCGTTTCAAGCGCATCCTCCTCAAGCTCTCCGGCGAGATCCTCGCCGGTCCCGCGGGCTACGGCCTCGACGAGGACGTGCTCCACGGCATCGCCGCCGAGATCGCCGGCGTGCATCGGTCCGGCGTTCAGGTGGGCGTCGTGCTGGGCGGTGGGAACATCTTCCGCGGCCTCGCCGCCGCCTCGCGCGGCATGGACCGCGTCGCCGCCGACTCCATGGGCATGCTCGCCACGGTGATCAACTCGCTCGCGCTGCAGCACGCCCTCGAGAAACAGGGTGTGTTCACGCGCGTGCAATCGGCGATCGACATGCACAAGGTGGCCGAGCCGTTCATCCGTCGCCGCGCCGTGCGCCACCTCGAGAAGGGGCGCGTCGTGATCTTCGCGGCGGGGACGGGCAACCCGTACTTCACCACCGACACCGCCGCGGCGCTGCGCGCCATCGAGGTGGGCGCCGACGTGGTGCTCAAGGGCACCCGGGTGGACGGCGTCTACGACAAGGATCCGGAACGACATGGCGACGCGTCACGCTACGAGTCGATCACCTACCTCGACGTGCTCAACCAGGGGCTCAAGGTGATGGACTCGACCGCGGTCTCGCTGTGCATGGACAACAAGCTGCCGATCGTCGTGTTCGACGTCGGACGGCCGGGCAACCTCGCCCGCGTCGTCGACGGCGAATCCGTCGGCACACTCGTCGGAGGCTGAGGACATGGCGCGTCAGGAACTTCTCGCCCGTACCGAAGAACGCATGAAGAAGTCGATCGAGAAGGCGCGCAAGGAGTTCGCGTCGATGCGCACCGGGCGCGCGACGACGGCGCTGCTCGACACGGTGCACGTCGACTACTACGGGACGGTCACGCCGCTGGCGCAGGTCGCCGCGGTGAGCGCGCCCGAGCCGCGCCTGCTCGTCATCCAGCCGTGGGACAAGACCATGGTGGCCGCGATCTCGAAGGCCATCCAGAAGGCCGACCTGGGCCTCAACCCAACCGATGACGGCTCGATCGTGCGCGTGCCGATCCCCTCGCTGACCGAGGAGCGCCGCAAGGACATGGTCAAGCTGCTCGGCAAGATGGCCGAGGAGGCGCGCGTCCACGTGCGCGGGATCCGCCGCGAGGCGAACGACGAGCTGAAGAAGCTGCTCAAGGACGGGGCCATCCCGCAGGACGACGAGAAGCGCGCCGAGCAGGACATCCAGAAGCTCACCGACCGGTTCATCGCCCAGGTCGACGAGCTGCTGGCGAAGAAGACGACGGAACTCATGGAGGTCTGAGGGCGCCCGCCCGGACCGCCATGACCACCCGCACCCTCACGCCCGAGGCGCTCCGCGCGAAGGGCCCGATCCCGCTCCACGTGGCGATCATCATGGACGGCAACGGCCGCTGGGCGAAGGCCCGCGGCGTGCCGCGCCTGCTCGGCCATCATGCCGGCCGCGAGGCCGTGCGCGACACCGTGCAGGGCGCCGTCGCGCTCGGCATCGAAGTGCTCACCCTGTACACCTTCTCCACCGAGAACTGGGAACGCCCCAAGACCGAGGTGCAGGGGCTCATGAGCTTCCTCAAGCGCGTCCTGCGCGAGGAGCTCAAGGAGTTGCACCGGCAGAACGTGCGTCTGCGCGTGATCGGGCGGGCGCGCGATCTGTCGCCCGATGTGCGCGACGTGATCGACGCCTCGACCGCGAAGCTGGCCGGCAACACCGGACTCCTGTTGTGCCTGGCGATCAGCTACAGCGGGCGGGCCGAGATCCTCGAGGCCGTGCGACGCCTCGCGGCGGAGGCGGGCTCGCGCCCGGTGGCGCCGCTCAAGGTCGACGAGAAGACGTTCGAGGCGCACCTGATGACGGCGGGGCTGCCCGACCCGGACCTCCTGATCCGCACCAGCGGCGAGCGCCGCATCTCGAACTTCCTGCTGTGGCAACTGGCCTATACCGAACTCGTCTTCGACGACGCCCTGTGGCCCGACTTCCGGCGCAAGAACCTGTTCAAGGCCGTGGCCGACTTCCAGGGCCGCGATCGTCGCTTCGGTCGCGTCGATGTTCCCGGGCCATCCGCATGACCGCGGACCCGAAGCTGCCGCTGCGCATCCTCTCCGGCGTGCTGTTCCTGCCGCTCCTGATCCTGCTCGCGTTCAAGGGCGGCGCCTGGTTTGCGGGGCTGGTCACGCTGCAGGTCGCGCTGGGCCTTTCGGAGTTCTACACGATGATGATGGCGCGCGGCATGCGCCCGAGCGGCCGCCTCGGGATGACCATGGCGCTGGCGCTGTGCCTGCTGTCGTTCACCGGCACACCGTCGCAGACCAACCTGCTGGTCACCGCCGGCCTGCTGCTCATCTTCTGTGCCGAGCTTCTGCGTTCGGTCGGCGAGCGCGGCATCGAGCCGATGGCGGTCACGCTGTTCGGGATCCTCTACGTGGGCTGGCTGTCGGTGCACCTCGTGTTCCTGCGCGAGTTGCCGCATGCGCTCGGGCAGGACTACGCGCTCGGCGCCTCGTACGTGCTGCTCACGTTCTTCCTCACCTGGTCCTGCGACACGGCGGCGTACGGTTTCGGGATGTGGCTGGGTCGGCGACGCCTGCTCCCCGACGTGAGCCCCAAGAAGTCGGTCGAAGGCTCGATCGGCGGGCTGGTCGCCGCCCTCGTCGCGGCGCACGTGGCGCGCCTGTGGTTCGCGCCCTACCTGACCATCGGGCACGCAACGGTGCTGGGCCTGGCGGTCGGCGTGTTCGCCCAGGTGGGGGACCTGTCGGAGTCGTTGCTCAAGCGCGTCTCGGGGGCGAAGGACGCATCGACCCTGATCCCGGGACACGGTGGGGTGCTGGACCGTTTCGACTCGCTCTACTTCTCGGCGCCCCTCGTCTATTATTATCTGAAGATGATCGTCTTCCGGTCGATGTGACATGAGCCCGCGCGCGTACGTCCTCGATCCCGATGCCCCGGCCACCCGCGCGCTCGCCTGGCCCGGGCGGCCGTTTCCGCGTGCCCTCGGCATCTTCGGCTCGACCGGCACGGTCGGCGCCGGGGCCATCGCGATCGCGCGCGCGCACCCGGATCGCTTTCGTGTCGATGCGCTCGCCGGCGGGAAGAACGTCCGCGCGCTGGCCGCGCAGGTCGCCGAGTTTCGCCCGCGCGTCGTGGTCGTCGCCGATGATGCGGCGCGAACCGAGTTGCTCGCGCTTACCGACCTCGCGGCCGCGCAGGTGCGCGTCGGCGCGGCGGGGCTGGCCGAGACGGCGGGCGAGCCGCTCGACATGCTGTTGCAGGCGGTGGGCGGCGCGGCCGGCCTCCCGGCCACGCTCGGCGCTGTCGAGGCCGGCACGCCGCTGGCGCTGGCCAACAAGGAGAGCCTGGTGCTCGCGGGCGAACTCGTCGCCGCGCGGGCCGCGGCGACGAATACGCCGATCCTGCCGGTCGACAGCGAGCATGCCGGGTTGTTCCAGTGTCTGGCGGGCTCCGGCGGAGCCGGGGGTTCGGGGCGCGCGATTGCGCGATTGACGCTGACCGCTTCAGGCGGCCCGCTGCGCGGGCGACATGACTGGGCGGACGCCACGCCGGCGGACGTGCTCGCGCATCCGATCTGGCGCATGGGCGACCGCATCACGGTCGACTCGGCGACGCTGCTCAACAAGGGACTCGAGGTGATCGAGGCTCACGTCCTGTTCGGCGTGCCCTACGATGCGATCGAGGTGGTCGTCCATCCGCAAGCCATCGTCCACGCGCTGGTCGAGTTCGTCGACCACTCGACGCTGGCCCAATTGTCGCGACCGGACATGAAGCTCCCCATCCAGATGGCGCTGGCCTGGCCCGAGCGACTCGCGGCGCCGCTGCCGGCGCTCGACCTGGGTGCGCTGGGTCGCCTCGAATTCGAACCGGCGCCGGCCGGCAAGCATCCGTGTCTCGACCTCGCGCGGCGTGCCGCGCTCGCGGGGGGGACCGCGCCGGCCATCCTCAATGCGGCGGACGAGGTCGCCGTGCAGGCGTTCCTCGCCGGGAGGATCCGCCTCGGCGACGTGCCGGGATTGCTTGCACACGCCCTCGACACCATTCCCGCCGTCGCCGCCCAGACGCTGCCCGCGATCGAAGCCGCCGATCGGGACGCGCGGTTTGCCGTGCGCGCTGAACTCGCCCGCCGAGGCGTTGGCGTTGCCGCCGCCGATGGACACGCCTGAGCCCCGCCCCGGCGTGCGCCGGATCCTCGTCCTGCGCCGGCGCGCGCTGGGCGATCTTCTCCTGACGCTGCCGGCCGTGCGAGCGCTCGCCACGACCTACCCCGCCGCCGAGGTCGACCTGCTCGTCGACCGCTCGCTTGCGGGCGTCGTCGAGGGGCTGTCCTACGTGACGCGTGTCGTCGTGTTTCCCGACGCAGCGTCCACGCCGCACGGGCGTGGCGACGCGTTGCTGCGTCTGTACCACGAGGTGCGCGCCGCGGGCTACGACCTGGTGGTCGACGCGCTCGGGACGCCGCGCACCGCGTTCCTCGCCTGGTGGAGCGGGGCGCGCGTGCGTGCAGGGTTCGCCATCCGCGGGCGCACGTGGGCCTACACCGTGACCGTGCCCCGCTCCGATGCGCGGCGACCGGTGTACATGCGCGACGCGTACCTCGAACTCGTCGCGGCGGTCGGCGCGACGACGACGGATCTCTCGTTCGCCCCGGCTGGCGCGGAGGGGCAGGATGCCGGCGCATTCAGCAACGCGGCATCCGCTCCGCCGCGGATCGCCGTCGCGCCCGGCGCGACCTGGGCGGCGAAGGCTTGGCCCGAGGCGCACTACGCGCGCCTGCTGACGCTGCTGGCCGATCGCCTCGGTGCGGCGGTGACCGTGTTCTGGGGTCCGGGCGAAGAGGCGCTGGCCGACCGGCTGGTCGCCGGCGAACCGCGTGCGATCAAGGCTCCGCGGGGTGACGTCGCGGCGCTGGCACGCGGCTTGCGTGCGCACGACCTGCTCGTTTCGGGCGACTCGGGTGCGCGGCACGTGGCGGTCGGCGTGGGCCTGCCGACGGTGGCGTTCTTCGGCCCGACCGACATTCCCACCGCGACGCCGCCCGAGGGTGCGCACCGCACGCTCACCTCGCCGATCGAATGTGCGCCGTGCCAGCGCCTGGTCTGCCCGCTGGCTCAGAACTTCTGCCTGACGCGGGTCTCCCCGGAGCAGGCGCTCGAGGCGATCCGTACGGCTCTCCCGGCGCCCCGCACGACGGTGGCGCGATGACCCGCCCGCGCATCTCGGCGCTGGTGCCCACACGGAACGAGGAGCGGAACCTCGAGGAGTGCCTCGTGTCGCTCGCCTTCGCCGACGAGATCGTCGTCGTCGACTCCGAGAGCACCGATCGCACCGTCGAGATTGCGCGCACGCACGGCGCCCGCGTCCTCGTCCGCCGCTTCGACGACTGGTCGAGCCAGAAGAACTGGGCGCTGGCCCAGCTCGCCCACCCGTGGGCGTTGTGCGTCGACGCCGACGAGCGCGTCGATGCGGCGCTCGCTGCCGCGATCGCAGCGCTCCCGCCTGAACCGCCGGCCGACGGCTATCGTCTCGCCCGCCACAACTGGTTCCTGGGGCGGCGCATCCAGCACAGCGGCTGGCGGGGGGATGCCGTTCTGCGCCTGTTCCGCCGGGACGCCGGGCGCTTCGAGGGCGCCATTCACGAGCAGGTGACCGGTCTCGCCCGCGTGGCGAGCCTCCCGGGCGCGTTGCTGCACCACCCGTACCGCACGTGGGGCGACTACGAGCGGAAGCTATGGCAGTACGCGCGCGCGAATGCGCGCATGGCCTACCACGCCGGGCGACGCAGCGGACCGCTGGCCATGCTGGTGCGGCCGCCGGTGCGCTTCCTGCGCATGTACGTGGCGCAGGGCGGCTTCCTCGACGGTGGCGCGGGGGTGGCCCTGTGCGGGCTGTCCGCGTTCGCCGTGTTCGTCAAGTACGCGCTGCTGTGGGATGCGACGTCGCGCGGTCCCGGCGTGTTCACCGACGGGGAGGCGCCGTGATCCTCGCCTACGTCGGCGGGTTCGATCCGGGCTACCCGCGCAACGCGGTGCTGCGCGTGGGACTCAACCGCCTCGGCATCGAGGTGAAGAACTGCTTCGTCGCTCCCTCGGGCGGCGTGGTCGGCCGCGGTCTCGAGATCATGCGCGTCATCGGTGCGATGCACCCGCGTCCCGATGTCGTTCTCGTTGCCGAGTTCTGCCACAAGGACGTCCCGGCGGCGTGGCTGGCGGCCCGTCGCGTCGGCGCGCTGTGCGCGGCGGACCCGCTGATCTCGCGCCTCGACACCATGGTCGGCGACTGGGGGATCTACGGACCGCGTTCGCTCGACGGCTGGGCCTGCCGGCGCTGGGACGAGATCGCGTTCGGCTGGCCGCGCGTGGTCGTCGCCGACACGGCCGCGCACGCGCGCCGCTACGCGGCCATGGTGGGCCGGCCACCGCTGCCGGTCGTCTACGTCGGCGCGGCCGACGAGTTCTTCGATGTCCCGGACGAGACGCCACCGGTCGTGCCGATGCGCGTGCTCTACGTGGGCGGGTTCCTTCCGCTGCATGGTGTTGATGTCATCATTGAGGCGGCGAAAAGCCTGGCCGCCTTCGGCGGCCGGGATGTCGTGTTCGACCTGGTCGGCGACGGCATCGAGTACCACGCGATGCGGGCCCGCGTGGCGCATGCCGGCCTCGACAACGTGGTCTTCCACGGTCGTCGTCCGCTCGCGGAGCTCGCGCAGCGCATGGCCGGCGCGCACGTGGTGCTCGGCGTGTTCCAGCGGGACGGCGAGGGCGAGCGCGTGATCCCCAACAAGGTCGTGCAGGGACTCGCCGCCGGACGTTGCATCGTCACCGCGGCGAGCGAGGCCTCGTGCGAACTGCTGGTGCACGACGGCAACGCCGTGCTCGTGCCGCCCGGCGATGCCGGCGCGCTGGCCCGTGCCCTCGCCGCACTGGCGGCGGACCCGGCGCGACGGATGCGCCTGGCGCAGGCCGGACGTACCCTGGCGCGCACCACGCTGTCGCCCGAGGCGACCGCCCGGCAACTCTTGATCGCGCTTGGCGCGCGCAGCGAGCGCGAGCCGGCGGGAGCGCTGCCGCTGCGCCGACGACGCGCCGATCCGGCGATGGCGCCCGCGGCGCCGGCCGGGGCGTGATTCCGCTGCGCATCCTGCATGTCCTCGAGCCGTCGGCGATCGC
>JANOEH010000082.1:0-4932 GCA_031413115.1 Candidatus Eiseniibacteriota bacterium | reverse complement strand
GGCCGACCCTGGCGTTCCTGGGCGGCGAGCTGCTCGTGGTCGGTCGCCGCGGCGATCGGCCGGGGTTGCTCGAGTCGATCCAGGTGGAGGAGATCGGGCCGCTGGTCGAGCAGTCGAAGGCCGACCTCGTGCTGGTCAAGGCCGACGGTGCGCGCGGCCGCTCGCTCAAGGCGCACCAGGATGGCGAGCCCGTCGTGCCGCTCGACACCGGGCTGGTCGTCGCCGTCGCGGGTCTCGACGCCTGGGGCGCGCCGCTCGACGACGAGCACGTGCACCGCGCCGAGCGCTTCGCCGAGCGCACCGCGGCCGCGCCCGGATCGCGCCTCGAGGATGATGCGTTCTACGCCGCACTGGCCGACCCGACGGGCTACCGCGCGGCGGTTCCGCCGGCGGCACGCTACCTCGTGTTCCTCAACCAGGCCGATCGTCCGGTGCGCGTCGCCATCGCCCAGCGCCTGGCCCAGGGACTGCATGCGCGTGGCGTCGGCGAGGTGGTGTGGGGCGACCTGCGGCGCGGCGAGTGGACGCTGTCGCGCCGCGCGGTGCGATGAACGTGGTGGCTTTGCGGCCGGAACGGGCGCAGGTCGCTGGAATCCTGCTCGCCGGCGGTGCCGGCTCGCGCTATGGCGCGGGGCGCTCGAAGGCGTGGCTCAAGACGGGGTCGGGCGTGCCGCTGTTCCAGGTTGCGCTCGCGTCGCTCATCCGCGTCGCCGAGACGGTCGTGTATGCATCCCCGGAAGGAGTCGCGCTGCCGGACGCGACGCCCTCACGCTTCGAGTTCGGTGGCGAGGAACCCGGGCCGCACCGCACGCTTCCCGTGCTCGATCTCGTCGCGGGGGCCGGACCCATGGCCGGGCTCGTGCCGGCGCTCGAGATGGTGGTGGCCGCGGGTGCGGTGCGCGCCTTCATCCTTGCCGTCGACATGCCGCGCGTCCCGGCCGCGGAGTTCGCCCTGCTGGCTGCGCCGCTCGACCGCCAGCCCGATGCCGTCGCGGTCGTGCCGCGCACCCCGCGCGGGCTCGAGCCACTGTTCGCCTGCGTCCGGCCCGCGCCGGTGGCGATCGCGTTCCGGGCGGCGTGGGAGGCCGGCGAACGCGCCGTCCATGCGGCCTTCACGAGCCTCGGCCCCGGGCGGCTCGTCGAGCTCGACACGACCGATCCGGTGGCCTGGCCGGGCGGACCGGCGCGCCTGCGCAGCATCAACCTGCCCGCGGACCTGCGCGCCGTCCTTGAAGAGGACGGGCCCCGGACGTAGGCTCGACGCGCCATGACCCCGCCTCCCGGCACCGCCACGCCACCGCTCGACGCCCCGGCCGCCCGGCCTGCGACCGGACTGCCGCTGCGCACCGAGAAGGGTGTCTGTCCGCACGACTGCCCCGACGCCTGCGCGCTGCTGGTCGAGGTGGAGGGGGAGAAGGTCGTCCGCGTGCACGGCGATCCGGCGCACCCGGTCACCCGCGGCTTCCTGTGCAACAAGGTCAATCGCTATCCCGAGCGCCTGAACTCGACCGAGCGCCTGCTCTACCCGCAGATCCGGGTCGGGAAGAAGGGCGAGGGCGCGTTCCGCCGCGCCACGTGGGACGAGGTGCTCGACCTGGTCGCCACGCGGCTCGGCGCGATCCACGCCGAGCACGGTGGCGAGTCGATCCTCCCGTACCACTACGCGGGGACGATGGGGCTGATCCAGAACGGCTCGCTCGATCGCCGGTTCTTCCACGCGCTCGGCGCGTCACGGCTCGACGAGACGATCTGCTCCATGGCCGGCATGATCGGCTTCTGGTCGTGCTACGGCTCGAGCCAGGGCCCGCCGCCGGAGGCGCTGCCGCTGGCGCGGCTCGTCGTCCTGTGGGGCGCCAACGTGCTCGCGACGTCGATCCACGATTGGCCGTTCATCGAGGAGGCGCGTGCGGCCGGAGCGCCGCTCGTGGTCATCGATCCGCTGCTCACGCCGACGGCCGAACGCGCTGACTGGCACATCCGCATTCGCCCGGGCACCGATCCTGCGTTCGCGCTCGCGGTCGCGCACGAGATCTTCGCCGCCGGGCGCCACGACGAGGCCTGGCTCGAGGCGCACGCGCAGGACTGGCGCGCCTACCGCGAGCGCGCCGCGACCTGCCCGCCCGAGCGCGCCGAGGCGTTGTGCGGCGTCTCCGCGGCCGACATCCGGCGCTTCGCCGCGATGTACGCCGACTCCGCGTCGCGCCCCGCGTACGTGCGGCTCAACTACGGTCTCAATCGCCACGCCAACGGTGCGACGCAGGTGCGCTCCGTCGCGCTGTTGCCCGCGATCATCGGCGACTGGGCGCGGCCCGGCGGCGGCGCGCGGCTGTCAACCAGCGGCGGCTTCGGCTTCAACAAGACGGCGTTGGCGCGCCCCGACCTCGAGCCGGGACCGCACGCGCCGCGCACCATCAACATGACCGAGCTGGGCAAGGCGCTCGCCGCGACCGAAGCGCCGGTGAAGGCCATCTTCGTCTACTCGGCGAACCCGGCTGCGTCGAATCCCGACCAGGCGAGCGTGATCAGGGGCCTCGAGCGCGAGGATCTGTTCACTGTGGTGCACGAGCAGTTGCCGACCGACACCGCGCGCTACGCCGACGTGCTCCTGCCCTCGACGATGGCGATGGAGCAGCCCGACCTGCACTTCGCCTACGGGCACTACCACGTGCAGCTCAACCGCCCGGCAGTGAAGGCGCCCGGCGAGTGCCGGCCGCTGCTCGAGGTGTTCCGCGCGCTGGCGAAGAGGATGGGGCTCAACGAGTCGGGGACGAAGAGCGCCGGGATGTTCGACGCGACGTTCGAGGACCTGGTGCGCGCGGGACTCGACAATCCCGCCAATCCCCGGTTGAGGGGCATCACGCTCGAGCGACTCGACGCCGAGCGCTCGATCCCGCTCGCGCCGCAGGACGGGCGGCTGCCGTACTACTCGCCGTTCCTCGACGGGCGCTTCGACACGCCATCGAGGAAGGTCGAGTTTTCGTCGGAACGGATGCGTGCCGCGGGCGTCGACCCGGTGCTGGGCGCGCTCACCTCCGAGGAGGCCGATCCGGCCGTAGCCGCCGAGCATGCGCGCTTCCCGCTGCACTTCCTCTCGCCGGCGTCGCGCTACTTCATCAACTCGTCGATGGTCGAGAACGAGCGGGGGCGCCGGATGCAGAAGGGCCCGCGGCTCTACCTGAGCGCGCCGGATGCCGCCGCGCGCGGAATCGTCGACGGCGACCAGGTGCGGGTGTCGAACGACCGGGGTGGCTGGACCGCGATCGCCGCGATCGGCGAGTTGACCGGCCCGGGCGTGGTGGCGACCTACCGCGGCTGGTGGTCGCGCTTCACCATCGACGGCACGAACGCGAACCGCACCACTTCGCAGCGGCTGACCGACGCCGGCGGCGGGGCGACGTTCTATTCGACGTTCGTCGAGGTGGCGAAGGCCTGATCCTCGCCGGGCGCTCCCTGCTGCGCCCACGCCGTGATCTTCATCACTTCGGCCTCATCGAGCGGAAACCCGCCCTGCGGCATGGGCTGCCCGCTGATCCGTGCATCATTGCGCAACTTCATCACCATGTAGCTGTTCGCGCTGTCGCCCGGGGCGATGCGCTGGAACGCGCCGTTCTGCGCGGCCGCCACGCCGACGATCGACAGGTACGACGTGCGCGCGTCGTCGAGGCCCATGCCCTGGCGCGGCGTCGCCCCGCCGTGGCAGTTAGAGAACGCACAGCCCGCGGTGAAGACCTGCTGGATGCTGTCGGGCACGCCGAGAATCGGCTCGGGCGGGGGCGGGGCGACGAGCTTCTCGGTGCAGCCCGCGGCGAAGAAGGCCAGCCCGAGGGCACTCGCGACGAGGACGGGAGCGACGAAGCGGGACACGGAGCACCTCGCGGCGAAGATCGGGGAAAACGGGAGCGGACGCGATCCATGCATGGTAGAAAGGGAGTCCATCCCTGTCAATCATCCGCGGACGGACCCGCAGGAGGACGCTTGCGCATCGAAACGCCATCCGAACTCATCCGTGGGGGCGCGGGTTTCCACTACGCGGGCGGCCGCCTGACCGCCGCGGGCGTCGGGCTCGAGAACGTCCTGGCGACGACGGGCGCCGCGTTCGTCTACGACGCGACGCGCATCGACGCGGCCTGTCGCGCCCTGGTCGCGGCATTCCCCGCGCCGCATGCCGGCGTGCGCTACGCGATCAAGGCGAACACCAACCCGACCGTGTTGTCGCGCGTGCGCGCCCACGGCCTGGGCGCCGAGGTGGCCTCGGGCGGCGAGCTGGAACTGGCGCTGGCCGCGGGCTACGCGCCGGCCGAGATCGTGCTCAACGGCAACGGCAAGACCGACGCGGAGCTCGCCGCCGCGGTCGCTGCGGGCGCGGGCTTCGTCAGCGCCGACAGCCCCGTCGAGCTCGACCGCCTGGAGCAGGTCGCCGGCCGCGCGGGGCGCACCATCCGCGCGCTGCTGCGGGTCAACCCCGACGTCGACGCGCACACGCATCCCTACATCGCGACCGGGCTCGCCGAGACCAAGTTCGGCATGACGCCCGTCGAGGCCCTGGCCGCCTGCGCGCGCACGCGCGACTGGCCGCACGTCACGATCGCCGGCCTCCACGTGCACATCGGCTCGCAGATCCTCGAGTTGCGCCCGCTCGAGGACGCGCTGGCCGAGGCGCTGCAGATCCTCGACGCCGGTCGCGGCGCCGGGGCGCCCTTGACGACGCTCGACCTGGGCGGCGGCTTCGGCATCGACTACGTGGGCGACGGTGTCACTTTCCCGCTCGAGGCCTGGGGCCGCACGCTGCGCGCCGCGGGACAGACGCGCGGGATCACCGTGCTGGTCGAGCCCGGGCGCTACGTTGTCGGGGACGCCGGTGCGCTGGTCACCCGCGTGCTCGACGTCAAGCGCGCGCCGACGCGCACGTTCGTCGTGCTCGACGTGGCGATG
>JANOEH010000081.1:0-23962 GCA_031413115.1 Candidatus Eiseniibacteriota bacterium | reverse complement strand
CTCGAGAACTCCGAGGTGCGCCGCCTCGGCGACAACGAGACGCGCATCGTCGATGTCCGCGTCGTCGCCGCGACCAACGTCGACATCAAGCGCCTGCTCTCCGAGGGTCGCTTTCGCGAGGACCTGTACTACCGCCTCAACGTCGTCATGATCGAGTTGCCGTCGTTGCGCGAGCGTCGCGAGGACATTCCGCTGCTGGCGGGATACTTCCTCGAGAAGTACGCGCGTCGCTCGGGCCGCGTGATCGAGGGTTTCGCCGAGGACGCGAAAGCGGCGCTGCTGCGCTACGACTACCCGGGCAACGTCCGCGAGCTGGAAAACGCCATCCAGCGCGCAGTCACGCTCGTCGAGGGCAAGGAGATCGCGAAATCCGACCTCCCACCGCAGTTCTCGCAGGCGGCGACGCTGCCTGCGGGCAACACCAACGAGGATGCGCGCGATGCCTGGTCGCTCGAGGACCTCGAGCGCGAGCACATCACGCGGGTCCTGCAGCGCCAGAAGGGCAACGTGACGAACACGGCACGCCAGCTCGGCATCTCGCGCACGACGCTGTGGCGCAAGATGCACAAGTACCACATGGTGCGGCCGGCGAGCTGAACCCAATGTTTCGGTCGACAGGGGCGTTCTCCGCGCGGCACCATGCGGGGGAGCGCCTCTCTTTAGTTTGCGGCGCACGGAAAGGAGATCCATCCGATGGGCAACGAAGGCGCGACCTCCACCCCCCGCCCGTACTTCGACGATCCCTACACGACCGTGTTCGAGGCCACGGTCGTCGCCGAGCGCATCGACGCGCGCGGCCGTTGGGTCGAGCTCGAACGCTCGTGGTTCTACCCGACCGGGGGCGGCCAGGAGTGCGACCTGGGCACGCTCGGCGCGGCCGCGGTGATCGACGTCGAGGAGGACGAGGCGGGCACCGTATGGCACCTGCTGGCGCCGGACGTGGCGGGCCCCGCGGTTGGCGCGAGTGCGCCTGCGACGATCAACGCCATTCGCCGCCAGGGCAACCGCCAGCAGCATACCGGGCAGCACGTGCTGTCGCAGGCGTTCGAGCGCGTGCTCGGCGCCGAGACGAAGTCGTCGCGGCTCGGCGAGTTCGAGGGCACGATCGACCTCGATCGCGCCGACCTCACGTGGGACGACGTGGCGCGAGTCGAGGACGTCGCGAACGCGGTCGTGTTCGACGATCGCCCCGTGACGTCGATCGTCGTCCAGCCCGTCGACCTCGCGGCCTACCCGCTGCGCAAGACGCCGAAGGTCGCCGGTCCCGTGCGCCTGATCGTCGTGCCCGACTGGGACGCCTCGCCGTGCGGCGGGACACACGTCACGCGCACCGGTGAGATCGGCCCGATCAAGGTCCGTCGCTGGGAGAAGTGGAAGGGCGGCGTGCGCGTCGAGTTCGTGTGTGGCCTGCGCGCGCTCGCCGACTACCAGGATCGCGTCCGCGCCATGGTCGAAGCCGCGCAGCGCCGCGGCACCGGCGATCGCGACGTGATCGCCACGCTCGAGCGCGCGGCGGACGAGCGGGTCGCGCTCGCCAAGCAACTGAAGCGCATGGGCGAGGAACTGGCGCGCGCCGAGGCCGCGGCGTGGGCGGCGCGGCGGGCTGCTTCTGCTGCGGCTGGTGCGGGCGATGCGGCGGCCGGCTGGGCCGATCTCGTGTCGGATCGCGACTCCGCGGCGCTCAAGTCGCTCGCCGTGCGCGCGATCGAAGCCGGCGCGCCGCTCGTCGTCGTCGCCACGCGCGCCCCCGAGCCGGTGCTGGTTCTCGCCCGTCGTCGCGACGTGCCCGGGCTCGACCTGCGGACGATCGCGCCGGATCTCATCGCCGCGTGCGAGGGCAAGGGCGGCGGCGGGCCGGATCTCCTGACGGTGGTCGCGGCGCACGCGACGGGGCTCGAGGTGGCGTATGCGCTGGCTTGTGGACGGACGGGGGCGGGGTGAGGGGGACTTGCCTCGGATTGGTCGGGCTGTTCCTGATTGTCGCGGGCGCATCATCTGATACTCCGGCTCCCCGGCCGCAGCCATCGCGACCCCTGGACGGGATCGAGCGATACGAACAGCTCGTCGACGAGTCCGAACTGCTTCTCATCGCCCGCGTTCTCCTCGCAGATGGGTTTGATCCGCGCAAGCATCGGGCCCTCCTCGAGCCCGTAGAGTGGCTCAAGGGCGGGCTGGACGGCGATGAGGTCGAGGTCTACATGAACGAGAACGCGAATCAGTCCATCCACCTGTTCGGGATCTCGCAGGTGGACACGCTGGCGGTGCTCATCCAACTCCATCGGAGCGGGAGCGACTGGTTCGTCGGGGACTATCTGCGCGTGCTCTCGCAGTCCGAGTTCAGGGCGGTCCGCGACTCGATCGTGCACTCACGGGGTCGGGTCGACGTGGACTCGCTCGTGGCACGTGCGGACCTCATCATCGTCGCGGCGGACTCGCTCAGGATCGAGAGTAGTCATGGCGTGGATCGCGGGAGCGTTCGCGTGACGCGACGACTGAAGGGCGAAGAGTCAGCGTCTGCGATCCGGATTCAGCCGTACCTGGGATTCGAGAGTTCCGCGAGATCCGTGCATTTTCTCCGGCGCATCGGAGACGCGCTCTACGAGCCGCTTCCCTTCCACACCTCGACTCCACCCGGGTTCAATGACTGGGATTCGGAGTGGGAGCGCCAGCCGTTCGCCACCGAGACCGCGGTCCGCAGCGCCCTCGAACGGGTGGGCGTGGTCCGCGCGGGAAAGCCAGTGCAGCACTGATTCCGCCTCGCCGCATGCGCAAAATCACTGCCCCGGGGGGCAGTGCATTTGCATCTTCAGGAGTGTGATCACCGCGCTCCGCGCGTGAATCCCTTCGTCTGGCACTTCCCGCAGTAGAACGTCGATCGCCCGCCCTGGATGATCCGCTTCACCGTCGCCCCGCAACGCACGCACGCCTTTCCCTCGCGATCGTAGACCGTGAGTTCGCTGCCGTACGAGCCGGGCCGCTCGTCGAGGTCGCGGAAGTCCGAGAAGGTGGTGCCGCGATGCTCGACCGCGCGATCGAGAACGGCGTGGATCTCGGCGGCCAGGCGCGTGCGTTCGGTGGCATCCAGCGTGTGCATGCCGCGACGCGGGCCGATTCCGGCGCGGAAGAGCGCCTCGCAGGCGTAGATGTTGCCGATGCCGGCGATGCGCTTCTGGTCGAGCAACAGCGGCTTCACCGGGCCGCTGCAGCGCGCGAACAGCGCCTTCATGCGTGCGGCGTCGAGGCGCTCGACCATCGGGTCGAGGCCGAGGCCCGTGGGGCCCAGGCCATCATCGGTCGCGCCCGCGGCCACCCAGTCGAGCAGGCCGAAGCGGCGCGCGTCCTCGTACCAGAGTTCCGCGCCGTCGTCGAACGTGACGATCACGTGCACGTGCGTGGGACGATCGCGCGCAACGGCGCCCTTCGGGCGGAATAGGAACGCGCCGGTCATGCCCAGGTGCCCGACGATGCGCGCGCCACCGTCCAGGTCGAGGATCAGGAACTTGCCGTGCCGGCGCACGCCGGCGATCGTGCGGCCCGCCGCGCCGCTCACGAGCGCGCGCGGGATCGGGCGGCGCAGGGCCTTCCCCGAGGTCCACACGCTGGCGACGGTACGGCCAACGACATGACGCTCGAGGTGGCGGCGGACGGTCTCGACTTCGGGGAGTTCGGGCATGGCCCGACGCTAGGGGGCGGGCCGCGGCTTGTAAAGACGCGTTGCAGTGGGCCTGCGCCGGTGCTGTACTCGCTGCCATGACGGCGCGCGCAGTGCACGTGGGGTGGGCGGTGCTCGTGGCCTTGTGGCTGGCCCCGCTGGATGCGGGCGCCCAGGGCGTAGTCCACTCGCCGCTCGACCCCGTGCGCCTCGCCGCGGACTCCGCGCCCGCGCCCGTGGCCCCGCTCGAGGTCCTTCCGTTCGAGCTGGCCGCCGCGGACTCCTTCCCCAGTCACGCCGACTCGATCCCTGCAGCTTCGCCCACGGCGTTCGGCGCAGCAATCCCGCCGCTTGCGCCGCGGCCGGCCACCGCCGACGAGCAGCCCCCGATCGTCGGTCCCATCGTCGGCGCAATCGTCGGCGGTGCGATCGGGCTCTACGGTGGGGCCGGTCTCTCGCTCGCGCTCTTCGGCGGCGACAATTACAACAGCGATGACCTCGAGGATGTCGCCGCCGTCGTGCTCGGCGCGTCGGTCGGCGAGGTGTTCCTCATGCCGGCCGGGGCGCACCTCGGCAACGGGGGCAAGGGCTCGTACTGGTCGGCGCTGGGCGGCTCCGCCCTCGGATTCCTGGCGACGCTCGGGCTCAGCTACCTCGGACCCGCGGGAGCGATCGCCGGCGTCGGACTCCAGGTGGCGCTCACGGTCTCCGGCGAGCGGCGCAGCGCGAACCGGAAGGCGGCCGAGCGCGCCGCGCTCGAGCGAGGCGCGTCGCCGGCGCCCTGATCGCGGGCCGCGCCTGCCCCGGGCCTTGCCCGGGTGCGCCTCGTCTGTCACATTGCGGGCGATGAGCGCGACGGATCGCACTTCCTCTTCCGAGCCGCACAGGACCGCGCCCGACCGCGCGACGTTCGACGAGATCGCGCGTCTGGCGACCGAGCAGCGCAATCCCCGCACCATGGACCTGGACCGCCTCTCCACGGTCGACGTGCTCACCCGCATCAACGACGAGGATCGCACCGTCGCGGACGTCGTCCGCGGCGAGATCGCGCACATCGCCGCCGCCGTCGAGATCGCGGTCGCCACGCTGACCGCGGGCGGGCGCATCCTCTACGTCGGTGCGGGCACGAGCGGGCGCCTGGGCGTGCTCGACGCGTCGGAATGCCCGCCCACGTTCGGCACGCCGCCCGAGTGGGTGCAAGGGATCATCGCCGGCGGTTACGGGGCGCTGCTGCAGGCCGTCGAGGGCGCCGAGGACAAGGCCGACGACGGCGCCGAGCAGATGCGGCGCGCCCGCGTCGAGCCGCGTGACTTCGTGGTGGGGATCGCCGCCTCGCGGCGCACACCGTTCGTCGTCGGCGCGCTGACCGAGGCGCGCGCCCTGGGCGCCCGCACCGCGCTCGTCACGTGCACGCCGCGCGCCGAGGTGACGCAGCCGGTCGACGTCGCGATCTGCCCGGTCGTCGGGCCCGAGGCGGTGATGGGCTCGACGCGCATGAAGGCGGGCACCGCGCAGAAGCTTGTGCTCAACATGCTGACCACCGCGACGATGGTGCGCCTGGGCAAGCTCTACGAGAACATGATGGTGGACCTCAAGGCGACCAGCAAGAAGCTGGTCGAGCGCGGCCGTCGCACGCTGATGACTGTGACCGGGCTCGATTACGACGCGGCGTGCGTGCGACTCGACGAGGCCGAGGGCAGCGTCAAGATCGCCGTCGTCATGACGCTCGCGAACGTGCCGGCCGCCGAGGCTCGCGCGCGTATCGAACGTGCCGGTGGATTCGTCCGTGGCGCTGTCGAAGGGGGAGGTGCTTCGTGATGCCTGTGAGACGACTGCTGTGGTTCGTTGCTGCGGTTGCTCTGGCGGCCCTCGCAGCCTTCGGCTGCTCGGGAGGCTCGCCCGACAAGGCGGGTCGCAGCGTGGTCATCTTCTGGCAGTTCTTCCCGACCGAGCAAGTGAAGCCCGTCCTCGACGAGTTCATGAAGCAGAATCCGGACGTCGAAGTCCGCATGGAGCAGCTCACCTGGCAGAGTGGCCTCGAGAAGATCACCGCCGCCGTCGCCGCCAATAACGCGCCCGACCTGTGCGAGCTGGGCTCGACGTGGTTCCCGGGCTTCGCCCACGGGGGCGCGCTCGCCGACTGGAGCGACTCGGCCGCGGCGCTCGAGACTTCGCTTACCGGCTGGGACATGGCGCGGGTGAACGGGAAGACCTACGGCCTGCCGTGGCTCGTCGGCACGCGCGCGCTGTTCTGGAACAAGGAGCTGTTCGCCCGCGCCGGCATCGACACGACGCGCGGCCCCGCCACGTGGGCCGAACTGACCGACGCTGCACGTCGCGTCAACGCGCTCGGCGATGGCGTCGCCGGCTGGGGCGCCAACGCCGGTGAGCGCTACGTGCTGTTCAAGAAAGTCATGCCGTTCGCGTGGGGCGCCGGCGGGTCGCTCCTGAGCGCCGACGGGACCGCGAGCGCGTTCGACTCACCCGCGAACGTCGAGGGCGTGACCCAGTACCTGGCGCTCGCGAAGCTCGGCCGTGTCGACCGCCAGGAACAGATCGACGACGCGTTCCTGGCGGGCAAGGTGGGGGCGACGGTCGCGGGCTCGTGGATCCTGCGCAAGGCGCCCAAGCAGGCGCCGGGGCTGCGCTTCGGCGTGTCGCTCATTCCGCCACCGGCGCTCGATCGCGGGACGTCGGCGTCGTTCCTGGGGGGTGAGCTGCTGGTGTCGTTCGCGCGATCGAAGAACCAGGCGGGCGCGTGGCGGCTTGCGCGGTTCCTGGTCTCGAGAGACGCCGCTCTCGCTGTCGCTCGAGTGAATCAAGCCGTCCAGCCCGCGGCGGTGGGTGCGATCGACGATCCGTTCTACGCGAACGACCCGAACCAGAGCGCGTTGCTCGAACAGCTCGCCACCGCCGTTCCCACGCCGAACCACCCCAAGTGGCTCGACATGGAAGCGGCGATCGAGGACGAGGTCGAGAAGGCGCTCTACGGCAAGGTGACCGCCGCGCAGGCCGTGTCCGCGGCGAGCGCGAAGATCGACGCGCTGGCGAAGGCGGCACAGGGGAAGTGAGCGCGCCGGCGGCGGTGCGGCGCAAGCCTCGGAAAGTCGAGGCGTCGACCTGGATCCTGCTCGCGCCGTGGATCATCGCGCTGTTGTTCTTCGGCGTCTATCCGTTCGGGTTCTCGTTCGTCCTCTCGTTCTTCGACTACTCGCCGCTGTCGCCCGACTCGGCGCGTTTCCTCGGCTTCGACAACTACGCCGAGGCGCTGCGCGATCCGCTGTTCTGGAAGGCGCTCGGCAACACACTCCTGTTCGTCTTCGGCACGATCCCGTTCACGACCGGTCTCGCGCTGCTGCTCGCGCTCGCGCTCGACGGCGCGTTCCGGGGCCGCGACCTGTACCGCGCCGGGTTCTTCCTGCCGACCGTCGTCTCGGTCGTCGTCATCAGCCTCGTGTGGAAGGGGCTCTACTCGCCCGAGGGGCCGCTCTCCTGGCTCGTGCGTGCGTTCGGCGGGACGCCACCGTCGTGGCTGCTCGACGAGCGCACGGCGCTGCCGTCGATCATGGCCATGGACGTGTGGGCGGCGTCGGGCTACTACATGATCATCTTCCTCGCCGGACTCAAGGGCATCCCGGTCGATCTCTACGAGGCCGCGGCGCTCGAGGGCGCCAGCCGGCGCGACCGCCTCTGGCACATCACGCTGCCGCTGCTCGCGCCCACGTTCCTGT
The DNA here is from genome assembly GCA_031413115.1 of Candidatus Eiseniibacteriota bacterium. Lineage (GTDB taxonomy): Bacteria > Eisenbacteria > RBG-16-71-46 > RBG-16-71-46 > DASYSL01 > JANPEF01. The sequence continues at coordinate 16,579 of JANOEH010000081.1, read as the reverse complement.
TCGTGCTCGTGGTCAACAGCATCCGGAGCCTCCAGATCTTCACCGAGGTTTTCGTCATGACGCGCGGAGGTCCGCTGCAGTCGACGCTCACGTCGGTGTTCTATCTCTATGAACAGGCGTTCTACAAGTTCCGGCTCGGCTACGCCTCGTCGATCGCGTACCTGCTGTTCGCGCTCACGCTCGTGCTCGCGTGGCTGCAGGTGAAGTGGTTGAAGCTCGAGGGCCCGAAGTCGTGAGCGCCCACGCGACCGGCCGTCGCCACGATGCGATCGGGGGCGTGCCCGGCTTCGTGCCCTGGTTGCTGATTCCCGCGCTGGCGACGATGCTCGTTCCGTTCGCGTGGATGGTGTTCCTCTCGTTGCAGCCCGGGGCGGGCGGGCAGCTCGATGCAACCCGGCTGGCGGATGCGAAATTCGACCTCGTGCATTACAAGGAGCTGCTGGCGGCGGGGGCGTTCCCACGGTACCTGCTCAACTCGATCGTCGTCGCGCTGGCCGTCGTGTTCGGCAACGTGCTGACCGGCGCGATGGTGGGCTACGCGCTGGCGCGCAAGCGCTTCCCGGGGAACCGCGCGCTCACGTGGGGCGTCATCGCCACGCTCATGGTGCCGAAGCAGGTGCTGATGATCCCGCTGTACCTGGTGCTGGCGAAGCTGGGCTGGCTCGACACGTACGCGGCGCTCATCCTGCCGTTCTTCGTCGACGCCTTCTCGATCTTCCTCGTCCGCCAGTATGTTCTGGCGCTGCCCGCCGAGCTCGAGGACGCCGCGCGCGTCGACGGCGCGTCGGAGCTGCGGATCTTCGCGACGATCGTGCTGCCGCTGCTGCGCCCGGCGCTCGCGGTCGTGGCGATCAACGGCTTCCTGCTCAATTGGAATTCGTTCCTGTTCCCGCTGATCTTCACCAACTCCGACGCGCTGCGCACGCTCCCCGTGGGCCTTGCGCTCTTCGCCCAGGGCGAGCATGCGACCGACTGGGGGCTCCTGATGGCCGGTTCGACGGTGTCGGTTCTCCCGATGCTCGCCGCGTTCCTCCTGTTCCAGCGCCAGATCCTCGAGGGCATGACGGCCGGGGCGGAGAAGGGATGAGCCCCCGCGTGCCCGGCGCCCGGGCGTCCCGCGAGGGCCGGAGCGAGTTCGTCGTCGGGCTCATGTGCGGCACGTCGGCCGATGGCATCGAGGCCGCCCTCCTGTCCCTGCGCGGGGCGCCGCCCGAGCTCGCGTGGAAGCTGCGTGCTCACCGGTCGTTCCCGCTCGAGCGCGCGCTGCGTGAGCGCATCCTCGCGGCGGCCGGTGGCGCCGCGTGGCCGGCGGCCGAGTTCGCCGCGCTCGACGCGGCGATCGCCGAGGTGCATGCCGCCGCGGTTCTCGACCTGCTGGCCGACGCCGACGTCGCGCCGCAGCAGGTCTCGGCGATCGGCTTCCACGGCCAGACGATCTTCCACCGCGGGACACGCGACGCCTCCGCGCACGGTGTCGGCCTCACCTGGCAGATCGGCTCGGCGGCGATCCTGGCCGAACGCACGCGCATCCGCGTCGTTCACGATTTCCGGAGCGCCGACGTCGCGGCGGGCGGCGAGGGCGCGCCACTGGTGCCGCTCGTCGACTGGCTCATGTTCGTGAGCGCCCACGTCCCGCGGGCACTATTGAACCTGGGTGGCATTGCGAACCTGACCGCCATGCCCGCCGGCGCGGAGCCGAAGGAAGTGATCGCGTTCGATACCGGCCCGGCAAACATGCTGCTCGACGGAATCGTGCGACGCTCGACCGGCGGCAAGCTCGGCTACGACGAGGACGGCGGGCGCGCCGAGGGCGGCGCGATCGACGAGGCGCTGCTGGCCGAGGCGCTGGCCGATCCGTTCTTCCGCCAGGCGCCGCCGCGGTCGACCGGGCGCGAGCGCTTTGGTGCTGTGTTCCTCGATCGCTGGTTCGCCGAGGCGAAGGCGCGCAACCTGCGCGAGGCCGACCTGCTGGTGACCGCCGCGGTGCTCTCGGCCGCCGCGGTCGCGCAGTCGATCGAGGCGTTTGTCACGCCGACGATGGAATTGACGCACGTGTACGCCAGCGGCGGGGGCACGCTCAACCCGGTGCTCATGGCCGCGCTCGCCGCCGCGCTCGATCCGATCGAGCTCAAGACCACCGACGAGCTGGGCCTCGACGTCGCGGCCAAGGAGGCTGCCGCGTTCGCGGTGCTCGCCTACGAATCGTTGCACGGACGCCCCGGCAGCCTGCCCGACGTGACCGGGGCGAGCGGCCCGGTCGTCCTCGGCTCGGTCACGCTGGGGCCCACGGCCCGGGAGTAGAGGGATGATGTCGCGATGGAATCGGATGGCGAGGGTACTTCTGGGGATTGTGGTGATCCTGTTCGCAGGCTTGCGCCCGCTCGCAGCAGCTGCAGATGCCCCCGGTGAAACCCAATCGGCCGCAAGCGGCCGATTCAGCTGGCTCGATGTCGGTGTCGCGGTCGACGTGGAGTCGGTGGTCGTGCGCGCCGAACTGGCCGAACCCGTGCGCACCGCCCCGGGGGCGGTCGCGCACGATGCGCCGCGCGAGCTCGCCGCCGGCGATGCGCTCGTGGTCTGGCGTGAGCGCGGAGCTGTGCGATTCGCGCCGGCCGACGGCGCCGGGCGCGCGCGCGGCGACGGCGAGGTGCTGACCGCGGGCGACACGCTGTTCGTCGGCGGCCCGGGCAGCGAAGCCGTGATGATCGGCGGCAAGCGCTACCGCGGCGGCGCCAAGGTGTTCGCCGGCCCGCGCGGCAAGCTGATCGGCGTCAATCGAATCAGCGTGCAGTCGTACCTGCGCGGGGTCCTGCCGCACGAGATCGGCAAGCTCGAGGCGGCGACGCTCGAGGCGGGCAAGGCGCAGGCGGTCGCGGCCCGCACCTACACCTTGTCTTATATCGGCCGCAGGGCGGCCGATGGGTTTGATCTCTACGATTCGGTGGAAGATCAAGTGTATGGCGGTACGGTCGAAGAAAGCTCGCTCACCGACCGCGCCGTGCGCGACACCGACGGCATCGTCGCGCTGCACTCCGGCGCCTACATCCGTGCCAACTACCACTCCACCTGCGGCGGCGCGACCGTGAACGTCGAGGACGTGTGGCCCGATCCACCGTTCCCGTGGCTGCGGCAGGTCGAGGACAAGGACGTGAACGATGCGTGGTGCAGGTCGTCGAAGCACTTCCGCTGGGTCGAGCGTTGGAGCGGTGCCGACGCGCTGTCGTTGCTCAACAGGTACGGCCCGGAGCAGAGCGGCATCGCGCCGCCCTCGGGCGGCTGGAAGGAACTGCGCGACGTGCGCGTCGCCTCGCGCACGCCGAGCGGGCGCGTGCGCGAGCTGACGTTCGTCACCGACAAGGGAACGATCGTGGTGTTCGCCGACCGCACGCGGTGGGTGCTGCGGCGCCCCGCCGCGGCGGGCGGCGGGATCCTGCGCTCGAGCCTGTTCAAGCTCGCGGTGAGGAAGGACAAGCGCGGTCGCGTCACCGAGGTGATCGCCTCGGGTGGCGGCAACGGTCACGGCGCCGGCATGTGCCAGGTGGGCGCGCTGTCGCAGGCCCGCGCCGGGCGCGACTATCGCGCGATCCTGCGCTTCTACTACACCGGCGTGGAACTCGTGCGGTTGTGAGCGCCGGCGCTGCGACGCCACCGTTCGAACTGCTGAACGACCTCTCTCGCCGCCTGTCGGCGGCTCGAGTGCATCACGCCCTCGGCGCGAGCGGACTCCTGTTCGCGCATGGCCTCGTCGATCACGTGGGGGACTGGGACGTCACTGTCGAGGGCTCGCGTGCCACGATCGAGCCGCTGGTCGCCGACCTCACGCCGCGGTTCGTCGGTTCCTCGGGCGTGCACGCGGACTCGAAGCTGGTGCTGCATGACGCGCAGGTGGAGCTGATCCTGGATTTTGCCTTCGTGGTTGAAGGCGGGACGATCGCTCGCATGCCGACGATGGTGGCGGGGGAGTGGCGCGGCATTCCGCTCGGCGCGCTCGAGGTGTGGGCGGTAGCCTATTCCCTGTTGGGTCGCTCGGCCAGTGCCGAGCTGGTGTTCGCTCGGCTCGCGCTGACCGGTGCGGATCCTGCAGCTCTGGCAAGACTCGCGGCTGAACCGCTCCCGGCCGCGCTCGCGGCCAGGATCAGCTCCCTGCCGCTGCGCCATCCGGTCGCCGGCACAGGACCATCCGGTTCGGCGGACGATTCGCGAACGCCCCGATCGTGAGCAGCGCCAGATCGTAGCGGAACAGAAGTCCCGGGAAGCGGTTCAGGAACCGGAACGGCCCCAGTTCGCTGTTCATCAGGTGGTGGGTCGGCGCGTCGTCGAGCACGGAGAGGCCGCGCGCCATCAGTGCGGGGCGGTAGGCCTCCCAGCCGCGCGCGACATTGTGCGCCGCGTTGCGCCGCTTCCCGGGCAGGAACATCTCGGTGAAGATGAAGTAGCCGCCGGGTCTCACCGCGTCGGTCAGGTTGGTGAGCGCGCGATCCCACTTCTCGTCGTCGGTGATGTGAAACAGCACGTCGAAGCACGAGACGATGTCGTACGTCGCCTGCGGTCGCCAATCCGAGAGGTCGCCCACCTCGAATCGCGCCGTGGGGAACTTCTTCGCCAGCTCGAGCGCCGAGATGTCGGTCAGGTCCACGCCGGTGACGGCGCCGCCGCGTTCCAGGAAGTGCTCGACGAAGAACCCGCTGCCGCACCCGCCGTCGAGAACGTTTCTTCCGGCGACCCGGACATGGTGGGCGGCACACAGGCGGTCGAGGACGCCGGCGCGGAGGGCGTAGCACAGCCGGTTGTATTCGGCCGAAAGGCCCGGGTGCCCGGTGCCGCGCAGATCGAAGTTCTCGGACAGACGCTCCTGCCAGAACTCGCGCGGGCGGTACTCCGATGTCGTGGGATCGCTCATGGGGGCAGGATAGGGGGCGACGCGGGACCCGTCCAGCGGACCCTTGACGGGGCGCAAAGGACCCCGTTATTCTGCGCAGGCACCGCGGGGGCCCCTTGGCCCCCGTCATGCTGGAGGGGTTGTAGTTCAGTTGGTTAGAACGCCTGCCTGTCACGCAGGAGGTCGCGGGTTCGAGTCCCGTCAACCCCGCCATTCCCGTTGTCTGGACGCCGCGCCTTCGGGCCGGCGTTTTCGTTTTGGAAAAGCCGTTGACCCGTTCGGACCGGATCGTATACTGCCGCCGGTTTGCAGTACCGTCCCGTCCGAACCCGTTCGGCGTCGCGCCGGACCACACCACAGGCAGGGTGCGCTATGGAACTCCTCGAACTGTCCGCGGCAGACGAAGCCCTCGTCCTCATGATGGGGAGCGACAACGACGACGCCGACGAAGAATTCATCGACGACCTCGACGAAGAAGAGGATGACGATGATGATGATGACGACGACGACGCCGACGACTTCGACGAAGACGAAGATGACGACGATCTGGACGATGACGAAGATCTCGAGGACGACGAAGAGTAGTCGTCTCGCGAGGCACGATCGATCCCGCCGCGACCCGGCGCGGGGAGGCGCGTCCTCCTCGCGCCGTCGTCTTTTCACGGGCCCCGGGCCGGAAGGAGAGATGCCATGACCCGCACCACGACGAACCGCCCGCCGCACATGGTGGACTTCTGCTTCGGCGGCCTGCCCGAGGAGTTCACCAGGCTCGAGACCGCGCACGCGGTCATCCTGCCCGTGCCCTACGACGGCACCGTCTCGTACATGGCGGGCTCGCGCCTCGGTCCGCGCGCGATCATCACCGCGTCGCAGTCGATGGAGCTGTACGACGAGGAGCTGGGCGCGTTCTACGAGCACGGCATCCACACCCTGCCCGACCTCGAAGTGCAATCGGACGCCAAGACCACGATCGACCGCGTCACCACTGCCGTCGAGTGGGGCCTCGACCAGGACAAGTGCATGATCACGCTGGGCGGCGAGCACTCGCTCACCAGCGGCCCCGTGCGCGCCTACGCGAGGAAGTACCCGAAGCTGTCGGTGCTCCAGTTCGACGCCCACGGCGACCTGCGGCAGGAGCTCAATGGCACGCCGTGGAGCCACGGCTGCGTCATGCGCCGCGTGCGCGAGATGGTGCCGGCCACGCAGGTCGGCATCCGCTCGATCTCCGAGGAGGAGGCCGAGCTCATCGGCGCCAACAACTGGCCCATGTTCAGCGCCCGGAAGACCAAGGCGATGCGCGGCGAGTACGCGCCGATCGTCGAGTCGCTCAGCGACGACGTCTACATCACGGTCGACCTCGACGCGTTCGACCCGGCCACGCTGCCCGGCGTCGGCACGCCCGAGCCCGGCGGCCTCGACTGGTACGAGCTGACCGAGATCGTCGCCCAGGTGGCGCGCAAGAAGCGGATCGTCGGCTTCGACATCATGGAGCTCATGCCGATCGGCGGGCAGGTGCGCTCCGACTTCACCGCGGCGCGCCTGACGTACCGCATGTGGGGCTGGACGCTGGTCTCGCAGGGCAAGCTCGCCGCACCCGACCCGAATCGCCCGCTCTGAGCGGGCTTCAGACAGGACGGCGGCCATGACCGCGACCGGCACCGAGACCGACTATCCGACGCTCCGGCTGAAGAAGAATCAGGACCGCCGCATTCGCGGCGGACATCCGTGGATCTTCTCCAACGAGATCGACACCGTCGAAGGCGAGCCCGAGGGCGGCGCCACTGTCGACGTCGTCGACTCGCGCGGCGCCTACCTGGGCCGCGGCTATCTCAACCGCCACTCGCTCATCGCCGTCCGACTCCTGACTCGTAGCCGGGATCCGATCGACGCCTCGTTCTTCAAGCGGCGGGTCGCGCGTGCTGCGGCGTATCGCGAGGAGCTGTTCCCGGGTGCCACGGCATTGCGGGTCGTGTCGAGCGAGGGCGATTTTGTTCCGGGTTTGACCGTCGATCGATATGACGACGTGCTCGTCGTCCAGATCACCACGCTCGGCATGGAAGCGCGCAAGGAATGGATTCTCGACGCCCTTCTCGAGACCTACAAGCCGCGCGCGATCCTGCTCAAGAACGACGTCCCGCTGCGCACGCTCGAGGGCCTGCCGCTCGAGACCTCGATCTGGCACGGCTCGTTCGAGCCGCCGGTCACGATCGACGTCGACGGGCTGCGCTACGCGGTCGACCCCCTCGCCGGGCAGAAGACGGGGTTCTTCTTCGACCAGCGCCTCAATCGCGCGATGCTGGGGGGCCGCGTCGAGGGTTCGCGCGTGCTCGATGCGTTCTGCTACTCGGGCGCGTGGGGCCTGACGGCGTTGCGACATGGGGCGGAGCACGTGACGTTCCTCGACGAGTCCGCGGCCGCGATCGAGTCGGCGGCGGCGAACGCCGAGTTGAACGGCTTGAGCGAAGGCGCCCACTTCGAGAAGGCCAACGCCTTCGACGCGCTACCCCGGCTCGCCGAGGGCCGCGAGCGCTTCGACGTGGTCGTGCTCGACCCGCCTGCGATGGTCAAGTCGCGCGGCAAGCTGAGCGCCGGGCTCAAGGGCTACCGCGAGCTCAACCGCCGCGCGATGTCGCTCCTGCCCTCCGGCGGCTGGCTGTTCACCAGTTCCTGCTCCTACCACGTCTCGCGCGAGGACTTCCTGCGCATGCTCGGCGAGGCGGCCCGCGACGCCCACCGACCCTTCAGAGTGCTGGAGTGGGGGCGTCCTTCGCCCGATCACCCGGTGCTGCTGGCGGCGGCCGAGACGGATTACCTGAAGTGCGTCGTCCTGCGCGCGATTTGATTCTCGGCTTCGCGATCGTGGCCGGGCTGCTCGGCGCGACGTTGGCGCATGCGCAGTCGGACGGTCTCCTGCGCGCGGTGCGCGATCTCGACGGCGGACAGTTCCTCGAGGATGAGCCGATCTGGGTGTGTGACGCGGGTGCCGCGGCGCCGCGAAACGAATGGGACTGCCTGGTGGGGCCGTGGAGAATCACTGGACTCGAGGAGGGCCGGGGCCCGGTCGAATCCATCGCGCTGGCCTGTTCGATGGGGGAGCCACCCGTCCGTGCCGGCGAACTTGTACGCGGGGTCTGGTTCGACCCGAGGCCGGATCTGCATCCGCTCGACGTCGGAGTGTGGGGCGGTGGAGGCCTTCGCGCCGGGGCCTACGAAGTTCGGCGCGGCGAGCAGGTGCTCGCCCGCTTTCGCGTCCTCGCGCCCCGCGCCTCGGAGTCCTCGGTGCGCGCCGCCATCGCCCGGGCCGCCCGGCTCTCCCAGTCGACGGACGATGCGTCGCTCGCCCAGGCCGCCCGCCTCTACGAGTCCGTCCTTGAGCGCTATCCCCGCACCTCGTACGTGACCTCGATCTACGCCGGGCTCTGGCGGGTGCGCATGCACACGCGGGCCTACGCCGACGAACCGGGCATCTGGCTCGACCGGATCTTTGCCAGCTTCCACAACACCTGCTTCGGGGTGTGGGCGCTCGATCGCTTCATGGCGGACATGCCGGCGGCCGAAGGTCGCCCACTCTTGCGTCGACTGGTCGGACTCTATCCGGACACGAAGTTGGCCAGGGCCGCTGCCGCGTATCCCTAGGATAGGTCATCGCGACCAACTTGCGCCCGGGTAATGAGTGCGGCTGTCTTGTGTAAAATGTTTTATCAGAATGATTTGGGAGTGCGTTCAAACCCAAGTGCTGAACTGGTTCCGGAACCAGTTGATCAGTTGCCGGGGGCGTGGCAGGGAGCTCCCACGCGAACCCCGCCCGAGAAATCGCTCAGCCCGCCTGCGTCCCGCTCGCCGGGCCGCCCTCCGGCGGCGCCGCTGATGTCGCCGCCGCCAGTGCCCCCGCCGCCCGCTTCTTCACCTCGTCGACGTAGTTCATCCGCAGCTCGGTCAGGGCGCGCTCCATGACCTGGGTCTCCTCGTCGCTGCGGTTGCCGCGGGTGCGCTCCTCGAGCGCGGCGATCGTGTCGATCGTGATGCGGGCGGCGTCGAGCTGCGGCTCGTCGACTTTCCCGGTGGCCGGGTTGGCGATCTTGCCAAGCTGCAGGTAGGCGGCCTGGACCAAGCCGAGCACCAGCGAAATGACCAGGGCGGAGGTGCGGTCCTTCGGGGGCGTGACGTTCATCGGTCTTGCTCCAGGGACTTCGCCTCGTCCCACAGCGCGTCCATCTCTTCGAGCGTGGCGCGCGTGGGGTGCGATCCCTTCTTCTCGAGTTCGTCCTCGATGTGCTGGAAGCGCGAGCGGAAGCGCGACACGGTCGCCCGCAACTCGCGCTCGGGGTCGACGCGCACGAAGCGCGCCAGGTTCGTGACGGCGAACAGCAGGTCGCCGAGTTCGGCGGCAAGGCGGGCGTGGCCGGGGCCGGTGTCATTCCCGCGAAGCGCGAGTTCCTCGCGCACCTCTTCGAGTTCTTCTTCGACCTTGGCGACGACCTGCGCGACCTCGGGCCAGTCAAACCCGACCGACGCCGCCTTCTCCTGCGTCCGGAACGCGGCGGTCAGGGATGGTAAAGACGCCGGCATCTTGCCCAGGAGCGAGCGCGAGTTCTGCTCCTCTTGTTTGATTTCCTGCCACTGGCGTTGGGACGCACTGGCCGTCTTCACCGTCGCATCCCCGAACACGTGCGGATGCCGGCGGCGCAGCTTGGCGGCGGTGGCGCGGCAGAGCGAGTCGAAGGAGTGCGGGCTGGTCTCGGCGAGCATGTCGGCGCACGAGATGACGAGGAACAGCGTGTCGCCCAGTTCCTCGGCGGTCTCGTCGGCGTCGCCCTTGGCGACGGCGTCGAGGATCTCGTAGGCCTCCTCGATCAGGTAGGGCGTCAGCGTCGAGAGGGTCTGCTCGCGGTCCCACGGGCAGCCGTCGGGGCCGCGCAGCCGGCGCAGAACGTCGCGCAGTTCCTGGAAGCCGGGATCGGGGGAGGCGGCGGGGGTGGCAGGGGTGGCGGGCGCGGCTGGCAACTTGGGGTTCATGCCCGCAGGATAGCCGAGCCGCTCGACGCGCGGCAATCGCGACCGGGCGGGGCCTGTCGCCTGCGGCGGCCCGCCGCGCCCGCCGCGCCGTCCCGCCTGCTTGCCGCCGGCGGGGGCCGCCCGTAGACTGCCGACGCGCGTGCCGTACTGCCTGCCGGAGGTCCTGTGCCGTTCTCGACGTGGGTCGAAGTCGACCTCGACATCCTCGATGCCAACCTCGATGCGATCCGCCGGGACATCGGCGCCGAGCGCGAAATCCTGCTCGTGGTCAAGGCCGATGCCTATGGGCACGGTGCCGTCGAGGTTGCCCGCGCGGCCGCCGCACGCGGCGTGCGTCAGTTCGGGGTTGCGACCCTCCACGAAGGCATTCAACTGCGCGATGCGGGGATCACGGCCGACATCTGGGTGTTGTCGCCGCTGTTGCCCAGCGAGATTCCGCTCGCACTGACGCATCGTCTCGAGCCGACGCTGCCGTCGCTCGACTTCGCGCGCGCGCTCTCGGCCGCGGTGCGTGACGGCGCGGGGCCGGTGCGCGTGCATGTCGAGGTCGACACGGGAATGGGGCGGACCGGTGTCGATGCGACGGAGGCGGTGGATTTCCTCACGGCGGTCGATGCGCTGCCGGGGCTGCGCATCGGCTCCGTGTACACGCACTTCCCCGACGCGGACGCGTCGGAAATTGGCTTCGCCCGGAATCAAATCACCCGCTTTGAACAAGTGCTTGCCGCACTCGAGGCGCGTGGGCTCACGCCGCCGTTCGTGCACGCCGCGAACTCGGCCGGCACGCTGAGATTGCCCGAGGGGCGGTTTGATCTCGTGCGGCCGGGCCTCGTGGCATACGGCACGATCCCACCGAATGCCCAAAGCTCGGCTGTCGCCGGAATCAAGCCCGCGATGGCCTTCCGCTCGCGCCTGGTCCAGGTGCGGCGTATGCGCGCAGGCCGCTCCATTTCCTATGGCCGCACGTTCACCACGGCGCGCGAGAGCCTCATCGGCGTGGTGCCCGTGGGCTACGGACATGGCTACTCGTGGCTGTGCTCGAATCGAGGCGCGATGCTCGTGGGCGGGCGGCGTGCGCCGATCGTGGGCCGCGTCACGATGGACCTGACGATGGTCGACCTCACGGACCTCGCGCTGGCGACGGGCCGCACCCCGCAGCCCGGCGATCCCGTGGTACTCTTCGGGACCGGCGACGGCGGCTCGATCCCGATCGAGGAACTGGCGGGCTGGAGCGAGACGCTGCCCTACGAAGTGCTGTGCACGATCGGCAAGCGGGTCACGCGCGTCTACCTGCGCGACGGCCGGCCGTGGCGCGTGGTCACGCTGGTCGGGTCGATGGATCCCGACGACGTTCCCGCGGCCTTCCACCAGGAGAACGCATGATCGAGCGCGGCGAGACGGCGGTTCCGGACGAGGCGTCGCTGGTCGCCGAGGCGACGGGCGCGCTCGCCCAGGCGTACGCGCCGTACTCGCGCTTCCCGGTGGGCGCCGCGCTGCGCACCCCGGCCGGCCGCGTGTATCGCGGTGCCAACGTCGAGAACGCGTCGCTCGGGCTGTCGATGTGCGCCGAGCGCAACGCGATCTTCGCCGCGGTCGCCGCCGGCGAGCGCGCGTTCGAGGCGATCGCCATCGTGAGCAAGGCGCCCGAGCCCACGCCGCCGTGCGGCGCGTGCCGGCAGGTGCTGCTCGAGTTCGGCGCCGACGAGCTGACGGTGCTCCTCGCCACGACGCAGAAGCCGGGGCGCACCCAGCGGCTCACGCTCGGCGCACTGATGCCGTTCGCGTTCCGCCGCTTCGAACCGGGAGCTTGAGCCGATGACCGACCTCGATCGCACCGCGCTCGTCGAGCGCATCACCCGCCTCGTCCTCGCCGAGATGTCGGGCGGCGCCGCCGCCCCCGGTGCTGCCGCCGCGGCGATGCACGCCTACGCCGCTGCACCGCGCGGTGCGGCTGGTGCGCCGGGCTGCCCGCGCTGCGATGCGTGGGGCCCGTGTGCGGAGCACTGTGCGATCGAGGTGAGGAATGCGTTCGAGTCCGGCGCGACCCGCGTGTCGTCGTCCCCGGGCTTCTGTCCATCCGACGAAACAGGGATCAGCGCGCGGATCGATCACACGTTGCTCAAGCCCGAAACGACGGTCGACGAGATTCGTGTCCTCTGTCGCGAAGCGGCAGAGAATTGCTTCGCCTCCGTGTGCGTCAACCCGACCTATGTCGCGCTCTGCGCCGAGTTGCTGCGCGACTCGTCCGTGAAAGTGTGCACGGTCGTCGGCTTCCCGCTGGGCGCGCACCTCTCCGAGGTGAAGGCCTACGAGACCCGCCGCGCCATCCAGGATGGCGCACGCGAGATCGACATGGTGATCGACATCGGCGCGCTCAAGTCGCACGACCACGCGAAGGTCGAGCGCGACATCCGGGCGGTCGTCGACGCGTGCGGGCCACACGTCGTGTCCAAGGTCATCCTCGAGATGACACTGCTCACGACCGAGGAGAAGATCGCCGGCTGTTCGCTGTCGAAGGCCGCGGGCGCCGACTTCGTGAAGACCTCGACCGGCTTCGCCGGGGGGGGCGCCACGCTCGAGGACGTGAAGCTGATGCGCGCGGTCGTCGGTTCGGACATGGGCATCAAGGCCGCCGGCGGCATCCGCACCCAGGAGGACGCGAAGAAGATGATCGAGGCCGGCGCGACGCGCCTCGGCACCAGCGCGTCGATCAAGATCGTGCGCGGCGAGACGGTCACGGGCGGGTACTGATGTCGGCCGCAGGCCCTGCCTTTGACGCCCGCCGCTTCATCCGCGCCCGCCGCGACGGCGAGCGTCACGGTGGCGACGAGATCCGCGGCTTCGTCCAGGCCGTCACCACGAAGACGATCGAGCCCTACCAGGTCACCGCGTGGCTCATGGCCGCGTTCTTTCGCCCGCTCGACGACGAGGAGACCTTTGCCCTGACCGACGCGATGATGCGTTCGGGCACGGTGATCGAGTTCACCGACCTGCCCGGGCCCACGGTCGACAAGCACTCGACCGGGGGCGTCGGCGACAAGATCTCGCTGCCGCTGGCGCCGCTCGTCGCCGCCTGCGGCGCGTACGTGCCCATGATCTCGGGTCGCGGCCTCGGGCACACCGGCGGTACGCTCGACAAGCTCGAGTCGATCCCGGGCTTCGATCCGCGCCTGAGCGTCGAGGCGTTCAAGGCGCAGACACGCAAGCTGAAGCTCGCCTTCGGCGCGCAGACGTCCGAACTGGCGCCGGCCGACGGTGTCCTGTACTCGCTGCGCGACGTCACCGCGACCGTCGAGACGATCCCGTTGATCGTCGCGAGCATTCTCTCCAAGAAATATGCCTCCGGCACGCAGGCTGTCGTCTTCGACGTCAAGACCGGCAAGGGCGCGTTCATGCGCGCGTTCGAGGACTCGCGCACCCTCGCCGAGCGCCTGATCGCGGTGTCGCAGCGCATGGGCAAGCGCGCGACCGCGCTCGTGACCGCGATGGATCAGCCCCTGGGCCTCGCGGTCGGGAACGCACTCGAGGTCAAGGAGTCGCTCGACGTCCTGCGCGGAGGCGGCCCCGCCGACGTGCGCGAACTGACACTGGTGCTCGCGGCCGAGATGCTCATGCTCGCCGGGATCGATGACGATGCATCCGCGGCAAAGACCCGCGCTTCGCGCGGGCTGGACTCCGGCGACGCGCTCGCATTGTTCCGCCGCGTGGTCGAGGCGCAGGGTGGCGATCCGCGGGCGGTGGACGAGCCGGACAAGCACCTCGCACGCGCGCCAAGGCTCGTCCCACTGCTGGCGCAGCGGGACGGATATCTGACTTCGATTGACGCCTACGCCGTCGGCGAAGTGATCGTCGCGCTGGGCGGCGGGCGGCGCGCCGCCGCGGATCGCATCGACCCCGCGGTGGGTATCGTGTTCGAGAAGAAGGTTGGCGATGTGGTGAAGGCTGGTGAGACGCTGGCGTTGGTGCATGCGGCGGCGGGCGGTGCGGTCGAGCCAGTGCTCGCGTCGCTCGGCAGCGCGATCACGATCGGCGAGGAGCGGGTCGAGTCAGCCCCATTGGTTCGAGCACGTGAGGGTTGACGGGAAACGACCGGGGCGCGAAGATCGATCAGGGCCCCCGCGATTCTGCCCTCGCGGAAGTCGCCCGTGCCCGTCATCTCCGTGTTCTTCGGCATCGTTGTGCGGATGTACTACGAGGATCATTCCCCGGCTCACTTTCACGCGGAGTTTGGCGGGGATCGAGCGAGCTTCAGTCTGCTGGGGGAAACGCTCTCCGGCGAGATCCGGTCGCGTGTTGCCCGACGACTCATTCGCGAGTGGGCGCAGGCGCACCGCGATGAGCTCGAGCTCAACTGGGCCAACTCAAGAGAGGGGCGGCCGATGCTCTCCATCGAGCCCCTGGAGTGACTGGCGATGAAACCCATCCCCTTCGTGACCGCCGCGGACTTTCGCGGCGACTTCTGCATTCACCTTCGTTTCGACGACGGTGTCGAGAAGACCGTTGATTTCAGGCCGTACCTCCACGGCCCCGTCTTCGTGCCTCTGATGGAGCCCGCGTTCTTCAAGACGTTCCGGATCGAGGGCGGCACGGTGGCCTGGCCGAATGGTGCGGACATCGCACCGGAGACGCTGCACGCAGCTCCGGCAATCGGGGAGGCAGCCTGAGCGAGAGCGCGCTCCAGTCCCTCCGACCACGGACTTCCAATGCTTGCAGCACGCCTCTGGATGCATGAGAGTAGCGTGCTGCATCAACTCGCGAAGCCGACGGTTCGCGCACCAATCCCTCGTGGAGGTCCCGTGGTTTCCATCGCCCTGCCCCGCACCGTCGTCCTGCTCTCCGTCGCGCTCACGGTTTCGATCGCAGCCGCGCCCGCACACGCCCAGGAAGCCGGCGAGCTCGCGAAGAAGACGCAGAACCCGGTCGGCGACCTGACGTCCGTGCCCTTCCAGTTCAACTGGTCGAGCGGCGGCAACCTCGGAAACCGCGCGCTGTACAACCTGAACTTCCAGCCGGTGTTTCCGCTCGGCATCAACACGAAGTGGAACCTGATCGCGCGCCCGGTCGTGCCCATCCTCAACATCCCGGTGCCCGGTAGCGTCGGCGCGAACGGGATCGGCGACCGTGCGACCGGCATCGGCGATATCCAGACCCAGCTCTTCCTCACGCCGAAGAGCCCCGGCAGCATCATCTGGGGTGTGGGCCCGGTGCTCTCGCTGCCGACGGCGACGAATGACCTGGCGCGCACCGGTGTGTTCGGGCTGGGACCGACGGCGGTGCTGCTCGCCATGCCGGGGCCGATCGTGACCGGCGTGCTGGCGAACCAGGTCTGGAAGGTCTCGGGGACGGAGGACAGCGGCGACTACAGCCGCTCGTTCATCCAGCCGTTCTTCAACTACAACCTGCCCAATGCGTGGACGATCGGGACGTCGCCCGGGATCACGGCGAACTGGGAGGCGGCGAGTGGCCAGGAGTGGACGGTGCCCGTCGGCGGGGGTGTCTCGAAGGTGACGGCGATCGGCAAGCAACCGATCCAGTTGGGCATGTTCTACTACCACAATGCGGTCAAGCCGGACGGAGCGCCCGAGGACACGTACCGGCTCAACGCCTCGTTCCTGTTCCCGATCGCCAAGCCGTAGCGATCGTCGCCGGGAGGGGGCCGGACGAGCTCGAACGGCAGGCTCGAACGCCCCCCTTGCCCGTCCCCCTAGCCTCCCGTAGACTGCGGTCGACCTTGCAGATGTCGCGCGGCAGCTTCCCCTCCGGATCTCCCTGCCGACCCGCACCGGGCGCCGTTCGCCCGGTCGCCTCCGCGCATCCCGACCCGACGCAGACCCACGAAAGGGGGCCTCGGTGAACACCCGTACCAAGTCGGCAACGAGCGGCCTGAGCCGTCTCGACCTGCCCGAGGATCGCATCCGCCTGCTCTATCGCCGCCTGTGGACCTCGCGCCTCATCGACGAGCGTGGGCGCAAGCTGTTCCGCCAGGGCCGCATGCTCGGCAACATGTACACCGCGGTCGGGCAGGAGGCGATCACGCTCGTCCCGGCGTTCCTGCTGCAGGAGCTCGACTTCATCGGGCCGTCGCACCGCGAGTTGCCCGCCTCGGTGGGCAAGGGCGTGCCGACGGACGTGATCTTCGCCCAGATCCTCGCGCGTGCCTCCTCGCCGGATCGCGGCAAGTCGCATCCGTGCCACTATGGCTACGCGCCGCTGCGCGTGCTCACGCCCGCGTCGACCGTCGCCGCGCAGTACGTCGTCGCGACGGGCGTCGCACTCGCCTACAAGATGCAGAAGAACGGCCTGATCGCGCTCGCCTACACCGGCGACGGTGGCACCGCGCGCGGCGACTTCCACAAGGCGCTCAACTTCGCGGCCGTGCAGAAGCTCCCGGCCGTCTACATCATCCAGAACAACCTGTGGGCCGAGTCGGTTCCGCTGCACATGTCGACCGCGCTGACGGACCTGTCCGAACGCGCGAAGGCGTACGGCATGCCCGGCATCACGATCGACGGCAACGATGTGGTCGAGGTCTACGCGACGGCGTCCAAGGCGATCGATCGCGCGCGCAACGGCGGCGGCCCGACGCTGATCGAGGGCAAGACCTATCGCTGTTACGGCAACTCCGAGATCGATCCGGCGAACTACCGGACCGACGAGGAAGTGAACGCGTGGAAGGCGAAGGAT
>JANOEH010000080.1:0-3419 GCA_031413115.1 Candidatus Eiseniibacteriota bacterium | reverse complement strand
GGGTTGTTCTTCTTGCGCCGCGACAGGACCTGGACGACGCGCTCGATCTCGTTTTCGCGGCCGATCACCGGGTCGAGTTTGCCCTCGCGGGCAAGCGCGGTGAGGTCGCGGCCGAACTGGTTGAGGGCCGGTGTCTCGGGCCGCTCCTCGCGGTCCGCGGAGGTGTTGGTCGGCGTTCCGCCGAGCAGCTTGAGCGTCTCTTCGCGCACGCGCTTGCGGTCCACGCCGAGTTCGAGCAGGACCTTGGCGGCCACGCCTTCGCCTTCGCGGATCAGTCCGAGGAGCAGGTGCTCGGTGCCAACGTAGTTGTGGCCGAGCGAGCGCGCCTCCTCGACGGCCAGCTCGAGTACGCGCTTGGCCCGCGGGGTAAACGGGATCTCGCCGATCGTCATCGTGCCACCCGAAGACGAAACCATGTTCTCGACCGCCTGGCGGATGTGGTCCAGATCGACGCCGAGGTTGTTGAGCACCGTGGCGGCGATCCCCTCGCCCTCGCGGATGACGCCGAGCAGGAGGTGCTCGGTGCCGATGTAGTCGTGCTGCAGCCGGGCCGCCTCTTCGCGCGCCAGGTAGATGACCTTCCGAACCCGTTCGGTAAATTTGTCGTGCATGACCCTGGGCCTCCTCGCGGGTGCTACCCGCGTCCGCCTTCGCCGGTTTCGGAAATCGCGTGCTCCAGTCGGGCCCGCACGAGTTCGGCGCGAAGAAGATTCCGTTCAGGCGCCTCGAGGGCGCGGCCGGCGCCGCGCTGCAGGTGCGCGGGCTGGGTGAAGACGAGCAATTCGTTGACCACGGCCAGCGGCGGTAACCCGGCAAACCCGAGCGCCACCCCGAGGCGGATCGCGGAACAGAGGTTGATCACTTCCTGGCTCGACATGTTCCGGCCGTATCGCAGGCTTCCATAGGCGCGCCAGACCTTGTCCTCGATCTGGGTGCGGGCGTCGCGCAGCATCACGTCGCGCGCCCGCTCCTCGTAGTCGAGGATCTGGCGGGTGACGCGGTCGAGGCTCTCGATGCTCTCCTGTTCGCTGTGGCCGAGCGTCGTCTGGTTCGAAAGCTGGAACAGGTTGCCCATCACGTCGGACCCCTCGCCGTAGAAGCCGCGCACCGCGAGCCCGACCTGCATGACCGACTTGAGCACCTTGTCGATCTGCTTGGTCAACACGAGCGCCGGCAGGTGGATGAGCACCGAGGCGCGCATCCCGGTCCCGACGTTCGTCGGGCAGGCGGTGAGGTAACCCAGCTCGTCGGTGAACGCGTACTCGAGGGCGGCTTCGAGCTCCTCGTCGGCGTGCTCGGCCACGGCCCACGCCTCGGCCAGCTGGAATCCCGAGCACAGAGCCTGCAGCCGGACGTGATCCTCCTCGTTGACCATCACCGACAGACGCTCGCTCGGCCCGATGTAGAGGCCGCGCGGGCGGGCGCCGTCGGACAGTTCGTGCGAGACGAGGTGCCGCTCGACCAGGAACTGACGTTCGATCGGGGTCAGCTCGTGCATGCGCAGCAGGCCGCCTCCGGCGAATGACGCGGAGTCCCTCGCCGCCCGCTCGACCGCGCCGAGCACGCCAACGAGCTGCTCGTCGCGGGCGCGATGCGAGAACGGCACGCCACGCAGATTGCGGGCCAGCCGCACGCGCGTCGAGACGACGAGGTCCGCCCGCGGGCCGCTGCCGTCGAGCCAGGGGCCAGGGTTCCTGGCCAGGGTGTCGAGATCCATCACGCCTCCGCCGGGCCGGTCGCCGCGCCCTGCTGCTTCTCGAGTCCCTTGATGCGGTCGCGGATCTCGGCCGCGCTCTCGAAATCCTCGCGCTCGACCGCGCGCTGCAGGTCGTCGTACAGGTGCGACAGGGCACGGGCGGGCGAAGGGGCGGCTTCGGCGTGGATCGGCAACTTGCCGACATGGCGGGTGGAACCGTGGATCCGGCGCAGGAGCGGGCGCAGCTTGCTCTGGAAAGCGACGTAGCAGTCCGCGCACCCGAGACGCCCCGTGTCCTTGAACGCCGAGTAGTGCATGCCGCAGGAGGGGCACTGCACCGGACCCACGCGCTCCTCCTCGGTGGTGGACATCTTGTCCACCATCGTTGCCAGCAGGTCGGCGATCGAGAACTTGGGCGTCGCAGCAACGCCGACGAGTCCCCGCTCCTCCGCGCAGGCGCGACAGAGGTGCACTTCCGTCATCCGGTTGTCCTGGACGTTCGTGAAGTGCAGCTGGGCTGGATTCTTATGGCAGCTCTGACATTGCATCGGCGTTCGGGCCTCCCTCCGCAGAGAGCGTCCCCCGGATCCTTCCGGCCTGGCCGCGCCGGGATGTCCTTCCTGCATCCAAAGTTAGCACGCTGTCCGCGAGCGCCGAAAGCCTTTCGTTGTGGGTCGCAACCAGAACCGCGGGACCATCTTGCGCCACTTCGACGAGGAGGGCATGGAGGCGGTCGGCGTTCTCGCGGTCCAGGTTGCCCGACGGCTCATCCGCCAGCAGCAGGCGGGGCCGGTTGATCAGGGCCCGCGCCACCGCGACGCGCTGTGCCTCGCCGCCCGAGAGCTCCCCGGGTTTGTGCGTCGCGCGGGCCGCGAGGCCCACGCGATCGAGCGCGGCGAGCGCGTCGCGGCGCACCTCGGCCTCGGGGCGGCGAGCCAGGCGGCCGGGCATCATCACGTTCTCGAGCGCATCGAATTCGGGCAACAGGTGATGGAACTGGAAGACGAAGCCGAGCGTGCGCGAGCGGAAGCGCGCCAGTTCCGTCGGTCCGCAGGCAAACAGGTCGCGCCCGTCGATCCACACGCTGCCGGCGTCGGGCGTGTCGAGGCTGCCCACGATGTGCAGGAGCGTGCTCTTGCCGCTGCCCGAGGCGCCGAGCAGAACGACGACCTCGCCGGGGGCGACCTCGAGGTCGACGCCGCAGAGCACGGCCAGGCGATCGCCGTCGGGGAGCGGATACGACTTTTCCACTCCCCGCACGGCAAGCACGGGTGGCCGCGGCACGCGGGCGTCGGTCATGCCTTCCTCAGCGAGTCGACGGGCGTGCGCCGCGACGCCCACCACGCCGGGTAGCCCGCCGCCGCCAGGCACAGGAGCAGGGTGATGCCGACGACGAGAACCACGTCCCCCGCCTCGACCCTCACCGGCAGCGTGGAGAGGAAGTAGACATCGCTCGGGATGTCGATGAAGCGGAAGCGCGCCAGCGCCCAGCAGCCGGCGAGGCCCAGCGCCGCGCCCAGCACCGTGCCGATCGCCCCGATCCCGAGCCCGGCGACGAGGAAGACCCGCACGATGTCGCCCTGCGAGGCCCCCATCGCCAGCAGCGCACCGACGTCGTGGCGCTTCTCCATGGCCAGCAGGATGAGCGTGCTCACGATGTTGAGCGCGGCGACGAGCACGATCAGGGCGAGGATGAGGAACATGGTCGTCTTCTCGATCTTCA
>JANOEH010000079.1:0-2193 GCA_031413115.1 Candidatus Eiseniibacteriota bacterium | reverse complement strand
CCTCAACGATGCGAACGTGCGCTACCTCGTTGTCGGGGGCCTGGCGGTCGTCGCACACGGCCACGCGCGCTTCACCGGTGATGTCGACCTGGTCCTCGATCTCGACCCGGACAATGTGTTGCGGGCGGTCGAAGCTCTCGCCGCCCTCGACTACCGGCCCCGGGCCCCCGTGCCGATCCGGGAGTTTGCCGACCCGGCCCGGCGGGACGATTGGGTCGCGACGAAGGGACTGACCGTCTTTTCGCTCTCCAGCCCGGCGCACTCCGCGACCGAGGTCGACCTGTTCGTCGCGGCCCCGTTCGATTTCGACGTCGTGTACCGACGTGCGGCTCGGTTCGAAGTCGCGCCCGCCGTCAGCGCCACGTTCGTATCGCGTGCGGATCTGATCGGGATGAAGCGGCTTGCCGGTCGTCCCGTCGACCTCGACGACGCGCGTATTCTCGAGTCGATGGACGACCGGGGTGCGGCGGACGGCTCGTGAGCGGATCCGACCCGAAGCCGCCCGACGCGTCGGGTTGGGATCCCGGCTTCGACGGCCACGCCGAGGCGCAGCGGCGTCGGATCGCGGCGCTGCCCCTGTGGCTGAAGATCGAATGGCTCGAAGAAACGCAACGGCTCCTCGCCCGCATGCACCGCGTCGATTCTTCGGAGGGCCCCGATGACTCCTCACTCTGAAAAGAGAACCATGACGATTCGACGCTCCGCACCCGGCCCCGCTCTCCTCCGCCGCATGGACGCATGGTGGCGCGCGGCGAACTATCTCTCGGTCGGCCAGATCTACCTCTACGACAACGCACTCCTGCGCCGACCGCTGACCGTCGAGGACATCAAGCCGCGCCTGCTCGGACACTGGGGCACGACGCCGGGGCTGAACTTCGTCTACGTCCACCTCAATCGCATCATCGTCGAGCGCGACCTGGGCGTGCTGTACGTCTGCGGTCCCGGGCACGGTGGTCCGGGCATGGTCGCCAACACCTGGCTCGAGGGCGTCTACAGCGAGGTGTACCCCGATGTGTCGCAGGACGAAGAGGGGATGAAGCGGCTGTTCACCCAGTTCTCGTTCCCGGGGGGGATCCCGAGCCACGTCGCACCCGAGACGCCGGGCTCGATCCACGAGGGCGGCGAGCTGGGCTACGCGCTCGTGCACGCGTTCGGCGCGGCGTTCGACAATCCCGATCTCGTCGTCGCCTGCGTGATCGGCGACGGCGAGGCCGAGACCGGGCCGCTGGCCGCCAGCTGGCACTCGAACAAGTTCCTGAACCCCGCGCGCGACGGCGCGGTGCTGCCCATCCTGCACCTGAACGGCGCGAAGATCGCCGGGCCGACGGTGCTTGCGCGCATCCCCCGGCCCGAACTGGCCGCGTATCTCACGGGCTGCGGCTGGGATCCGATCTTCGTCGACGCCGACGATCCGCTGCCCGCGCATCGCGCGATGGCGCGCGCGATGGACCGCGCGTTCGACGCGATCGCAGGGGCGCAGAAGGCGGCTCGCCGCGCCGGCGGGCGCGCCGGACGCACCGTGCGTCCGCGTTGGCCGATGATCGTGCTGGTCAGCCCGAAGGGGTGGACCGGGCCCGCAAAGGTCGACGGCAAGCAGGTCGAGGGTACGTTTCGCGCGCACCAGGTCCCGCTCGCCGACGTGCACCACCATCCCGAGAGGATCGCGCAGCTCGAACGCTGGATGAAGAGCTACAAGCCGCGCGAGCTGTTCGACGCCGACGGCCGGCCCCGCCCCGAGATCCTGGGCCTCGCGCCGGCAGGCGAGCGGCGGATGGGCGCGAATCCGCACGCCAACGGCGGGGCGCTCCTGCGCGACCTCCGGCTGCCGGACTTTCGCGCCTACGCCGTGACCGTGTCCGCGCCCGGCGCCGTCGATGCCGAGTCGACACGCGTCCAGGGCGCCTACATCCGCGACGTGATGAAGCGGAACGCCGATCACCGCAACTTCCGCGTGTTCAGCCCGGACGAGACGGCGTCGAACCGCTGGAACCCGGTGTTCGAGGTCGAGAACCGCATGACCACTGAACCGATCACGAAGGACGACGATCGCCTGTCAGCCGACGGCCGCGTGCTCGAGGTGCTGAGCGAGCACCTGTGCGAAGGCTGGCTCGAGGGCTATCTCCTCACCGGGCGCCACGGGTTCTTCTCCTGCTACGAGGCGTTCATCCACATCATCGACTCGATGTTCAACCA
>JANOEH010000078.1:0-4763 GCA_031413115.1 Candidatus Eiseniibacteriota bacterium | reverse complement strand
TGAAGTTGCCGCCGGCGAGTTGAGGAGCTTTCTGTGCGGCCGCAGGCCGCAGAGAAAGCGACGAATGTCTGAGCCGCCGGCAGTCCCCCACCACGCCACCGGCACCGGGACGATGTACGTGTGTGACTTCGACGGCACGGTGGCGCTCGCCGACGTCGGCAACCGCTTTTTTCGCACGTTCACGACCGACCCCGTGGCGTGGGCGGCGATCATCGACGAGTGGTTCGCGGGCACGCTGGGCGGGCGCGAAGTGCTGGCCCGCGAGTGCGCGCTGGTCGACATCGACGTGCCGCGCCTCGCCGCGTTCGTCGACGCCCACGCCCTCGACCCGGCGTTCGCGCCGTTCGTCACCGCGGTGCGGGCTGCGGGCGACGAGGTGACGATCGCGTCGGACGGCCTGCTGCTCTACATCCGCCCGCTGCTCGACCGGCACGGCCTCGCCGGGGTGCATGTGCGCTCGAACGACGCGCGCTTGGTCGCCGGGCGGCTCGAGCCGAGTTTCGGCACGCCGCCGGGGGAGGGCTGCGGCCGTTGCGGCACGTGCAAGGGCGCCGTCCTCGCCGCGCTGGCGCCGGCGCACGGGCGCATCGTGTTCGTCGGCGACGGGCTGTCCGATCGCTGTGCGGCGCCGCGCGCCGACGTCGTCTACGCCAAGGACGACCTGCTGACCTACTGCGTCGCTGAGGGAATCCCGGCGCGACCGTTCACGAGTTTCGCCGACGTGGCCCGCGCCGAGGGCCTGTCGCTGGTGGAGTCCCCATGAGTCTTCGCATCGCCCACATCGAGGTCGAAGCGCCGGTGTTCCTCGCGCCCCTGGCGGGCGTGAGCGACGCGCCATTCCGCCTGCTCTGTCGCGAGCAGGGGGCGGCGTGGGTGTGCTCCGAGCTGGTCTCCTCGGACGGGCTGATTCGCGGCAGCCAGAAGACCCTCGACTACCTCTACTTCTTCCCCGAGGAGCGGCCGGTCGGCGTGCAGCTGTTCGGCTCGGATCCGGCCGTCATGGCCGCGGCGGCGGCCTACGTCGCGGCACGGCCGTCCGAACTGCGGCCCGACTTCATCGACATCAACATCGGCTGCCCGGTGCACAAGGTGGTGACCCGCGAGGCGGGGGCGGCCCTCTTGTGCAACCTCCCGCTGCTCGAGGACATGGTGCGCGCCGTGGTCGACGCCTCGAGCCTGCCCGTCACGGCGAAGACGCGCTGCGGCTGGGACAACGACCACAAGAACGGCGTCGAGGTGGCGCAGCGGCTCGAGCAGTGCGGTGTCGCCATGATCGCGATCCATGCGCGGACGCGGGCGCAGAAGTTCGAGGGTCTCGCCGACTGGAACGTGATCCGCGAGGCCAAGCAGAAGGTGTCGATCCCGCTGGTCGGCAATGGCGACGTGATGTCGGCCGCGGCGGCGAAGCGCATGCTCGACGAGACCGGGTGCGACGCGGTGATGGTGGGCCGCGGGTCGTTCGGCAATCCTTGGATCTTCCGCGAGACGCGTGCGTTGCTCGAGCACGGCGTCGTGCTGCCGGCGGCGACGCCGCGCGAGCGGCTTGGCGCGCTGCTGCGCCAGTACCGCCTGGCGTGCACGATCATGAATCCGCGGCATGCCACCAACGAGATCAAGAAGCACGTCGCCTGGTACGTGAAGGGCCTGCCGCATGCCGTGCCGTTCAAGGAGCGCGGGCAGCGTATCGCCTCGCTGGAGGAACTCGAGGCGCTGGCGGCCGAGTACCTGGCCGACCTCGAGGCGCGCGGCATCGCCGACCTGCCGGGCGGGCTGGCGCCGCGTGCCGCCGCGCCGCTCGAGGCCGATCCGTTCCCGGTCGACGACGACGGCGCCGCCGAGGCCGCGTCGCTGGCCGCCCAGGAATCGTGAAGCGCGCCGTCCGCATGGGCCGGGCCCGCGCCGCCGATCGCCTGCTGCGCGGCCTCGGTCCTGCCGGCGTGCCGTTCGACGCGGCCGTCGATGCGTTGCTCGACGCCGCCGCCGATGGGCTGCCCGACGCCGTGCTCGATCATGACCGGGTACTGCGCTGCGGCGCCCCCGAGGTCGTCTTCGGGCAGGGGAAGTCGCCCACGCAGGCCGTGGCCATCGCCCGACGCCTGCACGCGCGCCACGGCCGCGTCCTCGTCACGCGCGCCATGCCCGCCTTGCAGGAAGCGCTCGTCGCGGCGTTCGCTCCGGAGGGTGCAAAGGCGCTCGCTCCCGTGCACGTGAACGCGCGCGCGCGCACGGTGCGCATCGGCGCGCCACCGCGCGCCACCGGCCGCGTTGCCGTCGTCGCGGCGGGCACGGCCGACCTGCCCGTCGCCGACGAGGCCGCCGAGACGCTGATCGCGCTCGGCTCGCGGGTCGAGCGCGTCAACGACGTCGGCGTGGCCGGGCTTCATCGCCTCGTCCCGCGGCTGCCGTTGCTGCGTCGTGCACGGGTCATCGTGGTCGTCGCCGGGATGGAGGGCGCGTTGCCCGGCGTGGTGCAGGGTTTGCTCTCCCGGCCCGTCGTCGCCGTGCCGACCAGCGTCGGCTACGGCGCCCACTTCCGCGGCCTCGCCGCGCTGCTCGCCATGCTCAACTCGTGCGCGGCGGGGATCACGGTGGTGAACATCGACAACGGCTTCGGCGCGGGCTACGCCGCGCACCTGATCAATCGCACGGGGGTGAAATGAAGCTCGCGTGGTTCGATGCCGGCTCGGGAGCCTCAGGCGACATGATGCTCGCCGCGCTCGTCGACGCGGGAGCCTCGTTCGACGCGCTCGCCGGCCTGCCCGCGCGGCTCGGGCTCGAAGGCGTCACGCTCGAGCGCTCCGAGGTGCGCCGCGGCGCCTTCCGTGCCTGCCGCATCGACGTGCGCGTCGAGGGCGCGCAGACGCACCGCCACTTGAAGGACGTGCGCGCGATCCTCGATCGGGCCGACCTGCCGCCCGTCGCCCGCGCCCGTGCCCACGCCGCGTTCACGCGCCTGGGCGAGGCCGAGGCGCAGGTGCACGGGACGAGCCTCGAGCAGGTGCACTTCCATGAGGTGGGCGCGGCAGATGCGTTGATCGACATCGTCGGCGCCTGCCTCGCGCTGACCGAGCTGGGTGTGACACGGGTGCACGCCACCGCGCTCGCCGTCGGCAGCGGGACGGTGCGCGCCGAGCACGGTGTGCTGCCCGTCCCCGCCCCCGCGACCGCGCGGCTGCTCGCGCTGGCGAAGGCGCCGATCGACCTGACGCCGCTCGAGGGCGAGCGCCTGACCCCGACCGGCGCGGCGCTCCTGACCACGTGGGTCGAGGACTGGGCATCGCCGCCGCCGTTTTGCATCACCGCGCAGGGGGTGGGCGCGGGCGGGCGGGATCCGACGGATCGGCCGAACGTGCTGCGCGTCTTCCTCGGCGAGAGCGAGGCTCCGGCGACGCGGCGCGAGGTCGTCGTGCTCGAGACCGCGCTCGACGACGCGAGTCCGCAGGTCCTGGCGCACGTGGCTGCGCGCCTGCTGGAGGAGGGTGCGCGCGACACGTACACCACCGCGATCGGCATGAAGAAGGGGCGGCCGGGCGTGCTGCTCACGGTGCTGTGCGACCCGGCGGACGCCGATCGGCTGGCCGCGTTCCTCTTCGCCCAGACACCCACGATCGGGCTGCGCCGCACCCGGGCCGAGCGGCTGGAACTGCCGCGTGAGCGGGCGGTCGTCCACCTGCCCGAGGGCGATGTCGTCCTCAAGGTGGTCCTGCTGCCGGACGGATCGCGCCGCGCCCGCCCCGAGTACGAGAGCCTCGCCGCGCTGGCGCACGACAGCGGTCGCTCGCTCGATGCCCTCGCCGCCGCGGCGTTGCGCGCCTTCGACGCGACTCCGCACGGCTGAGCCGCACGGCCGTGGCGGCGCCCCTCCTCGCAGCCCGCGGTCTCGTCGTCGCCCACCCCGGGCGCGCGGCCGACGAGCCGACGGCATGCGGACCCGTCGACTTCACGCTCGAGCCCGGCGGCTTCCTCACCATCACCGGCGGCAACGGCCGCGGGAAGTCCGCGCTGCTCGCCACGCTCGCCACGCTCGCCGGGCTCGCCGCACCGGTGGCCGGGAGCGTCTCGATCGGCGGGCGCGATCCATTCGCGGCCGCGACGCGGCACGCCGCGCGGCTCGACGTCGGCGTGGTCTTCCAGGAGCCTGCGACCCAGCACCTGACCGACGCGGTCGAACGCGAGATCGCCTTTCCCCTCGAAAACCTGGGCTGGCCGCGGGCGGACATCGTGGCGCGCGTCGATGAGGTGATCGCCTGGCTCGGGCTCGAGGCTGTGCGCGGCGCGGCCCCGGCGCACCTGTCGGGCGGCGAGGCACAGCGCCTCGCCATGGCCGCCGCGATCGCTCCGCGCCCACGGGTGCTTCTGCTCGACGAGCCGGCGTCCTATCTGGATGCCCCCGGTCGAGCGGCCCTGGTCGAGGCGCTCGCGCGCCTGCGTGCGGCCGGAAGCGCGGTCGTCTGGAGCGCCTGTAACCGCGACGAGTCGCCCGACGCCGGTCCCGTCCTCGACCTGGGAGGGAGCGCACCCCCGTCCGGGGCGACCGCCGCACCCGCGAATCCAGGGCACGCCCCTGAACCGGGCGCCGCCAGGCCCCTCCTCTGGGAGGGCTGAAGCTGCGCGCCGACGAACGGCACGAGCGTGGCCAGGTTCGTCGCCACGTTGGTGGCCCAAAATCCCTTTTGGTCCCACGGCAACAGATAGCCCGTGAGCCCCAGGCCGAGCACGATCTGCATCAGCGCCAGGCCGAGCCAGTGGTTGACCTCGCGCGG
>JANOEH010000077.1:0-15474 GCA_031413115.1 Candidatus Eiseniibacteriota bacterium | reverse complement strand
AGTGGTGGATATCTCACCCAAAGCAGCCCCGTGCGGCACTTTGGCTTGCGAGACAAGGCCAAAGTGGATCGTGTTGAGGTCTTGTGGCCAGGATCCAAAGCTCCTCAAGTCGAAGTCGATCCCAAGACCGACGGCGGATTGGGCCCGAGCCTCGGCGCTCGCGTCAAGTATTCGGAGAGCCAGTTCCGCCTCGGGGTTGTGGTTCCGCTGTAGCGTCCGCCATCGGAAGGCGGACGAGTACGAGACGGGGTCGGTCCTGGGCGATGTCGCCCCGAACCGACCCCGATGCAATTCCGCCCGCTGGCCCTAGCGAATCAGCAGGATCTTCCGCACGGCGGAGTGCCCGCCGGTCACGAGCCGGATGAAGTAGACGCCCGAGTGCACTGCCGAGCCGTTGTCGTTGAGCCCGGTCCAGGCGACCTGGTGGCCCCCGGCCGCCATCGGCCCGTCGACCAGCGTGCGCACGCGCCGGCCGCCTGCGTCGTAGACGATAACCTGGCCGCGCGAGACCGCCGTGGGAAGCGCGAACGAGGCCGTCACGCGCCCCATCATCGGGTTCGGGCTCGCCGACATCGCGAGCGTGGCGCCCGGCGTGTCGTCGCCGACATCGGTCGTCGGTCCGCCCGGGCCGTACGTCACGTAGACCGGGCCGGTCCAGATGTTCGCGTTGTCGTTCATCTTGATGCGCAGGTAGTAGTGCGCCTCCGTCTCGTCGGGGAATACGTCGTGCTCGCGCCACGCGAACTTCGAACTGCCGTCGCTCGAGGCGACGACGACCGCGTTCGACGTGCCGGTGATGCCACGGAACAGGTCGATCTGGGAGACTGCGTCGCCGGGATCCGGATCGGTCACTTCGACCGCGATCTCGACCCCTTCGGCCGTGGTCCATGCCGAGCCCATCGGTCGGCCGTCGGCCGAGAACTTGACGACCGTGTTGTGGTCCTGCGAGGCGTAATTGCGGCCTGCGGCGAGCGCACCCATGATCTCGCTCTTCGTCCGGCCGGCGCCCAGCGCGACGGTGCGCGTCTGGGTGGCGGCGCCCCACGTCGCGTTGTGGTTGTCCTGGTCGCCGGCGGGCGAGACGCGATAGCCCTTGCGCAGCGCTTCCTGGAACAGGATTTCGTTCCCCGTCGTGCTGCCCACGTCGGACTCCGTCACGGACGTCGAGAACGCCGGGCCCGTGATCAGGGCCATGAGGCTCACGACTTCCTGTCCATCTGCGGTGAAGGCGTAGCCGTTGAAATCGCCGGACGCCGGGTGGCACCACTCGATGAATGGGGGGTAGCCCACGGGCGGATTCGCGACGTACGCCGTGTACAGGCCGGTGTAGTCACCCTCGGCGACGAAGACGTCGTGGTTGCCCGGCTCCCAGCCGAACAGCGTCGGCGCCTCGAACACGTTGGCGTGCCCGCCGGTGGCGATGATGCCCCACTCCTGGCCCCAGATCGCGACGAAGTCGCCGTCGCTGTTGGCGGCGGCGGCCTGGGCCGCGCCGAGCGCGTAGCTCGCGAGCTGCATGCCCGCGCCCGAGTGGTTGTGATCGGTGACGGCGAGGAAGTCGAGCGGCGTGGGCGCCCCGAGGCGGGCGAACGCATAGGCGTCGGCCGGAGTCATCACGCCGTCCGAGTAGCTCGAGTGCGAGTGCAGGTTGCCGAAGTACGCGCTGTAGCCGAGGTCGGGATTCAGCAGCGTGCCGGCCTGCGGGAGCGAGCTTGCGTCATTGGAGACCGCGCTCGTGTTCGGCACGTCGTCCTGGGTCTTGATCGCGAAGTGCCACGTCGAGTCGGGATCGAGCCCGGCGACGAACAGCGTCTCCGGGGCGCCGGCGGCAAGCGGCGGCGACTCGCCGATCCACAGGTCAATGTCCGCCGCGGCGTCGAAGTTGCCGGCCGTGATCGGATCGTGCGAGACCTTGATCGCGTAGGCGCTCGCGGTGCCCACGGCACCGTCGTCGCCGGGTGCGGTCCAGGTGAGGCGGATCTCCCCGGGAGCATCGCCGGGGTCGGCCTCGAGGTCGGCGATCGTCGCGGGCGGGATGACGTCGCCGGCGCCGCCGTTCGTGGCGCACAGCGTCGGCGTGCGCCACGCGAAGCTGGCCGATCCGTTCGGAATCGACGACCAGACCTGGCCTTCGCCGACCGTCGCCGGATAGGTCACGCTGTGGACGACCGTCGCCGCAAGCAGGCGATTCGACACGAGGTACACGTCGTCGCCCGTGTTGTTGAGGATGGCCGCGCCGCCCTGCATCATGACGACCCGGAACTCGCCGGGTCCGATGATCGCACTCGTCGAGCACGTGGGATCGAGGTCCTCGGGGATGCGCGCCCGCACGGCGATCTGGCCGATGGTCACGGCGTCGTCGATGGCCCAGCCGGTCATGTCGACGGAGCCGGGGCCGGCGTTGTAGACCTCGACTCGTTCGGTGCCCGTGTCGGTGCCGACGGGGTTGGGCAGGACCTCGTTGACGAAGAGCTGGGCGGACGCGGGGAGCGGGTTCAGCCAGAGGCCGATCGCCGCGGCGAGCGAGAGTGTCGTGCGCGGGCGAATCGTCGATGCAATGCGGTCGATCAGGCCCATCGAGGAGGGCCTCCTTCGGGAGAAAGGGGTCAGTTGAGGTCAGCTCTGGAGGCCACGAGCATACCAAATTCGGCAGGCCTCCCGGTGGCTGCTCCCGGCCCCCGACCCCCGCGCCTCTCGGGCCTCCGAATGGTCCTCGGCGGCAAGGTACGACGCCTCCCTCGCTCACGGGCGGGGGAGGCGCTTGCTTGCCGCTCATTGCATTTCGCGCGACCTCATTCCCGCAGCAGCACCACCCGCCGCGTCAGCCGCTGCCCTTCCGCCTCGAGCCGCACGAAGTAGACGCCGCCCGGCAGCCCGCCCGCATCGATCATGCGCAGGTTGCGGCCGGCATTCGCCTCGGCTTCGGGCATGGTGCGGACGCGGCGGCCCTTCACGTCGTAGAGCTCGAGTCGCACCGGTCCGGCCTGCGAGAGCATGAACTCGATCCCCAGAAGTCGGTGGAAGGGGTTCGGGGATGCGCCCAGCAGCTCGAAGCGCGCCGGCGCCGTCGGATCCGGCGGGACGCCCACGACGCCGAGCGGATGCTCGCTGTTGAGCAGGCCGACCGCGACTTCTGCGTCGGTCGAGCCATTGCCGTCGGTGTCGATCGAGAACACCACGTCGTAGAGGCGGAACGGCGCAGCATCCATGAACATCGCTTCGACTGCGACGTGCGTGCTCTCGCCGGGTGCGAGCACGAAGTTCTCGATCCAGGGCACGCCCGGCGGCAGACCGTTGAGGCTGACGATCGGGGGTGGTCCTCCCGGTCCGACGGGCTCGAAGTTGGCCTGCCGCGCCTCGACACCGACGCCGACGACGATGGCGACCGGTGACGAGTTCACCAACCCGACGCCGACGGGGATCGGCACGTTCACACCCACCGTACCCAGGCCGCCGCTGGTGAGGATCGGGCACATCGAATCGTTCGCCCACAGCGAGCCGCGCGTGACGCGCGACACGTTGGTCGACGTGTTCATCGACGTCATCGTGTAGCACCAGACCTGGCCGGACACCATGCCGATGGGCCGGTCGATCTTGACCACGATCGGCTGGCAGCTGCCGCTGGCGACCGTGACCAGGTTGTTCGACTGGCCCAGGATCGTGAACGTCGTGGGACCGAAGAACGTGCATCCGGGTCCGCTCGTCCCCCCGGCGAAGTTCACGCTGTAGGTCTGCGGCGTCGCCCCGTAGTTGCACAGGTACATGGTCACGAGAACGAAGCCCTGGCCGGGGCAGATCGTCGATCCCGTCGGGACGTAGGCCAGTTCCTTGCACTTGCCGGCCGGTCCCGCGCCCCAGATGTCGTTGATCTCCTGCGCGGTCAGCGCGCGGTCGAAGATCTCGACCTCGTCGATCTTGCCGTCGAACCCCCAGACCGGCGCCGAGGAGGGCTCCTGCGCGCCGATCAATAGGTCTTCGGCATTGTCGAGGTTGGCTGTCGCCGAGTAGCCCGGCAGGACCACGATGGGCGAGCCGTCGACGTAAAGCGTCGTGCCCGTCGCCGAGTTCGCACGATCGGTGGTCGCGGCGACGTGGTGCCACTTGCCGTCGGCCAGGATCGCGGTGCTCGCGTTCGTGAACTCGGTGCCCGAGGTCCCGTCCCCGAGCAGCAGCGCCAGGCGACCCTGCTTGAGATAGAGCGCATAGCCCTGGTCGGGCGACAGGGAGCGCTTCTCGACGATGCCCTGCCAGGTGTTCGCCGTCGACGTCTGGATCCAGGCGTCGAGCGTCAGGCTGCTCGTGCCCAGGTCGAGCTTCGCGTCGTCCGGAACCCGGATCCACTGCGTCGAGGCGTTGAACTGGCGCGCACTGGCGACCACCCCGGCCGGCTTGAGCGGCGCGCCGAAGTCCTGGCCGTTACGCGCGTTCACGATCTCCTGGGCAAGCGTGCCGCTCGGCTCGTCCAGCGGCCACCAGGCGATGATGTCGTCCGGGGGCGTCGCGCAGATCATGCAGGCCTCGAGCCCGAATCCTGCCATCGACGTGCAGCCGGTCGCCGGATCGGTGCCGACGACCGACACGACGCCGGTTGTCTGGCCCCAGCTCACGAACACGTTGTTGCCCGTCGCCGTGGTCGGCGTGCCGCCCGTGATCGTCCACACGTAGGTGTAGTTGGACGGCCCGACGACGCTGTAGTTCGACGGCCCGCCGCAGGTCGAGTTCGGCCCGGCGATCGAGATCGGCAGCGCGCCGATCGTCACCGGGATCGTCAGCGTCGTGGGCGACGCGCTGGCCGCCGTCAGCGTGACCTGGTAGATGCCCGTGTTCGCGTAGGTATGCACCACCGTCTGCCCGGTGCCGAGCGGACTGTTGTCCCCGAAGTTCCACGACCACGGCGAGCAGTTCGGCGACTTGAACGTGACGGTGTAGCAGTTCGTGATCGCGTAGGTGAACGCGGCGGGCGGCGCGCTCGCGCTGCACATCGCCAGCGTGTTGGGCAGGGCGCCGAGCGTGTTGGTCGCTCCCCCGAGCGAAATGGACGAGGGGTTGAGCCCGCACTCGTTCAGGTCGAGCGTGTTGAATGCGTTGGGGAAGTTGATGCAGTCGAGTGAGGTCGCGCCGGAGCGCGAGGCGTAGACCTTGTCGTCCGGGCCGAGCTGCACGTCCTGCGGTCCGATCGGCACCGCGGAGTGGGGACGCAGGATCCGCACCTGCTGCGAGGCCAGATCCATCTGGCGCAGGCCGTACTGGCCATTACCGTTGATGTCGAACAGGCCCTGCAGGTACGCGTAGTAGACGATCTTCGCGTCGGGGCTGAATGCGACATCCTGGTTGCAGCCGATGTTGCCGGTGTCGAGGTACAGCACCGGTGTGCCCGAGGACCGATCGAAATCGTAGACCCGGATCGACTTGGTGTCGGCCTGGCAGATGGCGAGCCGCGTGCCGTCCTTCGACGCGGTGAGCGTGCCCCAGGCCGATGCGCCGCCCCCGGCGCCGCCGAAGCCGACCGCGTACTGTGTCGTCGGGCCCGCGCCGGCCGAGGTGATCAGCGTGACGTAGACGAAGCGCGTCCAGTCCTTGGCGCTGTTCGTGTTGTCGGCGCCGCAGGTGATGAGCCACCAGTCGGTCGCGTTGCAGTGCGGGATCAGGGTCACACCCTCGACCAGGCCGCGCGGCGACAGCGTGACGCCCACCGGCAACAGGATCGGCACGCACGTGTTCGTGACGGCGCCGAGGCCTCCGTTCAGCGTCATGTCGATGGTCGTGATGCTGAGCGGGTTCGCACTCGGGTACTTCTCCCACTCGTTGACCGAGAACAGGAAGTACTCGTTGGGCGTCGACGGCCGCGGCACGATCAGCGCGCCCGTGTGACAGCTCCTGCCGCCGCCGGACGTGAAGAACCCACCGCTGTTGCTCATCGGGAAGTTGCTGGCGTCCCAGATCGTCCGGTTGTCGGTGTAGAAGAGCAGGTTGCCGGCGGCATCCGAGATCTGGGCTCCGGTCTCCGGGCCCAGGTTGGCCGTCCCGGGGACGGCGACCGGGACGCCGCTGGCAAAGGTCAGCCGACACTGGTTGCCGAACACCCAGTTCGTGCACGGGCCTGTGATCGGCGCGCACGCCGAGACGTAGACCGTCGTCGTCGCGGTGGTCGAGGCGCTGCCGTTGGTCACCGTCAAGGTCACGGGGTACGCGCCCGGTGTCGGATAGGTCACGCTCGTGGTCTGCCCGGTCGCATTGCCCGTGCCGCCGGGGAAGCTCCAGGCGAACGTGCAACCGCCGCAGGCGGGCGAGGAAAGTTGGATCGGCACGTTGATGCACGCCTGGCTCGGCGTCGCCGTGATGAAGGCGAACAGTGTCGGCGGGCAGGCGCCGGTGTTCACCAGGTTCGGCGGGCTCACCAGCTCCTGGCGCCAGTTGGTGATCGCGGCGTGCATGCGGCTGCGTTGTCCCGCCGTGAACTCCCAGCGACAGGGATCGTTCGTGTAGTCCATGAAGTTGTGGAAGGGATCACCGCTGTTGCTGCAGCTCACCGGCACGCCGCTCGGGCAGCCCCAGTGGTTGAGGGCCTCGGGCGGCGTGTCGGCGACGAAGTCGCCGCCGGAGCAGCCGCCCTGAAACGTGTGATAGAGGTTCAGCCAGTGTCCGACCTCGTGGGCGAAGACCTTGCCCTCTTCATAGGTGGGCAGCAGGGCGAAGTTCGTGCCCCAGCCCGTGTTGTTGGCGCCCATCACGCGGTAGTCCATGACGATGCCGTCGAGCGTCGCCGGCACCGAGCCCGGGAACGTGGCGAAGCCGATGACTCCGCTGCCGTTGCCGGGGCCGGTGATCTGCTTCACGACCCACACGTTGAGATAGCGATTCGACGGGAAGTAGTCGATCGCCTTGAGCGCGGTCTCGCTCGCTGCGTTGCCGAGCTGGACCACGGACGCGCCGGCGTTGAGGGTTCGCGTGATTCCGGGGACGCCCGGAAACGTCGACGAGCTCCCCTGCGGAATCACCGAGGCGAGGCAGAACTGGAGCTGGCAGTCGTCGGCGGGGAACGCACTGTTGGGCAGGTTCTGGCAATCGCGGTTGATCGCCGCGATCTGGCTCTGGATCTGCGCGTCGGGAATGTTTTCGGGATCGCCGTTGAGTCCGCTGTGCACGACGTGCACGACGACGGGAATCGTGTAGATGGGCAACGCGTTCGTGGAGTTGCCGCGGCTGCCGGCGCGAGGGACGAGTCCGTTCTTCTCCGCCTCGCGCATCATGGCTTCGAACATGGCGCGTCGTGCCGCCAGTTCGGGGTCGCGGGCGAGCTGGGCCTCGAGGTGAAGCTGCGAGCCGCAGGGCTCGTTCGGCGAGGCGGTGCCGAAGTCGGAGCCGGGTGCGATCTCCGCCCGGGCGGGACCCGCGCTGGCGGCGAGGGAGAACCACAACGCGACGGCGACGGCAGCGGCCGCACCGGTCGAACGGATGATCGCCGAACGCATGGATCCCCCTCGATGCCATGGAAGAGAACGAACGAGCGCCGAGGCGGGTGCGTGGGGAGAGTATCGGGACAGTCGATTCCGGGACGGCGGGGGGGCCACTCCGGAATGCCTCGACCGTGCAGGGCAGGGAGACTACAGGTCGGGGGCGGGCGGCTCAAGCACGTTCCGTCGGCGGGGGCAACGGCCCGCCAATCCGCGGGTCAGGGCGTGCGCCCCTCGAGGATCGTGACGAGTCGGGCCGGGTCCAGGTTGCCGCCCGAGATCACGCAGACGATGGGCCCGCCGGGGAGCGGAACGGCCGCACCGTCCGCGCCGGACGCAGGGCGGTCGGCCAGTGCCGCGGCCAGCGCCGCCCCGCCGGCTCCCTCGGCGACGATGTGTGCGCGGGTGACGAGGATCCGGATCGCCGCGGCGATCTCGTCTGGGCTCACGACGCAACTGCCGGCCAGCAGCGTCGACGCGAGCGGCCACATCTCGGCGAGGATCGCGCGCCCGCCGATGCCGTCGACGAAGCTCGCCTTGTAGTCGATCGAGGCGGGGGACCCGGTCGCGAGCGCGGCCACCAGCGGAGCCGCAGTCGCGACCTCGCACGCGAACGTGCCCGCGGTGGAACCCGCAGCGCGCAGAGCGCTCGCGATGCCGCACGAGAGCCCGCCGCCGCCATAAGGGACGAGAACGGTCGCGGCCGTGGGCAGGTCCTCGAGGATCTCGAGCCCCATCGTGGCGTTGCCGGCGATCACCGCGGGGTCGCTCACGGGATGGACGAACCATCCGTCGAGTTCGCCGTAGCCCCGCTCGACGAGCACCTGCCACCAGCGCTCGAACGGGAGCGGAATGATGCGCGCGCCGAGTTGCGTGATCGCGTCGAGCTTCGCGCGCGGTGCATGGTCGGGGACGACGACCGTGCAGGGAACCCCGGCTGCGCGTGCCCACCACGCCACGCCCTGCGCCATGTTGCCGGCGCTCGCGGTGTAGACGCCGCGCGCGAGCTGGTCGTGCGGAACCAGTCCGAGCGCGCTGGCAGCGCCGCGGATCTTGAACGATCCGATCGGCTGGAGCGTCTCGAGCTTGAGCCAGATCTCGGGCTCGCCCGTCCGTGCGGGGAGGCGGATCAGCGGCGTGCGCAAGGCGAAGCCCGCGATGCGTCGCCGCGCGGCGTGGATGGCGTCGAGCGTCGGCGGGGCGAGCGTGAACGGGGTTGCGGGGGTCATGCGCCGCCCGCCGGCCCGCCCCACTCGAGCCACGTTCCATCGCCGCTCTCGATCGCACGGCGATGGATGAAGTGCGCGGCCGCGAGATCCTCGATCGCGATGCCGAGCGACTCGTAGATCGTGATGTCGTCGGGCGCAGTGCGCCCCGCGACCTTGCCGAGGAAGACTTCACCGAGTTCGCCGAGGAGATGCGCATCGTCGATCGCGCCCTCGGCGCGGGCGATCCGGAAGTCGCCGGCTTCGTTCACGCACGACTCGCGGCAATCCGTGAAGAAACGCGCCCGCCGCACCGCCTCGGTGTCGAGTTCCCGACTGGCCGCGAAGCACGAGCCGACAGCGTTCACGTGCGTGCCGCGTGCGAGCCATGCGCCCTGCAGGACCGGCTCGCTCGCGGAGGTCGTCGTGCAGACGAGGTCGGCATCGCGCACCGCCTCGGCCGCGCTCGGCGCCACCTCGATCACGATCCCGCGGCGTGCGCCCTCCTCGACGGCGAAGCGCTCGGCGTTGGCGCGCGTGCGGCTCCACACGCGCACGCGGCGCAGCGGGCGCACCGCCTGCATCGCGGCCAGGTGGGTTCGCGCCTGGGTGCCCGAGCCGATCAGCGCGAGGTCGCCGGCGTCGGCTCGCGCGAGCGCATCGGTGGCGGCAGCCGAAGCGGCAGCCGTGCGGATCGCCGTGATCGCGGTCGCGTCGAGGATGGCCGGCGGCTCGCCGTGCACGAGCCCGAACAGCATGACGACGCCCTGATGCGAGTCGTACGCCGTGCCGTGGTTGCCGGGCATCACCGAGACGACCTTGAGCCCGAAGCTCCGCGGCTTGCCCAGGTAGCCGGGCATGAGTCCCAGCAGGCCGGAGCCGTCGGGCAGGCGCACCATGCTGCGCAGGGGCAGCACGACGTCGCCACTCGCCAGTGAACCGAGCGCGTCGCGCATGAGTGGGATGCACTCGACCATCGGCAGCATCGCGTGCACGTCGGGCTCGTTGACGAAGAGGACCTTCACGCGCCCGCCCCGGGCGTTCCCGACGCGAACAGGCCGAGCATGCGTTCCGGGTCCACGTTTCCACCCGAGACGATCGTGACGATGCGTGCGCCGGCCGGCAGCGCGACCTTCCCCGCGAGCAGCGCGGCTGTGGCCGTCGCACCGGATCCCTCGACGAAGAGCTTGGCGCGCACGAGCAGCGCGCGCATCGCCTCCATGATCTCCTCCTCGGTGACGAGCACGATCTCGTCCACGCACTCCCGGGCGACCTCGAGCGGCAGCGCGCCGACGAACGGGGGCGTCAATCCGTCCGCCAGCGTCATTGGACGGGGGACCGGCACGGGCTTGCCCGCGGCGAGCGCCGGCGTCATGCCCGGCCCCGCGGCAAGCTCGACGCCGACGACACGACACTGTGGCCGCAACGCCTTCACCGCACAGGCCACCCCGGCCATGAGTCCGCCGCCGCCGATCGGCACGACGACGCAATCGACGTCCGGAATCTGCTCGACGATCTCGAGGCCCACGGTGCCCGCGCCCGCGAGTCCGATCGGGTCGTCGAAGGGATGCACGAACGTCGCGCCGGTGCGGGCCTGCTCCTCGTGGAGGCGGTCGAACAGCGTCGCCCGATCGGCATGGGCGACGATGGTCGCTCCGTAGCCGCGGACCGCATCGATCTTCGAGCGCGGCGCATCGGCGGGCATGACGACCGTGCAGGGAACGTCGACGACGCGCGCCGCCCATGCCACGGCCTGCGCGTGGTTGCCGGCGGAGACGGTGACGAGCCCGCGGGCGCGCTGCTCGGCCGCAAGCGCGAGCACGATGTTGAGCGCCCCGCGCGGCTTGAAGGACCCGGTCTTCTGGAACAGCTCGCACTTGAGATCGAGCCGCACGCCCGCGCGATCGCCCAGGCTGCGCGAGGAGAGAATGGGCGTGCGCAGCAGGTGCGGCGCCGTGCGATCGGCGGCCTCGCGGATGGACTCGAGCGGGATGCGCATGTTGGGCGATCCGTCGGCGGCGCCGCGCCTAGCGGCCGCGTCCGCCGCCGCCGCGCCCGCCGCCACCACCGCGACTGCCGCCGCCGCCACGGCTTCCACCGTAGCTGCCCCCGCCGCGACTTCCACCGGAACTCGATCCGCCATACGAGCGGCTCGCACCTTGCTGCCGTGCCTGCGCGTCGCGATTCAGATTCCCGGGCGAGGGCGACTGCCGCGTCGACGGTCGCGTCGATGCCGATGGCTGCGAAGGTCGCGTGCCCGCAGACGGCTGCGACGGCCGCGTGCCTGCCGAGGGCTGCGAGGGCCGCGCACCGGCGCCACCCTGCGACGATTGCCACTGCCCGTTGTCGCGCGACTGCCAACCGTTCGAAGTCTGCCGGTGCACGTTGCCGCTCTTGTCGGCGTAGACGTTATTGGGACCCTTGGCCACGCGATCTGCCTTCTGGCGGTTCGCGTCGCGCTGCGTCGCCGACGGCGCCGTCCGGTCGCGCGTGCTCGGCTTGTTGTAGAGATTGTTCGCCGGACGTGTCGCCACGCCCGCACCGCCGCCACCGTACGGCGTCGGCCGTGCGCCCGGCCGTCCGTAGCCGCTCCCGTAGCCGGGGCCGCCGTAGCCGGGTCGATGGCCCGGCGGATAGTAGGGCGGACGGTAGCCGCCCGGCGGGTAGCAGCCGGGCGGACGATAGAAGCCGCCGGGCGGATAGCCCGGACGATAGTAGCCGCCGTAGCCGCCACCGAACGTGAACCCGACCGACATGAAGCCCATGCCGTACGACACCCCCATCGACCAGCCGGTCCACGGGTTGTAGCCGACGTGCATGCCCCACGTGGGGTGATAGGGGTAGTAGCCGCCTGCTCCCCAGTAAGGCGGGTAGTGCCAGCCCGTTCCGTAGACGGGGACGCCGTACCACGGATACGACCACATGTAGCCCGGCGTGTAGCCGACGTAGACCACGCTCGGCGTCGACTCGTAGACCGTGACGTGCGTCACGTTGTACACGGGCTCCGACGGCGGGATCTTCTTGATCTCGTCGCTCGGGATGCTGTCGGCGACGGCCCACGGCCCGTTCGCGCCGTTCGAGACGAACCACACCGCGTCGTCGCAGGCGTAGTACTTGCCGTCGATGCGCAGGATCTGGGCCGAGGTGTTCGTCGCGTACTCGACCTTGGTTCCGGTCACGCCCTTGAACTTCGGATCGCCGTCGTACTTGGCCTCGAACTTCGCCTTGCTGCGATCGATCGCGGCGGTCTGCGGCACTTCGGCCTCGAGCATCGCGTCCTCGGCCTCGGGCGTGCCGGCGACGGAGACGCGCGCGTCGGCGAGGTCCGATTCGGGCGGGATGTCCTGGAAGGAGGCCGGGAGTTCGTCCGGGCGCACGACGGCCCACGGCCCGTCGAGCGTGGGGGCCGCGAACCAGCGACCCGAGGCGAGAATGAAGACGCGATCCGACGCGACCTCGCGCACCACTTCCGTCTCGGAGTTCTCGACGTAGATGAGCTCGCCCTTGCCGATCGGCTTCCAGTTCGGCTTGCCGTCGGTCGCGATGAGCTCGGTGGGCTCGGTCGCGACCACGACCCGTGGCGGCTTCGCCGGCGCAGCCGTCTTCGACGTGTCGGGCGGGACGAGCTTCGTGATGGCCTCCGGCGGCGTCGAACCCGGCGCCCAGGGCCCCTTCGGATCGCGCGCGTTGTACCAGAACTTTCCGCCGCTCAACCAGTAGGTGCCGGTCGACTTGTCCTTGAGGACCGCGAACTGCGCGTTCGCGACGTGCTCGAGATTGGTGTTGGGGATGGCGACGCCGCGGGGCTCCCCGTCATAGAGCAGGAGCACGGCCAGCTCCTCGACGAAGACGATCTTCGGCGGGTCGTGCTTGAGCCCGGCGAGGCTCCTCTGCTCCTGCTCGGCCGTGGCCAGCGACGCCTTGAGGCGCTCGAGCGAGATCGGGAGCACGAGGTCGATCCACAGCTTCGTGAGGAAGCTGGCGAACTCCAGCTCTTTTGCCGGCTGGCTATCGGGCCAGCGCACCTGGGTCACGATGATGTCGCGAAGCGTCGACGTCCCGGCATCCTGGTCCGTGTCGATGCGCGACGTGAACCAGAAGACGCCGAAGGTGGGCGCCTTGTCGTTCGGCTCGAGGAACGAGGCCGCGGCCCGGCCCGAGAGAATATTGCCCGTGAGTTTCTCGGGTTGGGGCTGATAGACCGTGAGGATGCCCCTGTCGGTCTTGATCTCGCGCGGCCACGTGGCATCCGCCGCGGATGCCGGGGAGAGCAGGCCGAGAAGGGCAGGAAGGACCAGCAGGCCGACGGTGATGCGCCGCAGCAATGCGGACATGGGCACGCTCCATGGAGTCGCGGGATAAAATGTTCCGACTTGGGCGGCAGTCTAGGTTCTATTCTCCCCGGAGTCATCGGCTGATTGCAGCCGGAATCCCCCCTGGCCGCGCCTCGCCGGTGGGACGCCAACGCGATTGCGTCGTGCGCCGAGCCGGGTGGCGACGGGGGGGCCCCGAGGTCTAGAATCAGGTCATCCGAATCGATCCCGCCTGGCCGACCCTCTACGGGCAGGGGACCTGCACCCTTGACTCCGGAGTCCCGAATGTCCCGTCCCCCCGTCGCTGCCGTCCTCCTGACGCTCGGGCTCGTTCTCGTTGCGGTCCGCGATTCCAGCGCCCAGTGCATCCTCGCCAATCCCAGCTTCGAGCTCCCCGGATCGGCCGGCCAGGTCTTCGGGGGCTGGAGCCAGTTCGGTCCGGTGGGCTCGACGACGAACGCGCCGCACGGCGCCAGGGCCGCCCGCATCACCGGCCCGAACACCGGCAACTGGGACGTCGCGGGCTACTGGCAGCAGCAGACCACGACGCCGGGCCGGCGCTGGGCGGCGTCGGTGCGCGGCTGGCACTCGGCAGCGAAGCCGCTGACCGGGGGGGCGAAAGCGATCCTCAACATCGAGTGGCGCAACTCGGGCGGGGGACTGATCAGCTACGAGTCGCACACGGTTGCCGATGCGTCGACACCGCTCGACATGATTCAGGACTTCTCCGTCGAGAGCGCGCCGGCACCCGCCGGCACCGTGGCGGTGCGCATCCTGTTCGGCGCGTTGCAGGGCCCGACCGACGCGACGCCCGACGTGTTCTTCGATCAGGCGCGCTTCGAGGATCGGGGGCCGCCGGCGCTGGCCGATGCGCAGTGGGGCGACTTTCCAGGAGGGCGGTCCGTCGCGTTCAGCGGCCGCAACTGGCGCGTCAAGGGATCCGGATTCTACGGCCCCGGACCGAACCTGTTCTCCGATGGCACTGCCAACCTGTGGGTCGACCTCAATGACCAGATGCACCTGACGGTGAAGCAGGTCAGCGGCCAGTGGTACAGCACCGAGGCCGTGCTCGAGGAGGTTCTCGGCTACGGCGACTACGTCTTCACGACGGTCGGTGACCTCGACACGCTGCATCCGAGCGTCGTCTTCGGGCTCTTCATCTGGCAGTACGGACCTTGCTATGACAACGCGTACCTGTGGTGGAATCCCTACAACGAGATCGATGTCGAGTTCAGCCGCTGGGGCAACCCGGCGAGCGACATCGGCCAGTTCGTGGCCCAGCCATACGACTATCCCGGGAACATCCATCGCTTCCCGGCGACGTTCAGCCCGGGCGAGCGCAGCAGCCACGCGTTCCTCTGGATGCCCGATCGCGTCGAGTACCGGAGCTGGCGCGGCGGGCCGAACGACGAGTCCCCCGGGAGCCTGATCCGCGCGTGGACCTATGCGGGGCCGCACATTCCGCGCCCGGAGATCCCGCGCGTCCACATCAACCTGTGGCGGGCCGCCGGGACGCCGACGACCACGCAGGAGGTCGTCCTCGAGGCGTTCACGTTCAGGCAGCCGTGCTTCGATCCGCCGTGCATCGTCGGTGTGCCCGATGACCCGGCGGGCGACGCGGCTGTCGGCGACGGCGCGCGCGCCTGGCCGAACCCGTTCAACGCCAGCACCACGATCCGCTACGTGTTGCCTGCTCCGGGAGAGCGCGACCTCGCGATCTACGACGTCGCCGGTCGGCACGTGCGTTCACTGGCATCGGGCACGGTCGCGGCCGGCGAGCAGCAGGCGGTGTGGGACGGGCGGGACGACGCGGGGAATCGCGTCTCGCCGGGTGTCTACCTGTACCGGCTGCGCACGGACAGCGGCGTGCAGAGCCGCCGCGTCGTCTACCTGCGCTGAGGGTCCGGCGCAGTCACGCGCACGTCGATCCGCACGATCTCGCCGCTGCGCCCGAGCAACGCCTGGCTCTCCTCGATCGTGAGCCGGTCGCCCGGGCGGGGCGCGGCAGCGCCGCCGCGCATGGTGACGCGAATCGTGCCGTTGCCCTCGCCCTGCTCGTAGACCACGGGCACCTGGCAGAAGGTGAAGGCGAGGGATCCCGCCTTGCTTAAATTTTCATCAAAAATGACATTTTTCCCTCATTTATTGATTTCAGTGATTAAGTATTTCACTGAAATCAATCTAGCATAGACATTTGTTTGCCTATATACATTACATAAATATATTTGTTTGCTTTAACATATTTTCCTTTTATCTTACCTGTTCGGGTAACTAACTCTAATTTAAGTTAAAAATCAATACCTTTCGTTTACAAGGTATTTAAATTACTTAACCCTTAATAAACGCCTTTAGGTTTAGCTCTTAGAGACCTAAACTAAACTTAAATTACCCGGCGTTTCACTTGAATTCCTTAAAAACCGTCTCGTCGGCCAGCACTTCCACGTACGCGAGCCGCGTGTGGTCGTCGATCGCCACATGCACGTACTCCCAGCCGCCGCCGCG
>JANOEH010000076.1:0-4723 GCA_031413115.1 Candidatus Eiseniibacteriota bacterium | reverse complement strand
CATGGCGTCTACGCGATCGGCGATGCCGTCGGTGGCAAGCTGTTGGCGCACAAGGCCGAGGAGGAGGGCGTGGTCGCCGCCGAGGTGATCGCGGGGCACAAGTCGCACATGCACTATGGCAACATGATGTCATCCCACTTCCAGATGTACCAACGGTCTGCGGTGGCCTGCTGGTTCGCGTCGAGAACGGCTGCATCGCCGCGCACGAGGTAGAAAGCGTGATTCGCCGCAATCTCGTATCCATCCGTGCCCGGAACGTCGAGCAGCAGGGAGACAGGTGTGACGAGAACGTACTTGTAGTACGCGCTCGAGTCGGGATCGCTCGGCCGGAACGGATCTGAAAGGATCTGGATTCCGGAGAGCGTCAGGGTGATTCCAGCGGCCCCCGGAACGAACTCGCCCGCCTCATTGGTGAATCCGTCGAACAGGTGGCTCGTCGACTCGACTTCGTCGTCCTTGCCCCAACTCGTGCCGTACTGGCTGACCAGCGTCGGATCGGACTGGTTCGAGAACGTGAAGCGGAAGTTCGACGCGAACAGGAGCTCGTACTGGTCGAGCACCTGGTTCTCGTACGTGCGCTCGAAGCGGATCATCGTGTTCGACGGCGAGTCGTTCATCGGCGTGTCCGTCGGAAGGCCGCCACCGCCATCGTCGATCGGCGGATTGAACGGATTGCTACCGCAGCCGGTGGCGAGCGGGAGCACCGCGAGTCCGAGGGCGAGGATGGAGAGTCGCATCAGGCCGGAATAGCGCATGAGATCAAGGCCCCGCAAAGTAAAAGGGAATGCGGCGGACTGTGCGAGGGCAGGGCACAGCGTGAACGGGCTGACTTCAAGGATAGCCAGCGCCGCGAAAGCCTGTCAATCGCGGCGAGGACCCTTTGCCGGGATCATC
Organism: Candidatus Eiseniibacteriota bacterium; assembly: GCA_031413115.1. Lineage (GTDB taxonomy): Bacteria > Eisenbacteria > RBG-16-71-46 > RBG-16-71-46 > DASYSL01 > JANPEF01. Next base: position 3,829 of record JANOEH010000076.1, on the reverse strand, counting down.
GGCCGGCAATCCCCGATTCTACAGGCGTTTTGCAACGCCACCTCCGGCTCGGGGGGCGGAGCCGGCCGACCCGCGAGGGCGGGAAGCGCCGGCTGCGTAAGGTATTACCTCCCACTGAGGCGGGCGGTTCCCCAGGTTCGCACGTCGTTGGTGTCCCGGCGATCCTCCCAGAAACGAATTTTCCAGTCACCGGAGAGTCCCACGCTGGCCATGGTCAGGCCGGCTGAGCCGGCGGCGACCGGGTTTCCACCGGCGAAGACCCGGTAGCGTCGGTTGAGGATCCGGGTGGTGGCGTTGAGGTCGACGTCGGGGCGGACGGGGTCCTGCGTGAGCGTGACGGTGTAGAAGTTGTTCGGATCGAAGGCGAGGAACTGGGGAAAGAACGTGAGCTCGCGCTCGCGGGTCCAGATCCCCGGGTCCGGGTTGCCCTCCTGCAGCCACGCCGCCAGGTCGGCCGGGTCGAACGAGGCGTAGAAGCCGGGTTCCTGCAGTCCGAGCGAATCGGTGAGGCACAGGCCATAATTGCTGGCCGAGCGGGACTCGACCGCGCGTTCGAGGGTGGCCAGCGTGCTCTCGGGGACCGAAAAGCTCGGCGGGATGCCGGGGTTGCTGTCGGGGGACTCCGGCTGCGCGGTGTCGAACAGGCCGCAGCCGGCGGCGATCAGGGCACAGGCGGCGAGGGCGAGGAGGGGGGCGCGGATGGGTTTCATCGGGTCGAGCCTCCGAAGGATTTCCGGAATGCGATGTTCACCAGCCAGTAGTCGTTGTTGTTCGCGCGGTCGGTCGGCGTGCCGCCGTAGGTGAGCTGGCGATCGGTCGCCATCGTGCGCCGGATGTCACCCGTCAGGCCCGACGAACTGCCCATCGGCAGGTTGAGGCGCGCGATCGCCGTGAACTCGGTGCGCCGCGACTCGTTGGTCTTGATCGCTTCGCCCTCGGACACGGTGAGCGTGGGGCTCACCGACAGGCGCTCCGCCGCCTCGAGCGCGAGCCAGTCGGTCGCGGTATAGATCGTGCGCAGGCCCAGGTCGAGCGTGTTGAACTCGCTCGACTTGCCGAAGCTGCGGCCGGTCTCGAGCGCGCGCCACGAGCCGCGCGATTGCAGCCGCAGCGTGTTGTTGAGTTCGAGCCGCACGCTGCGGCTGAGCGTGGTCGAGATCAGCGTGGCCAGGTTGTAGATGAACGAGAGCTGATCGCGATCGGTCGAGAACGTGTAGTAGGTCTGGGCGGCGGTCGCCGAGTTGTTCTGCGTCACGAACCAGATCGAGCCGGGCCGGGCCGACCAGTTCCACGTGACCGAGTAGGTGCGCAGGGTCGTGTTGTTGATCGACGACGCGCGGGCGAGGTTCACGACGTCGTTCTCCTCGATGCCCGCGGTGACGCCGGTGTCGAACGTGGGCGAGGGGCGATAGTTGAGGTTGAGCGAGCCGCGGGCGCGGCGGTTGTCCGCGTTCGACGGCGGCGACGTTCCCACGAGGTTGGAGACGAACCCCTCGTAGCGGCGGCGCGTGAGGGTGACGGTCGCATTGAACCGCGAGGTCAGCGTCCGCGACAGGATCTTGCCTGCGGAAATGTCGAGCCGGCGCGTCAGGTTCGACTCGATCCAGCCCGGGTCGCGCCTCGTGAGATCGTTGTCCGAGATCGAGTTCTCGTAGGTGATCGAGGGGTCGAGCCCGAGGAACGGCTGGCGGTAGTCGGCCCGAAACGCCTGCGTCGAGGCGATCGTCGTGCGCGTCGTCTCGGTCTGGTACAGAGTCTCGTTCTTGCCCAGTGTCCCCGACATGTTGAGTGCCGCGCCACGCGGGAGACGGAAGTGAAGCGCGACGTCGGCGTTGTTGATCGTGCCGTCGACGGCCTCGGGCTTGACCACCAGTTCCGAGTTGAAGTCGTTCGGGTCCTCGGGAACGCGGGCCGGGCGCTCGACCGTCGAGCGCTGGGCGTTGGCCCGTGCATCGGCGGTCAGCCAGCGGTTGATGACTGCGTTGCCCGACAGGCGCAGGTCCTTGATGTTGTTGCGGTCGTCCTGCACGTACGACGAGTCGTCTGCCACCGTCGAGGTGAGCCGCGAGAGCTGCTGCGAGACGTCGAGACTCAGGTTCGAGCCGCCGATGAACGCCCGCGAGGTGGCGGCGAAGAATCCGAAGGTCGAGCCCTTGCTATTCTGGTCGAACTGCTGGTTGTCGAGGTAACCGTAGGAGAGCAGCCCGCGCAGCGGGTACGCCCCGAAGCGTCGGTTGAATCGCGCCTGGGCCGAGATGTCGTCGTTGTCCTGCCTCAGGGGCACGAAGTTCGCGGTCGTCGCATCGTCCGAGATGCGCTGCAGACCGAGCGCGCCACCGAGGCGGAGCCACGGCGCGACGCGATAGGCGAGCTCGGTGCGGGTCGAGCGATTGCGGTTCTCGCGGCCGGCGCGCTGTTCCTTGCCGATCGTGATCGAGGTCTGGTTGGCGACCTGGAGGAGCCCGGGGGCGGCGTAGAAGTCGGCGCCCTGCGTCCACGTGCGATTGCCACGGTTGACGGCGTAGTTCGTGTTGTAACTGAGAAAGCCGGCGTTGCGCTGGCGGTCGAGGATCGAGCGCGAATTGCCGAACGCCCCGGCATCACCCGCGGCCTCCTCCTCGAAGGCGATCGAGTCGGCCACGGCGACGGAGTCGACGATGCGAAGGGATTCGGCCATGGCGGCCGAGTCAGGGAACGCAAAGGGGTCGGCCGTCTGGGCCCCGGAGGCCGCGACACCCCACGCCCCCGCGGCTGCGAGCGCGAGGCACAGGACGAAGGGACCGCCGGCGCGCGAGAGGGCGCTCACGGGAGAGCGGGGCACCCATCGACCGTACCGCGAAGCGCTCGCCGGCCGCCAGCCGAAAATGCTGCCCCGCGCGCGGTTGCGGGCCCCGGGGACGCGTGCTAGATTGCCCGGGCAGGGGTGAACCGGGGCGTGTCCCCGGGGCCGGTGGCGGCCGGTCCTTCCTTCCACAACCACCCCATCCGGCAGACCAGGGTTGTTCGCAGGAAACGCGAGCGCACGGAACCGCGCCCAGGACGGAGATGGCATGAGGCCGATGACGTTTCTGCACAACCTGATGGGTTTTCTCTCCACCGACGTGGCCATCGACCTCGGGACGGCGAACACGCTCGTGTTCGTCAAGGGTCGTGGCATCGTGCTCGATGAGCCTTCGGTGGTCGCGGTGGATCGCACGACCGACAAGGTGCTGGCGGTCGGTCGCGAGGCGAAAATGATGCTTGGGCGCACGCCCGAGGAGATCGTCGCCATCCGCCCCCTCAAGGATGGCGTCATCGCCGACTTCGAGGTCACCGAGGACCTGCTCCGCGAGTTCATCCACAAGGTCCAGAAGCACAAGTTCCTGGTCCGCCCGCGCATCATCATCTCCGTGCCCTCGGGCATCACCGAGGTGGAGCGCCGCGCCGTCATCGACTCGGCCGAGCGGGCCGGGGCGCGCGAGGTCCTGCTCGTGTACGAGCCCATCGCGGCGGCGATCGGCGTGGGGCTTCCGGTGTCGAGCCCGACCGGCAACATGGTGGTCGACATCGGCGGCGGCACGACCGAGATCGCCGTGATCGCGCTCAACGGCATCGTCAACAAGACCTCGATCCGCGTCGCCGGCGACGAGATGGACGAGGCGATCGCGAGCTACGCGAAGAAGGCCTACAACATGCTCATCGGCGAGCAGACCGCCGAGCGCATCAAGATCGAGATCGGCTCGGCGTTCCCGCTGCCCGAGGAACTCGACATGGAAGTGAAGGGCCGCGACCTCGTGCGCGGCATTCCACGAACGCTGCGTATTTCGTCGGTCGAGGTGCGCGAGGCGCT
>JANOEH010000075.1:0-2303 GCA_031413115.1 Candidatus Eiseniibacteriota bacterium | reverse complement strand
CAGCGCGCTCGCCAACCCGGATTGCGCCCAGTGAGCTCAGCAATTCGTCGAGCTTTTTCCCGCCGAAGTTAAACGTATCCTGGTAGGTGCGATCACCCAACCCCAGTACGCCATAACGAACATGACCCAGGTTGGGGCGCTGCGCGCAAAGCGCTTCGTACAGATCGTAAGCACTGTCGGGAATGTCGCCCTGGCCGTAGGTTGAGGTGCAAACAATGAACAGCTTGTCAGGCACTAATACCTCCGGCCCGAGCTTGTCCATTGAACGAACCGTAATCTGATGGGACTCGTCGCCAAACGCGAGCTCGATTTCTTGCGCCACGATGTGCGCCGTGCCGGTCATGCTGGCCACCAAAACTTCAATATTCAAGTCGCCGGCTTTCGTGAGGAAGGCTTCGCGGTCGGCAGAGTCCGGAGATAGGCACCTTGCGCCAGCAGCGCTTTTTGCAGGTTTGCGGCCGGAACCAGGCGCGGCGTTATCCCTTCGTTGGCAGCGATCGCCGATGCCACGCCAGCGGCATGGCCGGTTAGCCAGCATTGTGGAATTTCTCGCATGAACGAATGCGAATTAGGGTCGCAGGCCAAATGACGGCCGGGCGTTAGCAAACCGTCAATATGTTTGGGCAGAATCGAGCCATACGGCACCGAAATGTTCGGAAACTTTGCGGCGGTCTCGGGCCAGCTCATCGCAGCTCCGCCAGCGGCACCGGCCGCGTGGTGGGGACGTCCTGTGCGGTCACGTCGACGCCGTCGGCGGCGAGGGCGTCGAGCGTTCGCAGTTCCTCTTCCGTAAGGAAGACATACGGGAGCCGCTCCCCGCGGCCGGCGCGATGGTGGATCCCGCCGAGGTTGAGGGTCGGGAACCGGACCCCGGCGGCGGAGAGCGCCGCGGCGGTGCCGACGTCGCCGAAGAGCACGATGCCCGGGCGGGGATCGCTCTCCCAGGCGGCGCGGCGTTCGGCGGCCTGGGCCACGGTCACGAATTCGAGGGACATCTCCTCGGGCGCTCCCATCCGGTAGAGCTCCTGTTCCCACCCGCTGGCGGCGAGCGCGTCGTCGACCACCACGACAAAGGCCGCGCCGAGCGGCCTCCCCCATCCCACCACCACCTGGCCGTGCACCAGTCGATCATCCACGCGCACCAGCGCGACGGTCATTCCGGCACCCGGATCGCCTTGGCGCCGGTCGCGGCGGCGCGCTCCGCGGCGGCTTCGGGAGTGGCCTCACGGTGGAAGACGAAGTCGACCAGCATCGCGAGATTGACCCCCGTCACCACGCGCACGTGCGGCTCGCTCTTGAACCGGGACAGCGCCGCGAAGAGGCAGGAGCCGCTCGGCATGTCGACGAACAGCACCGCCGGCGCACCCCCGATCGCGTCGTGGATGCGCTCCTCGAGCCGGCCGCGGTCACAGTCGGTGTTGGAGACGGCCTGGATCGCGCCGGTGATCCCGGTGATCGATTCGACCGCGCGCACCATCGCCTCGGCGAGCGCGCCGTGCGCGGCCACCACCCCTCGCAACTCACTCATAGTCTTCGCGCAGGTAGTCCTTGACCCCGGCCTTGTCCTTCATCTTCTTGATGAGCTTCTCGTTGAACTGCGCCGCGACATCGACGCCGGCGTAGCGCAGCAAGTGCATCATCGCGACGACTTCGGCGATGACGGTGATGTTCTTTCCGGGGTTGAGCGGGACCACGGCGCGAGGGATCGCGACGCCGAGGATCTCGGTGGTGTCGCGGTGGAGGCCGCTCCGGTCGGCGCCCTGGGCCTTCTCCCAGTGCTCCAGGTGCACCACCACTTCGATCCGCTTCTGTTGTCGCACCGACCGGACCCCGAAGAGCGCCGGCACATCCACGAGGCCGACTCCCCGGATCTCCATATGATGGGCGGCGAGCTCGTGCCCGTGCCCGATGAGGATATCGGTCCCCTTCCGGGCCACCATCACCAGGTCGTCGGCGACCAGCCTGTGCCCCCGCTCCACCAGGTCGAGCACGCACTCGCTCTTGCCGATCCCGGAATCGCCGGTGAAGAGGAGCCCCACGCCGTAGACGTCGGCCAGGGAGCCGTGCAACGTGGTGCGCGGCGCGAACGCATCTTCGAGGATCGGCTTGATGCGCCGGTAGAATTCGGCCGTCTTGTGGCGGGTGCGAAGCACCGGCACTCCCTTGGCGCGCGCCAACTCCATCAGCTCGCCCGGCGCCTCCTGCCCTTTGGTGATGATGATCGCCGGGAGCTCGAAGGCGAAGATCCCTTCAAGCGCCTTGCGGCGCGCGGCGGCGTCGAGCGAGGCCAAGTAGGTGACCTC
>JANOEH010000074.1:0-2992 GCA_031413115.1 Candidatus Eiseniibacteriota bacterium | reverse complement strand
CCACCTCCGCGCCCGGCGCTTCCACCTTCGCCAAGGCTACGGCGGACAAGTCGGTGGGCAAGCCGCTGGACAACACTGGCCAGCAAGCCGATCGTGCAGGCGAAGTCGATGCGGAGTGGATCAACCGGACCCAGCCTGGTTTCGTCGACGGCGTGCCGATCCTGAAGCCGCCCTATGCGCACCTGGTGGCCCTCGACCTCAATCGCGGCGATATCGCGTGGAAAGTGCCGTTCGGCGATGCGCCAGAAGTGCGCAGCGTGCCGGCGCTGAAGGGCGTGGCGCTGCCGGAGCGCCTGGGCGCCATCGGACCGCCCGGCGCCATCGTGACGAAGGGCGGACTGGTGTTTGTCGGCGGCAACGACCTGGCGCTGTCGGCGTTCGACAAGGTGACCGGCCGCGAAGTGTGGCGCCACGTGTTGCCGCGCCAGGCGACGGCGACGCCGATGACCTTCCTGGCGCCCGATGGCCGCCAATTCGTGGTCATCGCCACGGGCCGCGGCGAAGACACGTCACTGGTTGCGCTGGCCATCCCTCGCAACGCTTCGGGAGCTGCTCAATGATCAGTCGGGAGTTGCCAGTCAATCGTCGGGAGGGCATTCCCCGTCGGGAGGTGCCCAAGAGGTTGCCATGATCGATCGATACACCAGGACCGTGCTTACGCTTATCGCTATCGCCCTTGTTTATCTCTGCGTCGTCCTCACGCCCTGGCCCGGCGTACAGGCGCAGACGGCTCAGCGTCCTGGGGATCCGACCGGCCCCGCGCAAATGGTCATCGTCGGCTGGCGCGGCGCGCCGGGCGAGACGATTCCGGTTTCGGCGCCCAATCCGGTTCCGATCGCGGCGAGCGCGCCACTCGCGGTCAGGGTGACGGCGCCGGTCGAGGTCACCGGCAGCGTCAAGACCGAAAAGTCCAGCGAGCGCGCCGACCGGGTCGTCCTGGTGGGCTGGGAAGAAGGCGGCCTGCGCGACGGCAAGCCAGCGGCCAGAATGCGAGAGTTCACCGCCGCCTCATCCGGGCTCCCCGTCAACGTGAAATAGATGCCGATGCGCGCCGCACTCTCCGCCGTCCTCATAGCCATTGGCCTGTCAACGATGACGGCGCAGAATGCGCCGTTCCGCGTGGGCGAGGTGTTACCGCCGTGGACGGCGGGCACGCTCGACATCCACCAGATCGTCACCGGTCGCGGCAACGCGGCGTTCACGCGCTTCCCTGACGGCACGACGATGTTGGTGGATGCGGGGGATGCGGGCGAGACGCCGTACGCGGAGCCACGACCGGATGGGTCGCGGACGCCGGGCGAGTGGATCGCGCGCTACGTGCGGCAGATGATGGCCGGCGAAGCGCCGCGGCTCGACTACGCGGTGCTCACGCACTTTCATCCCGACCACATGGGACGCATCGACGGCACCGAGCCACTGTCGCAGATCGGCGGCTATCGGCTGCGCGGCATCACGGCGGTGGCCGAAGAGATCCCGATTGGCCGCCTCGTCGATCGCGGCTTTACCGCTTACGACTATCTGTCGCCGCCGAGAGACGCGATGTTCGCGAATTACCAGACGTTCGTCTCGGCCCGCCTGCAACACGACAAGGCGTCGATGACTGGCGCCCGGGCGGGCAGCAACGACCAGATTGTTGCGTTGACTGCGAACCCGCGGGCGACGCCATTCGAGGTGCGCATCGTGTCGGTGAACGACCGGGTGTGGACGGGAACGGGCAACGCGAGCGCGGCTCGCTTTCCTGCGTTGCGCGACATCACGGTGGCCGACGATCGGCCGACCGAGAACATGTGCAGCGTCACCTTGCGCATCAGCTACGGCCCGTTCAGCTATTTCACCGGCGGCGACATGCCCGGCTATCCCGTGCCCGGCGCGCCGGCGTGGCATGACCTCGAGACCGCGGTGGCACGCGCGATCGGTCCCACCGACGTGCACGTCGTCAATCACCACGGCTCGATCGAAGAAGCCAACCCTTTCTGGCTGGCGACGCTGCGCTCGCGCGTGATGGTGTTGCCGGCGTGGTCGGCAACCCACCCTTCGCCAGATGTGTTGAAGCGCCTGTTGTCGAGGCGCGTGTATCCGGAAGCCCGCGACATTTTCATCACGACATTTCGCGACGCCACCAAGGCGGCGGTTGGCGCGCGTGCGGACCAGGTGGCATCGGGTCATGGCCACGTAGTTGTGCGAGTCGAGCCAGGCGGTGACCGCTATTGGGTGCTCGTGCTGGATGACACGACGGAGTCGTATCGCATCACGTCAGTGCACGGCCCTTCCTCTTCGCGATAGCCGGGCGGTACGTCCTTTGCTGATGCCATGGTCATGATCATGATGACCGCACCCGTCGTCGACCCGAAGAACCCCGACACCAAGCCGCACGGCACTACGGACGATCAGGTGAAGGAGATGGAGAGCGAGGGCCAGGCGAAGACGTCGCAGGACACGCCGGAAGACGCGCCCGAGGGCACGCCCGTGCGCTCGTCACTTGATAAAACCATGAGCGACCAGGACATCGACACGGCGGGCACCGACGCCGACAAGGCCTAGCCATGGCAGTGGCCAACCCAGATCGGGCGCGGCAAGACCGCAAAGTGGAAGTGCCCGGCGATACCAACTCAGCCGATATCGTCTGGCCAACTGGAGAGCAGATGCCCCAGCAAGGCCACGACGGCGCTGAGGATGACGACCGGACCCAGCCGGCGGTGCCGGCCGGGGAAGACGACGAACTCGTGGCTATCCGGTCTAGGATCAGACCATGAGCGAACGAGTTGTGGTCCACCTGCCGCCAATGCCCCAGCCGAAGGACTTTGGCCTGGACGCGAAGGTCACCGATGACACCCCAGCCGCGGCGCGTTACGACAAGGCGCTGAAGGTGTGGGAGCGCGTCGTCAGCGACATCGCCAAGCGCATCGGCAAGAAGAAATAGCCCGCGCCCTGCGCACCTCGTCACTGCGGCGAGGCGAGGTACGCGATATGCACTGCAAGAGCGCGGAGGACA
>JANOEH010000073.1:0-4605 GCA_031413115.1 Candidatus Eiseniibacteriota bacterium | reverse complement strand
CTCGACCGACAGCGACGTGCTCGAGGGCCTCTCCGGCATGCACGAACTGCCGCGCCTCGTGCTCGACTACCGCCAGCTGGCCAAGCTCAAGTCGACGTACGTCGACGCGCTGCCGGCGATGGTGCTGCCCCGCGACGGCCGGTTGCACACCAGCTTCGGCCAGACGATCGCCGCGACCGGCCGGCTCTCGTCGTCCGATCCCAACCTGCAGAACATCCCGTTCCGCACGTCCCTGGGCCGCGAGGTGCGCCGCGCGTTCATCGCCCGCCCCGGCTGGAAGTTCGTCTCGGCGGACTACTCGCAGATCGAATTGCGCCTCATGGCGCACTTCTCGCGCGATCCGGCGCTGGTCGAGGCGTTCCAGCGCGGCGAGGACGTGCACGCCCGCACCGCCCAGCGCGTGTTTTCCCTGCCGCCGGGCGCGAGGCCCACGTCCGAGCAGCGCGGCATGGCGAAGACCGTGAACTTCGGCGTGATGTACGGCATGGGCGCGCGCGCGCTGGGCCAGCAGCTGGGCATTCCGGTTGCCGAGGCGAGCCGCTTCATCGCCGAGTACTACCGCACGCACGAAGGCGTGAAGCGGCATCTCGACGCGATGGTCGCGAGCGCGCGCGAGAAGGGCTACGCCGAGACCATCCTCGGTCGCCGTCGCCGGCTGCCCGCGCTCACGGCGGGGGAGGGCCGCGCCCGCGCCGACGCCGAGCGGGCCGCGATCAACACGCCGATCCAGGGCTCGGCCGCGGACCTGATCAAGGTCGCCATGATTCGCCTGGTCCGTGACCTCGAGGCGAAGGGCCTGGAGGCGAAGCTGCTGCTGCAGGTGCACGACGAACTGCTCGTCGAGTGCCCCGCGGCCGAGGTCGACGCCGCACAGGCCGCCGTCGTCGAGGCGATGACCAGGGCGATGGACCTCTCGGTGCCGCTCGAGGTGCAGGTCGGCGTCGGCGTCAACTGGTTCGAGGTCCACGCATGAGCCCGCGGCGCCCGCCCGGCAACGACGGCGCCTACGTCGTCGGCGTGACCGGAGGGGTGGCCAGCGGCAAGACCACGTTCGTCGACGAGCTGGAGCGTGGCGGCGTGGCGCGCGTGATCGATGCCGATCGCCTGGGCCATGCGATCCTGCGCCGCACCGACGTCGCGCGCGCCCTCGCCGCCGCGTTCGGCGACGACGTGCTGGATGCCCAGGGCGCCGTGCGCCGCGACGTGCTGGGCCCGCGCGCGTTCGCCACGCCCACCGCGCTGGCGCAACTGAACGCGATCGTCCACCCACCGCTGCTCGTCGAACTCGACCGCATCCTCGCCGCCTACGCGCGCTCGGCCTACCGCGGCCTCGTGATCCTCGACGCCGCGCTGCTCGTCGAGTGGGACGCCGGCGATCGCTGCGACGAGGTGGTCGCGGTGATCGCCCAGCCCGCGACGCAGGTCGCCCGGCTCGTGCACGACCGCGGGCGGAGCGATGAGGAGGCGCGGGCGATCGTCGAGCGCCAGCTGCCGGCGGGCGTGCGCGCGGCCTACGCCGACGTGGTGATCGAGAACGACGGAACGCGCGCGGAGTTCGTGGCCAAGGCAAGCCTGATGGCGGGGGAGATCCGGGAGCGAGCGGGGGCTGGCCGCCCCGCCCCGGGATCGGCTAAGCTGCAGCCATGAACGAGACACTCCAACCGCAGGAACTCGAAAAGCGCCTCGAAAAGCTCGGCGCCACGCTGGACCAGCTCCGGGGGTATCTTTGACCTTCCCGCGCGCCGGGAAGAGGTCGCCCGCCTCGAAGAAAAGATGGCCGAGAACGGTTTCTGGGATCGGCCCGACGACGCCCGCAAGGTCATCGGCCAGCTGAAGATCGCGCGTCACGTGGTCGTCGGCTTCGACGGCCCGGCAAAGACCTGCACGGATCTTCAGGAACTCTACGAAATGGCCCGTGACGAGGCCGACGCCGCGACGATCGAGGCGGTCGCCCGCGACCTCGGGGCGCTCGAGGCGCGCGTCCACGACTTCGAACTCGAAAGCCTGCTCGCGGGCGACAACGATCACCTGGGCGCAGTCGTCACCATCCATCCGGGCGCCGGAGGCACCGAGTCGCAGGACTGGGCCGAGATGCTCTACCGCATGTACACCCGCTACTGCGAGCGCCGAGGCTGGCCGGCGGCGGTGCTCGACCTGCAACCCGGCGAGGAAGCGGGGCTCAAGGACGCGTCGTTCGAGGTGGACACCGAGTATGCGTTCGGCTTCCTCAAGGCCGAGACCGGCGTGCATCGCCTGGTGCGCATCTCGCCCTTCGATGCAGCGAAGCGCCGGCAGACCTCGTTCGCTTCGGTGCACGTCACGCCGCTCATCGACGACACGATCGTGGTCGACATCAAGGACGACGACCTGCGCATCGATACCTATCGTGCTTCGGGCGCCGGCGGTCAGCACGTCAACAAGACCGAGTCGGCGGTGCGCATCACGCACATCCCGACCAGCATCGTCGCCCAGTCGCAGGCCGAGCGCAGCCAGCACAAGAACCGGGAGTCCGCGATGAAGATGCTCAAGTCGCGGCTCTACACGCACTTCCAGGCGATCGAGAAGGCTCGCCAGGCGGGCCTCACCGAGCCCAAGAAGGACATCAACTTCGGCAGCCAGATCCGTTCGTACGTGCTCCAGCCATACACGATGGTCAAGGACCAGCGCACGAGCGCCGAGCCCTCGGACGTCAGTCGTGTCCTCGACGGCGACATCGACCTGTTCATCGACGCGTTCCTGCGTCACAAGGAGTAGCGGCATGAACCGACGCATCTTCCGCGAGTACGACGTGCGCGGCCTGCACGCGACCGACCTCACCGACGACGTGGTCACCGACCTCGGCCGCGCGTTCGGCTCGTACCTGCGCCGCAAGGGCGCCACGACCGTGGCCCTGGGCCGCGACTTTCGGCCTTCCTCGCCGCGCCTCGCGGCCGCGCTCGAGGCGGGGATCCGCGAGGTCGGCTGCGACGTGCTGCGCGTCGGCGTGCTGCCCACGCCCGGCCTGTACTGGTCGATTGCACACCTTTCGACCGACGCGGGCGTGCAGATCACCGGCTCGCACAACCCCTCCGAGTACAATGGCTTCAAGATGAACCTCGGGCTGGCCTCGATCTACGGCGAGGAGATCCAGAAACTGCTGGCGATGATCGAGGCTCGCGACTTCGAGAAGCCCACCGCACCCGGCACGGCGACTGACCACCCGACCGAGGCGGCGTACATGGACATGCTCGCCTCGAAGGTGGCGCCCAAACGGAAGCTGAAGGTCGTGCTCGACGCGGGCAACGGCTGCGCCGGCCCGGTCGCTCCCGACGTGTTCCGGCGTGTCGGCTGCGAGGTCATCGAGCTGTTCACCGAGCCCGACGGCACCTATCCGAATCATCAGCCGGACCCGACGGTCGAGGAGAACATGCAGGACCTGATCAAGGCCGTCCGCGAACACGGGGCCGACTTCGGCATCGGCTACGACGGCGACGCGGATCGGGTGGGGGCCGTCGACGAGCGCGGCCGCATCGTGTGGGGTGACCAGATCCTGGCGCTCCTGTCACGCGAGGTGCTGGCCAAGTATCCCGGCGCGCCGATCGTGTTCGACGTCAAGTGCTCGCAGGGCCTCGAGGAGGACATCGTCGCCCACGGCGGCCGCCCGATCATGGCCCGCACCGGGCACTCGGTGATGAAGGCGCGCATGAAGGAAGAGCAGGCGCCACTCGCCGGCGAGCTGTCGGGTCACATTTTCTACGCGGACGACTTCTACGGCTTCGACGACGCGATCTACGTCTCGCTGCGGCTGCTGCGGATCGTTGCCGACTCGGGCAAGTCGCTGGGCACGCTGATCGACTCGGTGCCGCAGTACGTGGCCACACCCGAGATCCGCCTCGACACCGACGATGACCTCAAGTTCGCGATCGTCGATCGCGTGCGCGACCACTTCACGAAGGACCACGAAGTGATCGCCATCGACGGGGCCCGCATCAAGTTCGGCGACGGCTGGGCGCTGGTGCGTGCCTCGAACACGCAGCCCGTGCTGGTCGTGCGCTTCGAGGCGAAGACGCAGCAGCGCCTCGACGAAATCCGCGCCACCGTGATGGACGTGCTCGTGACGGTCACGAGCTCGGAGAGGTCGAGGACGCTCATCTTCTCGATTTCACTGACGAGCTTCTCGAACTTGGCTGGCACGACGACTTCCTTCTTTTCTTCTGACATATGCGTACTTAATTACGTTATTACAAATTGATTAGGCACTCTTCCCATCTCGCACCGCCGCCAGCACCCGGACAAATCCGCTGATATTGCCCGAAAGGGTTCGGACAAATCCGCTGATTGGCGCCTGGAGCGTCCCGACAAGCTTCGCCCGGAGTTCGTCCTTGGACGGCAGCTTGGCGAGGGCTTTCACGGCATCGACGGAGAGCGACTCAGAACCGAGGGAACCCCCCACGATCGAGAGGGTCGATTCCTTGTTCGCCTTGATGAAGTCAGCGATGGTTTTGGCCGCAGCGACTTCATCGCTCGAGAACGCGACACCGACTTGACCATCGAGACCGCGAGCATCCACCTTCACACCAACCTCATCCAGTGCACGGTTGAGGAGGGTCTTCTTCAACACCTGCC
>JANOEH010000072.1:0-12668 GCA_031413115.1 Candidatus Eiseniibacteriota bacterium | reverse complement strand
CCCACCTTGTAGAACGCGGCGCCGCCGTCGAGCTCGACGAACGACGTGCGCTCGGCGGCGGCGCGGCCCGCGCCGCTCGCGCCCGACAGGGCGACGACGGTGACGTCCCCGCGCAGGAGGCCGGCCTCGGCCGCGGGCAGGAGGGACAGCGCGGCGGCCGTCGGGTAGCAGCCGGGGTTGGCGATCCGTGTCGCGCCGACGAGGTCGCTCCGGAACGCCTCGGGCAGGCCGTACATGTAGCCCGCCGAGCCGTCCCGGTGATCGGACGACAGGTCGAGGATGCGCACGGGGGTGGCGGCAAGCGCGGGCCGTTCTGCGGCGAGCGTGCGCCAGGCCCCGTGCGGGAGACAGGTGACGAGCGTGTCGCAGGAACCGTCCTCGAGCAGGGCGACGACGCCGTCCACGTCGACGACGGACGGCTGTGCGCCTGCGCGCGGATCGATTCCCGGGACGAGGTCGCCGAACGAGCGCCCGGCGGGCGCGCGCGAGCCGACCGCGACGAGCGCGATGCCCGGGTGCGACGCGGCGAGCCGGGCGAACTCGGCGCCGGTGTAGCCGGATGCGCCGAGGAGGGCAGCCCGGACGGGCGGGGCGCTCACAGGCGCTTTCCTCCATCCGGTCCGGCCGCCGCGGCCATCCCGTCGAGATGCTTCTTGAAGCGCCGCGCCTGGGCGGCGTCCTTCATGATGACGAGCAGCGTGTCGTCGCCGGCGATCGAGCCGAGCATGCCGGCGAAGCCGGTGAGGTCGATCGCCCGCCCGACGCCGTTGGCGTGGCCCGGCGGCGTGCGGACGACGACCAGGTTCTGCGCCACGTCGACCGCGTTGACGAACGCGGTCAGGTCGAGCCGCTGGCGCGCGCGGTCGAAGGCCTCGACCGCGGGCGTCGGCAGCTCGTAGGCCGGGCGGCCGTCGGCGCCGGGGCGCTTGCCGACGCCCAGGCTGCGCAGGTCGCGCGACAGCGTGGCCTGGGTGACCGAAAGCCCCTCCTTGGCCATGGCGCGCCCGAGCGCGTCCTGGCTGGAGTAGCGGCGCTCGGACAGGAGCCGGGCGAGCACGGTGAGGCGGCGCGTCCGCGACATGGCGATCGGTTCCTCCCCTGAGACCCGGGCCCGGAGACGACGAAAGCCGGCGCCTGCGTCGCGCCGGCCGCATGAATAAACATGCAACAGAGTGAATGAAACGGCATTCCGCGTGGGGGGTCAACGGTTATTTTGCCCGCCCGGCCGGGAGAGGTTAGGATGCTGCAAACCAGCCGGGGGGCGGCTCCGGCGGCGAGGGCGATCATGGAGGAGGCGAGGATCATGGAGGCGCGTCCGCGGGACGATTTCGAGCCGCAGGGCTTTCGCGAGGCGGCGGGGGGCGGGCGCATCCTTGTCGTCGACGACGACGAGCAGGTCCGCTACCTGCTGCGCTACCTGCTGTCGCACGAGGGGTTCGAGGTCGACGACGCGGCGACCAGCGACGAGGCGTTCGACCGCCTGACCGCGAACCTCCCCGACGTCATCCTGCTCGACCTGCACCTGTCGGGCCGCTCCGGGCACGAGGCCATGCCGCGCCTGCGCAGCGACCCGCGCACCCGCTTCGTCCCGGTCGTCATGATCACCGGCGGCGCCACCCGCAAGGACAAGCTCGAGGCCATCGCCGCGGGCGTCACCGACTTCCTGGGCAAGCCGTTCGACGGCGAGGAGCTGGTCGCCCGGGTGCGGAACCTGGTCCGGCTCAAGCGCTTCACCGACGCGTTCGAGGAAGCGCAGGCGGTCATCATCGCGCTGGCCGCCACGATCGACGCGCGCGATCCCTACACCGCCGGCCACAGCGAGCGCGTCTCGTACTACTCGGAGCTGCTCGGCCGCACCGTCGGCGTCTCGCTCGAGGACCAGCGGCTGCTCCACTTCGGCGGGTTGTTCCACGACATCGGCAAGATCGCGATCCGCGACTCGGTGCTGCTCAAGCCCGGCAAGCTCACGCCCGAGGAGTACAAGGAGATCCAGCGCCACCCGGTCGCGGGGCGCGACCTGCTCAAGGATATGCGCACGCTCGATGCGGCGATCCCCATCGTCTACCACCACCACGAGCGCTACGACGGCTCGGGCTACCCCGAGGGCCGGGCCGGCGACGCGATTCCGCTGCTCGCCCGCATCGCCTCGGTCGCCGACGTCTACGACGCGCTGACGACGAGCCGGCCGTACCGCGCCGCGATGACCCGGGCCGAGGCGCTCGAGGTCATGGAGGCCGAGCGCAAGAAGGGCTGGTGGGACCCGCACCTGTTCGACGAGTTCCGCGGCGCGCTCGAGGCGCTGCCCGAGGGATTCCTGCCCGGCGGAGAAGAGGCCTAGCGCCGCACGCTGCAAATTGCCCGAAATCCCCGGGATTCGTGGGAGTTCGGCGCAGCGTGCCTTACACTGGGGCGCAAGTCCGGCCCCGGGGAGGCCGATCACCGCGCCAGGGAGGATCGTCGTCCATGAGCCTGTCATTCCATTCGCCTGCCCGGGTCCGGTTGTTCGCGCCTGCCCTCGGAGTTCTCGCCGCCCTCGTCGTCGCTTCCGCCGCGCCCGCGTTCGCCGCGACGACGCTCTCGGTCCAGCAGGTCGCCTCCGGCTTCGCCCGTCCCGTGTTCATCGGCTCGCCCCCGGGCGACCCGCGCCTGTTCGTCGTCGAGCAGCGCGCCGCCGACGCCCGCGGGCGCATCAAGATCATCAAGAACGGGGCGACGCTGCCCACGCCGTTCCTCGTCACCGCGCCGCTGGCGACCGGCAACGAGCAGGGGCTCCTGGGCCTGGCGTTCCCTCCCGACTTCGCGACCAGCGGCGTGTTCTACATCAATTATACGAGTGCCGGCGGGGCGGGCACGACCCGCCTGGCGCGGCACCACGTGTCGGTGGGCAATCCCGATCGCGCCGACTCGCTGGGCGAGGTGTTCTTCAGCCTGACGCAGCCGTTCACCAACCACAACGGCGGCTATCTCGGTTTCGGGCCGGACGGTTACCTGTACGTTCCGCTCGGTGACGGCGGGGACGCCGGCGATCCCGGGGACCGGGCACAGAACCTGAATTCGTACTTCGGCAAGATCCTGCGCCTCGACGTGAGCGGGGCGACCGGCTACACGGTGCCGCCGTCCAACCCGTACGTCGGCGTCGCCGGCACCCTGCCCGAGATCTTCTCGTCCGGTTTGCGCAATCCATTCCGTTGCAGCTTCGATCGCGTGACCGGGGACTTGCTCATCGGCGACGTCGGACAGCTGACGTGGGAGGAGATCGACTTCGCCAAGGCGCCCGATCGCGGGCGGGGCGTCAACTATGGCTGGAAGTGCTGGGAAGGCAATCATTTCTACGGCGTCAGCACGACCACGCCCTGCACCTCGTGCTCGCAGAACGCCTGCTTCGTCTTCCCGTCGTTCGAGTACGACCACGGGGCCGGGCGCTGCTCGGTCACCGGCGGCTACGTCTACCGCGGCTGTGCGATTCCCGACCTGCAAGGCACGTACTTCTTCGCGGACTACTGCGGTGGGCAGCTCTACACCGGCCGCTTCGCCGGGGACGTGCTGACCGGCGTCACCGATCGCAACGCCGAGCTGGTGGCGGGGACGGGGTTCACGATCGACCAGGTCTCGAGCTTCGGCGAGGACGCCTTTGGCGAGCTCTACATCTGCGACCTGGGCGGCCAAGTCTACAAGATCATCCCGCGCACCGCCGTGGCCGAAGCCGACCAGCCCGTGCTCAGCGTGCTCACGTCGTCCGGCGACGTCCTCGGCGCCAGCGCCCCCGGCAACGCGCACCTGCCCGACATCGTTCCGTACGCGGATGCGGGGAGCCGGATCGCCGCAGCGGGCTATCTGAAGAACGCGCAGCCGCGCGGCTGCGCGAGCTTCGCCGGCGGTTGTCTGACCACGCCGCTGCGCCTGGGCACGTGGGATCTCGACGTCACCTCGTGCGTCGATCCCGACAGCGTGACGCTGACCCGCACGTTCGTGTTCATCAACCGTGCCACCGGGGCGCAGGTGCTGGTGTTCCGTGACGTGATCGCCCCGTGGCTCGACGGCGACGACGACACCGCAGCGACGTTCGAGCCGGCGACCGCCGGGCAAAGCGGCCTCCTCGTGCAGTTCGACAGCGATGCGCCGACCCAGTACCTCCGCCATCGGGGGTTTGCCGTCGGGGCGACGCTCAGCCAGGACGTGGCCAGCAAGGCCGTCGTCGAGGCGCGCGTCGCAGCCGACCAGCCGCTGTCCGATGCGGTCGAGGCGGGGCCGACGCGGCTGGCGCTGGCGCTGGGCTTCGACTTCGGGACGATCGCGCCGGCAGCGAGCGCGGCTGTGACCGTGGTGACGCGCCTCACGCCGACCGCGCCGCTGGGCTTCGATCCGCCGGATCCGCTGCCGTTCGACGGCCGCCTGCTGCGCGTTGCCGGCGCGATGCCGTTTCGCGGTGCCCTGGCGTTCACGCTCGTGTTGCCCGTCGACGGCGCGGTGCGCCTCGCGGTGTATGACGGACGCGGGCGGCTCATCCGCATGCTGCACGACGGTCCGCTCACGGCGGGCCGCCGCACCCTGTCGTGGGACGGGCGCGACGAGCGCGGCACCGACACGGCGGCCGGCCTCTACTTCGTGCGCGCGACGACCCCGTTGGGCGAGGAATCCCTGCGCGCCGTGCGCGTGCGCTGAGCCGCACGATGTCGATCAGCGGCTCCACCCGGGCGTGGCTCAAGCGTGCCCTCGGGCGCTTTGTTCCCGCGACGTCCGTCGTCGAGGAATGGGAGTGGTACGCGCGCAACCATGCGCGCGTGGCGGTGGGCGCGGCCGGTGGCAACCTCGGAGACGAGTGGAACACGCCCGCGGTGATCGGGGTGGACGTCGCGGCGGCGCAGCTCGTCTCGCATCTCGACAAACAGGTCTTCGCCCCGTTCTTCGAGTCGCTCACTCCGATCGGAACCGTGCTCGAGATCGGCGCCGGCGGGGGGCGCTTCACGGCGGTACTCGCGGACCACGCCACGACGGTGCTCGCCGGCGACGCGGCGCCGACCATGCTCACCCTGCTCGCGAAGCGTTTTCATGACCGGCCGGGCGTGAGGCCGCTGCTGCTCGACGGCCGAACGCTCGCGGGCGTCGCGGACGCCTCGGTCGACGCGGTCTTCTCCTATGACGTGTTCGTCCACCTGCCCGCGTGGGACACGTTCAATTACCTGCACGAGATCCACCGCGTGCTGCGTCCCGGTGGGCGCGCGATCGTGCACCACGGCAACGCGCTCTCGGAGCTGGGCTGGAGGAAGTTCGCCGCCGACGCTGAGCGGGAGCGCCAGGGGCTCCCATCGGCGGGGCGGTTTCCGGCGATGACTCCGGCGCTGATGGCGGCGATGATTTCGCGCGCCGGGCTCGTGCTCGTGCGCAGCGAGGAAGGGATCGTGCGCCGCGACGCGATCGCGCTGATCGAGAAGAACTGATCAGCGCCCCGCCCCGAAGTCCCATTCCCAGGCGAGAATCGCCTGCCAGGAGCCGTCGGACTTCAGGGTGACACCCTGGTCGAGTTGCAGGGAGCGGCCGATGTTCTGGGCGAGCCCGATCGTCACTTCGAACTCGGTTTCGGGTCCGCCCGACGCAGCTCCCTCGCCGTCCTCCCCGGGAACCGGCGCTTCGCCGCGGAGGGGGCCGACCGGGAGCGCGCCGAGAAGCTCAGCGGTCAGGTCGATCACCGTGCTGGCGTGCCAGGCGCCGGCGAGCGAGATCTGCAGGTCGTCGCGGATCAGGCCCTCGGAGGGCAGGCCGACCCGCGTGTAGCGAAGGTCGAGGCCCGCGTCGATCGGAATGAACTCCTTGTTCACGAGCAGTCCCAGGAGCACGTCGCTGCCGCCCGAAGCGAACTCCTCGTGGCTGGCGGTCGACCACTGCACCCCGGCCTCGAGCGCCACGGCGGGCCGATGACGTCGCTCGGAGACGAACTCGTAGTTCATCGTCGTTTCCAGGTCGTCGAATCCGCGCAGGGCCTCGCCCACCGCCGGGCGCAGGGCGAGCCACGTGGGTTCCGCGGTGAAGGCGAGGCGCGGCGTGATTGCGAGTTCGACGAGGAAGGGGAGACCGTACTCGGTCTGCTCGGAGTCGGACTGGATCTCGAAGCCGGAACCGATCAGCAGTCCGACCCCCGGCCCGCGAGTCCGCGTTGCCTGGACGATCTTCGCCGACGCGGGTGCGGTTCCCAGGCCGAGGAGAATGGCGATCGTGCCGCTGCAGGCGAGGCGTCGCCATGCCGGCTTCATGGCGGACCCATCGACACGAGGACCGTGACCTCCTTCGTGGCCGCGCGCGCCCGCACGAGCCCGACGCCCCGGGCATACCACTTGCGGTCGGTGCCGGACTCGAGCATCGACCACTCCTTCGTCTGCACACAACCGGCAAACGCGCCGAGCGGGACGATCACCGAGTCGCTCACCGAGACGACCTGCGCCCGGTCCTCCGCGACTCCGCGCGCATAGCCGTGTCGGTAGGCGGGCATGCCGGGAGCGGGAGTGGCCGGCATGACGACTCCGGGTTCGGCGCGGTCGATGCCCGCCTCCCACGAGCCCTCGCGATCGACGCGGTCGCCGCGCAGGAACTCCCGCGAATCCTCGCCGAAGATCCACACGCTTCCCGCCCGATCCTGCGCGTACCACGTCACGGTCTCCTGGGTGAGCTTTCCCTTCTCGCGGACGCGCTCACGGACCGCGACGCAGGCGACTCCGAGGATCAGGCGGGACTCGGCGAGGACGAGGGTCTCGATCTCGCTGACCTGCTTGCCCTGCCGTTCGACGAAGCGGAACACGGTTCCCGGTGGCAGGGGGAAGTAGGGGTGATCCACCCCGGCGACGTAGTCCGCCGCCGCGGACGAGGCCGGGTGCTCGCTCGGCTGCGGGGCGGCCTGCAGCCGTCCCGGGCCGGGCACGGAGATGGCCAGAACCGAAAGCGGGATCAGGATCGTGAGCTGCATCGGACGCATGGGGCGCCTCCCTTCAGCTACAGAGTGACCACCCCGGATGAGAGGATCATGAGATCGGCTCGAGCTTCCGCGGGTCGCCCGCGCGCGGAATCTCGAGCCTGCAGATGAACTCGCCGCCCGGCTCCGATCGCAGATCGACGCCCAGGCCGAGGGCCCCCGCAATCCGTTGCACCAGGGACAGCCCCAGCCCGTGGTGCCCGCCGTCGGCTCCCCGCGCCCGATCGCCGCGGACGAAGCGCGCAAACAGATGGGGAATCTCCGCCTGCGATACCGTCGCGCCGGTGTTGGCGACGCGCAGGATCACGCCGTCCTGCGCGGCGAGGACGTCGACGCTCACCCGCCCGCCCTCGTCGGCGTGCGAGATCGCGTTGTCGAGCAGGTTGCGGATCGCCGTCCCGAGGAGTCCGGCGTCCGTGTGCACCGGAACGGTCGCGGCGAACGACTGCCGAACGTCCAGGCGCCGCTCCGCCGCCCGCGGCAGCAGGGACGCCAGGCTGTCGCGCGTCAGCGTCGCGACGTCGGTCGGTGCGGATTCGGCGGTCACCAGCCCCGCATCGAGCCGGGCGAGCTGCAGGAGCGTGTGCACCAACTGCTGCATGCGAAGGGTCATCGCGAGCGCTTCGCGCAGCGTCTCCTCGTAGCGCTCAGCGGTCCGGGGGCGCGACAGCTCGACCTCGAGCGAGCTGCGCAGCCCGGCGAGTGGCGTCCGCAGCTCGTGGGCGATGTCCGCACTGAACGTCCGTTCCCGCTCGAAGGCCGCATGGAGCCGCTCGAGCAATTGGTTCAGCCGGCGTACCACCGGTCGTAGCTCGTCCGGCGTGGCTGTCGAACCAACTGCCCGCGTCAGGTCGTCGGCGCGCAGCGCGTCGATCTCGCCGGCCAGTCGATCGAGCGGCCGCAGGCTGTGCCCGACGATGCCGTTGAGGATCAGGAGCGTGAGCAGCACGGCCGCCAGCCGATGACGACGAACAGGACGTGCAGCCGACCCATCAGCCGGTCGACGCCGGACAGGTCGCGGCCCAGTGAGAGCTCGACGAGCGGCCCCTTTGGCGCCGGCCCGAGATCGGGGTCCACCCGGGCGACCAGTCGTGTGTGGTAGGTGCGCAGTTGTCGCCCGTCCGGCATCCGCTCGAAACCAAGTGCCTCTTCGCCGACGGCAGTGAGCGGTCGCGCGAGCTCCAGCGCTTCGAGGCTGGGCGAGCGATAGAGGGTCCCGGCCTCGACTCGCCACACCTCGAGGTAGCTCGTTCCGCCGGCGGGCCCGAAGTCTCCCATCTCCAGTTCCACGAAGCCGAGTTCCAGTCCCTCCTCCGCCAACTCGACGGTGGAGGCGACCCAGCGGCCGCGTTCCCGCAGCGATCGATCGAGGTCGTCGAGGAGCACGCTGCGCACCCCCCGATCCGTGGCGAAGCCCGCCGCGGTGAATGCCGCAAGTGTTCCGAGGATCATTCCCGCGCGAAGCGTCCCGCGAATCGAACTCACGACTCCTCCTCGTGCTCGGCGAGGACGTAGCCCATGCCGCGTCGCGTGTGGATCACGCGGGCAGCCCCTCCGTTCTCGAGCTTGCGCCGCAGGTAACCCACGTAGACGTCGACCACGTTGCTGCTGTGCTCGCTGGCGAAGTCGTACACGCGCTCCTCGATTTCCTCGCGGGTGACCACCGTTCCGGGGCGCGCGGCCAGGACCTCGAGAATTCCATACTCACGCGCGGTCAGCTCGATGACGCGGCCCCCGCGGCGGACCGAGCGGGCGACGGTGTCGATCTCGAGGTCGCCGATCCGCACGCAGGGGGAGGTCTGTTCATAGCGACGGCGCAACAGTGCGCGCACGCGGGCGAGCAGCTCCGCGAACGCGAACGGCTTGACCAGGTAGTCGTCGGCACCGTGGTCGAGGGCGGCGACGCGGTCACGAACCGCGTCCCGGGCCGTGAGGATGAGGACGCGACTCGGGCAGCGCTGCTCGCGCAGTCGCTCGAGGATGGTGAATCCATCCATGCCGGGGAGCATGACGTCGAGCACGATCGCGTCGTAGGCGCCGGTCTCGGCGAAGGCGAGGCCCTGCGTGCCGTCGGCGACCTCGTCGACGGCGAAGCCGGCCTCACGGAGGCCCCGCGCGATGGAGCTGCGCAGTGGGGAGAAGTCCTCGACCACCAGGATGCGCATACGACGAGGATAGGGGAGTGCGTTCCCGGCCCGCCAGCCCGATCGCGAAAAGTCTCATCGTCCTCTCACTTCGTGGGCGCAATCTCGGTTGTGCCGGAGTGGCTCGCGAGCGCCATTGCCCGGGTGGAATGCACCACAACGCAAGCAGGAGGAAGCCATGAAAGCTGCTGGAGTCACGTTTCTCGTCGCCGCCCTGATCTCGGCTGCGACCGGCTGTTCCGACAGTCCCGTGACGATGAATCGTGCCGATCTGGGGCTCGACCCCGCGAAACGTCGCGGGCCGGCGGTCCCGGGAGGCGGGGACTGCGGCGACCTGCCGACGGCGCCGCTCGAACAGCGCGTCGATCTCTACGTCCCCACGTTCGCGCATCCGACGGCCGTGACGAATCCGCTGTTCCCGATCGCCAGTCTCGAGCGCACGCTGCTGCTCGGCACGGTCGACGGGGCGGCGTTCCGCGTCGAGGCGACACTGCTCTCGCGCACGAAGTCGATCAGCGCCGATGGCCGAACGGTGGAAGCCCTGGTGTCCCAGTACGTCGCGTGGATCGACGGGCGGATCGAGGAGGTGGCGATCGACTGGTACGCCCAGGACGACCAGGGCGCCGTGTGGTACCTCGGTGAGGATGTCTTCAACTACGAGGATGGCCGCGTCGCCGACACGGATGGGACGTGGCTCGCCGGGCGCGATGGCCCGATGGCGATGATCATGCCGGCGGCGCCTCGGCCCGGCGACGCGTGGCGCCCCGAGAACATCTGCGGCTTCGTCTTCGAGGAGGTCACTGCGACTGCGACCGGGATCACGGTTCCGGGCCCGCTGGGTCCGGTCGTGGGCGGACTGGTCACGCGCGAGCTGCACATGGACGGATCGTACGAGGACAAGACGTTCGCCCCCGGGTATGGCGAGTTCTCGACCGGATCCGGGGGGAATCTCGAGGCGCTCGCGCTGGCGATCCCGATCGATGCCGCATCCGGGGCGACCCCGGATGAGCTCGAACGAATCGAGGATGCGACGGAGGAGATCTTCCGCGTCGCGCGGTCTGGAGAGTGGGTCGTCGTGGCGGCACTCGTCACCGACATCGAAGCCGCCTGGAGCGCGCTCCGGGCGCAGGGCGCCCCCGGGATGGTCGCCGCTGAAATGGACGCCCGCGTCGCTGTGCTCGTCATCGCGGCGGCCGGCCACGATGCGGCGGCAACGCGCCAGGCGAGTATCGGCGTCGCGCGCAGCGGGCTCGATCTCGCATTGCGCTACGAGCCGCGCCATGAAGTCGATCTCGATCACATCGAACTGTGGGCCCGCCAGCTGGTGCTCGACACGGCTGCGCGCGATCGCGCGGGAGCCCTGAGCGATCACGTCTCGATCAAGCTCGTCCGCGAACGGCTGGCGCGTCCTCTCGACCGCGATCTCGCCGCCCGAATCGATGCCGTCGAGGCGGCGGCGCACTCCGGGGATGCCGACGAGGCGGCAGTCGCGGTCGGGCGGCTGCATGAGGCGAGGGCAGGCGGAATCGCCAGGAAGTGAATCGGTTCGAACGGGTGCCGGGCGGACTTAATCCGCCCGGTGCCTCGTTCCGTGCGCAGGGCTAGAAGTTCACCTCGAGGTTTGCAGCCACGATCGGGCCGGACGCGACAGCTGGATTCCGTCAGCGACCTGCGGCGGTCGCCAGTTCCCGCACGCGCTTCAGGTGCGCTGCGGTCAGGGGCACGATCGACAATCGCGTGATGCGGATGAGGTCCGTCGTGGTGAGCAGCGGATCGGCGCGGAACGCGGCGAGCGGCACGGGCGCGGGGAGCGCGGCGCCGGCTGCGAGGTCGATGACCACGAGTTTCGGGTCGTCGTGCGCGGGATCGGGGTAGGGGGCGCGGACGACCTTCGCCAGGCCGACGGCGCTCTTCTCGTTTCCGGTGTGATAGACGACGACCGTGTCGCCCACCTTCACCGCACGCAGGTGGATGAGCGCGGTGGCGTTCCTCACGCCGTCCCAGCGCGCGACCCTCTCCGTCTGCAAATCGTCGAACGAGAACTCCGAAGGCTCGGTCTTGAACAGCCAGGCAGCCACGATCGCGCCGTCCGGGCTCAGCGCGGCTCGGCGTGGACGTGGCCGGTGTCGGCGTCGATCCGCAGCGTGGCGCGGCCCTCGAGGAAGGCGACCAGCTCGTCGCCGATCAGGTCGCGACGCCAGCCGGCGAGCAGCAGCGGCGCGTGCTCGCGGCGACGGCGGCTCTCCTTGCCGTCCTTGCCCTCGCGGACGGCGTCGATCAGCGCGGCCAGGTCGGCGCGCGTGCCGAGGTAGGACGGCGCGATCTCGTGCTCGAGCGCGCGGGCGCGCAGGACGACCTCGAGCAGGTCGACGGTGATCGAGAAGCGATCGTCCTCGGCGCGCACCGGGTCGAGGCGCGGACAATCGTCGTCGGCGACGGCGAGCCCGCGCCGCACGGCTTCGACCAGCCCGGGGCCGGAGCGTGCCAGCTCGCGCGGATGGAGCGTGCGCAGGGGCTTGAGGTCGTCGGGCTTCGTGGGCGAGCGGCGGGCGATCTCGACCAGCGTCTCGTCGGCCACGATGCGGCCGCGCGGCTCGTCCCGGCGCTGCGCCTCCTCCTCGCGCCACATCGCGAGTTCGCGCAGGAGGGCGAGGCCGCGGCGGTCGAGCGATCGCATGCGCGAGATCCGCAGCCACAGCGTCTGCGGGTCGCGCTCGTAGGTCTCCTTGTCCTCGTAGTGCACGACCTCCTCGCGCAGCCACTCGTGGCGGCCGCGCTCGGTGAGGCGCGTCCACAGCCCGGCTCTGAGGTCGTGCAGATAGCGGACGTCGTCGAGCGCGTAGTCGACCTGCGCCTTGGAAAGCGGCCGGATCGACCAGTCGGTGATCGTCTCGCCCTTCTTCACGCGCTTGCCCAGCATGCGCCCGATCAGGTTGGCGTAGCCGATCTGGTCGCCCATGCCGATGAGCGCCGCCGCGACCTGCGTGTCGAACACGTTGCGCGGCAGGAGGCCGGAGCGTGCGAACACGATCTCCATGTCCTGGGCGCCGGCGTGGACGATCTTCTCGACCGCCGGATCGGCGACGAGGTCCCACAGCGGGCCGAGTTCGGGCAGGGCGAGGGGATCGATGAGGAGCGGCCGGTCGGGGAGCGAGACCTGGACCAGCTGCAGCCTGGGCCGGTAGGTGCGCTCGCGCTGGAATTCCATGTCGAGGCCGAACGTGCCATGCGCACGCAGCTCGGCGACGAGGGATACGAGTTCGGGTGTGGTGGTGATGAACATGGGATGGAGACGGTCGAGGCGCGACCCGTGGGGCCGCGCCTCGGTGTCCGTCCGGCTCTACTCCTCTTCCTTCACCTGGCGCTCGCGCGCCCGGCGGAAAGCATCCGCGAACACGCTGTCCGACGGGGGACCGTCGCCGCGCGGTTCGTTCTGGCTCGAGGACCAGCGCACCTCGGTGCGCGGACCGCCGCCGCCGCTGCTGAAGCCGCCGCGCGGGCCGCGGAACTCGCCCCCGCGATCGCCGCCGCCGGTGCGGCCACCGCCACGCCCTGCGCCGCCG
>JANOEH010000071.1:0-18135 GCA_031413115.1 Candidatus Eiseniibacteriota bacterium | reverse complement strand
GACCAGGAACAGCTTCTTCACGTCCTCCGTCGAGCGGACGATCGCGACGACCATGAAGTAGATCAGCAGGTAGGTGAGGAAGCCCATGAAGAGCCCCCACGCGACCGAGAAGTACTGCGGCTGCACGTTGTAGAACGAGATACAGTAGGCCATGACGAGCCCGAGGATGGGGACGTCGAGCGGCGTGCGACCGGGCGGCTCGATTCGGCGGGTGCTCACGCGGAACAGCCAGACGATGAAGATGAGGAGGATGAACGCGACGTTCGTGTTGCCGTAGCTCGTGCCCTTGGGGAAGGGGAGGAAGAGCGCGGCGAGCATGAGGCCGTTGATCGAGCTGAAGCGAAAGGCGAGCAGGACGATGAAGCCGCCGGCGATGAGCTGGAGCACGCGGGCGTCCGGGGAGAGAAACTGCATGCCGGCGAGGATCGCCGCCGCAAGGACAGCGGCGAACGTGAAGGTCCGTCCGGCGAACCCTTCAGGGAATCGCCGTCCGATCGTCGCTCCCAGGGACTTCAGCGCGTCGAACACAGACACCGTGCTCCCCCGGGGGCCGTGGCGGCCCACCGGCTCACACCAGCCCGAATCGCTTGGCGAACAGGAACGAGAGGTTCAGCCACCCGTCCCGCCACTTCTGCAACTTCACCTCGCCGATGCGCGGCCGGTAGTCGATGCCGAACTCGGCGAAGCGGGGGCCCAGCTTTTCGATCGCCTCGATCTTGATCTCCTCGCTGAGGGGCATGCCGTCGGAGGTCAGCTTGAGCCGGGGCAGGACCGAGCGGCGGAACACCCACATCCCGGACTGCGAATCCTTGAGCGGCCGAAACCAGAGGAGGCCCGTAGTGACCGTGAGCACGAAGTTCCCCACCTTGTTCGTGAAGTTCATCGCGGCCGGGTTGCGAAGGGGAAAGCGGGCCCCGGAGATGAAGTCGAGCTTCCGGTCCTCGAGCTGGTCGACGAGGAGGGAGATCTCGTCGGCCGGGTACGTCCCGTCCCCGTCGAGGGTGGCGATGATGTCGCACGTCGCAGCCGGAAGCCCTGCCTGGTAGGCGGCCCCGTAGCCCTTGCGGGGCTGGAAGACGACCTTGGCCCCGAGGGAGCGGGCCACCTCGGCGGTGCGGTCGGTCGAATTGTTGTCCACGACCACGACTTCGTCTACGTAGGAGGGCATGCCCTCGTAGACGTAGCGGATTCCGTCCTCCTCGTTGTAGCAGGGGATGACGACGCTGATCGACAGGCCACGGTGCATCCGGGTCTCCGCGCTTGGGGGGATTCTTCGGCCGAAGGCGGCCGGCCGCCGCCCCCTGACTGTACGCCATTCCGCCCGGCCCGACAATGGTAATTGCAAATCGCAACGTCAGTTACGTGGTTCGGACGTGCCGGCGCCGGGCTCGCCCGGGAGTCATCGGCAGCTCCGTGGGGCTTCCCAACGAGATCGCGCCGGAGGACCCCCGCCGCGAGAATCTGCTGCAGCTCCGGAGACCGGAGATCGTGGCCACTTGACCTTTGCCGGACCGTGTGGTACTGTCTTCGCACGCTGTCTGGAGGTGCCTGATCGCGGATTCGGGGAAGGGACCGGGCCGCGGGCCTTCAATGGATTGATGGTATCAAATCGGTTTCCCTTCGCTGACCTCCTGGGCCTTGGCCCACGTCGCACCGTACGAGTCGCGTTTCCGTCGAGCCCCGACCCTCATTGACCGATCACGCAATTTGAGGTTTCGGGCAGTCCTCCCCCAGGGCACGGATTTCGCGGGTACCCCGTAAGGGGCAGCCGCACCGACAGTTCCGGGAGAGGACATCCATTGAGTCCTCGGCGTCCTGTTTTCCAACGGGCGCCGCATTCCGGTCGATGTCCGACCGTCGGGTTCATTCAATCCGCGACGCTGTCCGCGCACTGGAGCCGTCATCGTGTTCCCCGCCATTTCTTCGAGCGTGATCACGCAGGCAGGCAATTCGTCCCCCGATGGGGTACACTCGTCGCTGGCGGCCGCAACGAAGCGTACGGCCGCGATCGAAACCGGAATCCACCCCCTTGGCGTGGATCCCTCTTGCGATGCTCCTGCCGATTCTCGCGGCCCTGCCCTCGGCCATGCGAACGGAGCGGTGTTGTTCACGGTCGAGGTTCCTACGACTCCTCCCCTTTCGTCGGTCGCGCCCGTCCTCGGGTCCGAGGACGCGTCGGACATCCACCTGCAGGTGCTTGACCTGCGGACTGGCTCCGCATTCGCTCATGCCAACGGACATGCCCGCGATCACGCCAACGGCCACGTGCGTCGGCGCGACGAGTTCGGCCTGGGGGAAGTCGCCACGTTCCTGAGCGCCCCGCTGGTCAGCACCGGCTTCGCCGGCAGCTCGACCGTGCCGTCCACGATGCCCATGCGGCCCACCGCGGTCCCGGCGATCCCCATGCTCCCGACCGGGCTGTACGCGCAGATTGGCAAACGCGCGCTCGACCTCGCCGGCGGCGTCCTCGCGATCGTGCTCGCGGGACCGGTGATCCTGCTCGCCGCACTGGCGGTCAAGCTCACCTCGCGCGGCCCTGCGTTCTACAAGTCGACGCGCCTGGGGATGGATGGCCGGCCGTTCACCTTCCTCAAGCTGCGCTCGATGTACGTCGGCGCCGATGCCGAGCGCGCCCGGCTGATGCACCTCAACGAGGTGGACGGCCCGGTGTTCAAGCTGCGCCGCGATCCGCGCGTCACCCGCGTCGGCCAGTGGCTGCGTTCGAGCTCGGTCGACGAACTCCCCCAGTTGATCAACGTGCTCAAGGGCGACATGAGCCTCGTCGGCCCGCGTCCGCCGCTGCCCGAGGAGGCCGAGCGCTACGAGTCCTGGCAGCGCCGTCGTCTCGACGTGAAGCCCGGCATCACCTGCCTGTGGCAGGTCTCGGGCCGCAGCCGCCTCAGCTTCGAGGAGTGGATGCGGCTTGACCTCGAGTACATCCGGCGGCAGTCTCTCGCCACCGATCTCTGGATCCTGGTCCGGACGATCCCGGCGGTGCTCTCGCGCGAGGGCGCCTACTGACCGTGCGGGGCCCGGCCCGCGCGTGAGGAGCGCGTGGACCGAACTCTCGGCAGCAGCCAACCCAGGGGATTGCAGGCCCCGCCGCAAGGGCGTCGGGGCCTTTGGCTTGCCCTAATCGTCGCGGCGATCCTGCGCCTCTACCATCTCGGCGCCCAGAGCCTGTGGATCGACGAGATCTTCACCTGGCAGACGGCCTCGCCCACCGCACCACTGACCTGGCTCGACATCGTCTCCAACCTGCACGGCCCGCTGGTCTCCGTGTTCGCGCACTTCTGGATGCGCGTCTTTGGCGAGTCGGAGTTCATCCTGCGCTTGCCCATGGCGCTGGCCTCGATCGCACTCGTCCCCGTCGTCGCGGGGCTGGCGCGGCGCGCCGTCGGGCCCGCGGCATCCCTTCCGGCGGCGTGGCTCGTCGCACTCTCCCCGTTCGTCACCTGGTACGGGCAGGAGTTCCGCGGTTACGTCTTTGCCATGCTCTTCGCCGCGCTCGCGCTGTCGGCGCTCTTCGACTGGCGGGGGAGTGGCATGCGCCGCGACTTCGTCGCGCTCGTCGCCTGGACCGTCCTCGCCACCTGGTCGAACATGAGCGGCGTGCTGCTTGTACCCGCCCTCGCTGGCGCCCTGCTGCTGGCGCGCCCGCCGGGCCGCGGTCGCTTCGCGCCGACGCTGCTCTTCCTGGGATGCGTCGGGCTCGCGCTGGCCCCGTGGATCGCCTACCACTTCGTGCAGCGCATGGGCTGGCTCGAGTGGGGGCGGCTGGTGCCGGGGCGTCCGCCCGGGGCCGCGGGGGAGCCGCTGCGCGGGGAGCTGACGTTCTCGTGGCTCGGCATTCCGTTCACGTTCTACGTTTTCTCGGTGGGCTACTCGCTGGGCCCGAGCCTGCGCGACCTGCGCTCGGGCGGCGGGCTCGACGTCCTCGTGCCGTTCCTGCCCGGCATCCTCGCCGCGCTGCTGACGTTCGGCACGCTGGCGGTGGTCGGCGTCGTCGCGCTGGCCGATCGGGCGCGGAGATTCGAGCGCGGGGTGATCCTCGGTGCGATCCTCGTGCCGATCGGCGTGGTGACGTACTTTGCGCTGTCGAACTTCAAGGTGTTCAATCCGCGCTACGTCGCGATCGGCGCGCCGGCGTTCTTCGTCCTGCTCGCCGCCGGCTTCACCGCCCTGTCGCCGCTGGCCCGGCGGCTCACCGCCCTCTCCGTGCTCGTGTTGTTCACCCTCTCGCTGCTGCACCACTATCACGGCGCGCGTTACGCGAAGGACGATTTCAAGCGCGCCGTCCACGCGCTGGAGCTGGTGGTCGCGCCGCAGGATGTGATCATCGCGGCCGGCAACTTCTCGCCGCTCGAGTTCTACTGGCGCGACCGCGAACCGACCCCGGTCGTGTACTGGGCGGGGTACGCCCGCGACCAGCGCATGGAGGAGAAGTTCCTGCCCCTGCGCAACCCGGCCGGGTCGACCTGGCTGGTCGTTTCGCGGACCCAGGAGCTCGACCCCGAGGGGCGGCTCGAGCGCTGGGTTCAAGCCACGTGGGGGGCGCCGATCGGAACCTTCCCGGGGGTGCGCGTTTATCGGATCGCCGCTCCGGTGCGCTAGCGTCTTGTGCGGTAGTCGTTCGGGTCGATGCAGGCGTCGTAGAACGAGCGAGGGAGCTTGAGCCATTCGGTTTTGTTCACGCCGCGCCTGTTGTCGTATGTGGGGCTGACCGGGTAGGCGGACGCCATCCAGAGCCATCGGTCCTGCTCATCTGAGATCGCCCGCACTTCATCGGCGACCTCCGAGAAGTCTTGATCCTGGGTAAAGACTACGGCGACGTCGTAGACGCGCTCGCGTGCGAGCCGAACGACATCAAGCGCCATCCGAACGTCGATTCCCTTCTCTCTGCCCACCATCAAGCTCGAAACAGTGCCGTCGGCCTGACGGAGGGCCTCATTTCTGTACCGCATCGGCCGCGAGAAGAGTCGTACGCCCCGTGTGCCCATCACGGCCATTTTCGCGACCCAGAATTGGTGACGCCCTGGGTCGGCATTGGCGTCGGGAACACCTGTGTAGAAGTAGGTTTGGTGGTGCTGCCAACCCTCCTGAGCGCAAACTTTGCGTGCGAGGAGTTGAGGGTCATAATTTGGATATCGGTAGCCGAACGCGAGCTTTGCCGCGTTGAACAAGTTTTGTCCATCGATGAAAACGCAAGCCCGCTTGACCCTCGGCTCAGACTTCACAGCTTCCCCCCAATGCAAAACCCCGCCGGAGGCCGAGTACAACCGGCTGATCCGGCGGGGAGCAATTCCCGAGGGCTTGCGACGACAAGATCAAGACTAGTCTCCTTCATCGGCCGTTTCAAGCCCCCGATCGAGGCCGTCCGTCGCCGCAGCACCCTCCGGGCGGGAATGGCCGGGCGCATCCTCTTGTGTTAAGCTAAATCCTTCAGTGACCGATCATTAGGTCGGATCCCGATCGGTTGTTTTTCCGCTTTCGTGCCCCGCGCCGGAGGACGGGCGACTTGCCCCAGGCTATGGCCCCCGAACAACATCCGCCCACACCCACGCCCGCTCGCGGGCGGAAGGGTTCGCTTGCCTGGAAGCTCCAGCGCCTGCGCTCGATGTCGCCCGCCGAAGTGGCGTGGCGGGTCGAGCAGCGGCTTGCGCTCAAGCGCCTGGCCCGCCGCGCCGGGGCGCCCGTGCCTCCGCTGCCGCGGCAGGACGCGGGCTTCCGGGCGGCGCTCGTCGCGGCCACCGGACCGCTCGTGCCCTGGGCCGGCGCCGACGGCGTCGCGAGCGCGGCCGAGCGCGCAGCATTCGAGCAGGCCTACCCGGGTGAGACCGCGCGCATCGTCGCGTCCGCCGAGGCGATCCTCGGCGGACGCATCGAGCTGTTCGCACGGACCTACTCGTTCGGGCCCGATCCGCGAGCGTGGCCGTGGAATCGCAGCGCCGACGACGGGCCGCCGGTCCCGCTCGACTTCGGGCCGACGCTCGATTATCGCGAGCCGGCCGTGGTGGGCGACGCGCGCCTCGCGTGGGAGCTGGGTCGCCACGGTTGCCTCGCGCCGCTGGCGCAGGCCGCGTGGCTGACCGGGGATCCCCGCTCCGCGGGCTTCGCCTTCGCCGTGATCGAGGCGTGGAGCGAGGCGTGCCCGCCCTATCGCGGGATTCAGTGGGTGAGCGCGCTCGAGTTCGCGATCCGTTCTCTCGCGTGGGGCTTTGCACTCGGCGTGGTGGCGCGCAGCAGCGCCGGCGCCGAGATCCACGAGGCGCGCTGGGAACGCGTGCTCGCCACGTGGGCCGAGCAGTTGCGCTTCGTGCAGGCGCACGACGCGCGCTTCTCCTCGGCCAACAACCACCGCCTCGGCGAGGCGGCCGGGCTGGCGTGGGGTGGGATCGCGCTGTCGTTCCTGCCCGAGGCCGATGCCTGGCGACGTCGGGGCTTCGACGTGCTCGAGGAGTGCGTGTTCGACCAGACGACCGACGATGGCGTCACCCGCGAGCACGCGTTCGCCTACCAGCACTTCGTCCTCGACTTCGCGGTCGCGGTCGAGGCGGCCGGCGAACGCACCGGGCGGGCCATGCCGGCGGCCGTGCGGTCGCGCCTGGCCACGGTCGCATCGTCGCTCGAGCGCTTTGCGCCGGGCGGAAGGCTGTGGCCGGTGGGCGACGGCGACGAGGGGCAGGCGCTGCCGCTGGGCGAGCCGTTTGCGACGCGTGCGGCGGCGAGCCTCGAGACGGCCCGGGCCCTGGTCGGGGATGCCCGGCACGGCGCGAATCATCCGCGCGCGTTCTGGCTGGGGCTTCCGCCGCGGGCCGGGGCGGCCGCGGCCGGCGCTTTCGCGCCGGACCTGGGCGTCACGCAGCGCGGCGGCTACGTGCTCGACGCGTGGGACACGCCGGGCGGCGCGGCGCGCCTGCTCTTCGACGTCGCCGAGATGGGTCTCGCACCGCTGTACGCGCACGGGCATGCCGACGCGCTCCAGGTCCTGCTCGACGTCGCCGGGCCGCGCCTCGTCGATCCGGGCACCGGCGCGTACCACGCCCGGCCCGAATTGCGCGAGTGGCTGCGCTCGACCGCGGCCCACAACACGCTCGAGCTCGAGGGCAAGTCGCAGTCCGAGCCGGGCGGCCTGTTCCAGTGGTTGCGCGTGGCGCGCGTGACGGAGATCGCCGTCGCAGACGGCGCAGCCCTCGATGCATCGGCTGCGCATGATGGCTACGCGAAGGACGACGGCCTCCTGCACCGCCGGCGCGTGTGGCGCGACGGCGCGACGGTGGTGCACGTGACCGACACGCTCGAGGCGGCCGGAGCCAGCGGCACGGGCGGCGGCGCGGTGCGGCGCGCGGTCGTGCGCTGGCACGTCGGTGAGGGACGGCCGCGGGTCACCGCACTGGATCGCGTCGAGGTGACGTGGCCGGACGGATATGTGCTGGCGCTGTGCGTCGTCTCGTCGCCCGCGGGCGTGCGGGCGCGCATCGCCGAAGATGGCGTGTGGGCGCCGCGGTTCCTCGAGCCGCGGGCCTGCGGTGTCGTCGAATGGATCGTCGAAACGGCCGCCGGCTGCACGATCGAGACTGCGATCGTGCTCGGTGGCGGTGATTTCTCGTTCACGGCCGCGTCGTCGTGACGGCACTCCTTCCCCCCGGAGAGCGCATGCGCATCGCAGTCTTTGGCCTCGGCTACGTCGGTTCGGTGACTTCGGCCTGCCTGGCGAAGCTCGGCCACGACGTCGTCGGCGTCGATCCCAACGAGTACAAGGTCGGCTGCCTCGCCCGTGGCGAGAGCCCGATCGTCGAGAAGGACCTGGGTGACCTGATCGCCGACGCCGCGCGCGCCGGCCGCCTCACGGCCACGACCGACTTCGTCGCGGCGGTCAAGGGCGCCGACCTCGTGCTGGTGTGCGTCGGCACCCCGAGCCGCGAGGACGGATCGCTCGACCTGTCGCACGTCGAGCACGCCGCGGGCGAGGTGGGGGCCGCACTCGCCGCGCAACCGCACTTCGCGACCGTCGTGTTCCGCAGCACCATGCTGCCGGGATCGGTCGAGGAGCGCCTGGTGCCGCGCCTCGAGCAGGCCTCGGGCGGCAAGCGCGGGAAGGACTTCGGCGTCTGCTACAACCCCGAGTTCCTGCGCGAGGGCACCGCCGTCGCCGACTTCTTCTCCCCGCCGATCACCGTGCTCGGTGTCGGCGACGAGGCGAGTGCCGTGCCCATGCGCGCGCTCTATGCGCCGCTGCCGGGCGAGCTGGCGGTCGTCCCGATCCGCACCGCCGAGATGCTCAAATACGTGAACAACGCGTTCCACGGGCTCAAGGTCGCGTTCGCCAACGAGGTCGGCGTGCTGTGCAAGCGCGAGGGCGTCGACTCGCACGAGGTGATGCGCCTGTTCTGCGCCGATACGAAGCTCAACCTGTCGCCGTACTACCTGAAGCCCGGGTTCGCCTTCGGCGGTTCGTGCCTGCCCAAGGACCTGCGCGCCATCACGCACCGCGCGCGCGAGCGGAGCCTCGACCTGCCCGTGCTCGACTCGGTGTTGCGCTCGAACGACCTGCACGTGCAGCGCGCGGTCGCCGCGGTCGAGAAGGCGAAGGCACCGGGCCGCAAGGTCGGCATCCTCGGCCTGTCGTTCAAGGCGGAGACCGACGACCTGCGCGAGAGCCCGATCGTCCGCGTCGTCGGCGCGCTGGTGGGCAAGGGCTGGACCCTGGCGCTGCACGACGCGCACATCGACGCGGCGAAGCTGGTCGGCGCCAACCGCCAGTACCTCGAGGCCGAGATTCCGTACCTCGATCGCCTGTTCCACAAGGACCCGCGCGACGTGGTGCGCGGCTCCGAGGTGATCGTCATCGCCAACGGACATCCGGCCTATCGCGACGTGCCGCAGTGGATGACGGAGGGCCAGACGCTGGTCGACCTGGTGCACCTGGTCGATGCCCGGTCCGTGACGCGCGGGGAGTATGTCGGCCTCGCCTGGTGAGCGCGCGGGCGGGCGCGTCCTCATTCTGGTCGAGAACCTGCCGGTGCCGTTCGACCGGCGCGTCTGGCTCGAATCGAAGGCGCTGACCCGCGCCGGTTGGCTGGTCTCGGTGATCTGCCCCAAGGGCGAACCGTGGACGGCCGACTACGAGGAGATCGAGGGCGTCCACATCCACCGCTATGACCCGCCGCCGCCCGCGAAGGGCGCGTTGTCGTACGTGTGGGAGTTCCTCTACTGCTGGCTGCAGACCCTGCGCCTGACCATCGGCGTCGCCGCCGGCCGCGGCTTCGACGTGATCCACGCCTGCAACCCGCCCGACACCTTCTTCGCCATCGGCGCGATCTTCAAGCTGTGGGGCAAGAAGTTCCTGTTCGACCAGCACGACCTGTGTCCCGAGGTCTACGTCGCGCGCTTCAACCGCGAGGGCTTCTGGTATGCCGCGCTCGGCGTGCTCGAGCGCTTCACCTACCTGACCGCCGACCTGGTGATCGCCACCAACCAGAGCTACCGCGAGACCGCGATCCGCCGCGGGGGCGTCGACCCCGCGCGCGTGTTCGTCGTGCGCTCGGGTCCCGAACTGTCGCGCTTCGCCGGCCTGGCACCCGATCCCGCGCTCAAGCGCGGCAAGCCATACCTGGTCGCCTACCTCGGCGTCATGGCGCCGCAGGACGGCGTCGATCACCTGGTCCGCGCCGCGGCCGACCTGATCGCGCTGCGGGGCAAGCGCGACGTGGCGATCACGCTGATCGGCGGGGGCGATTCGTTCGACGACCTGGTCTCGCTGACGAAGGAGATGGGCCTCGACGACGTGGTGCACTTCACGGGGCGCGTCCCGGACGCCGAGGTCGAGGCGATCCTCTCGACTGCCGACGTCTGCGTGAGCCCCGATCCGAAGAATCCGCTCAACGACGTGTCGACCATGAACAAGATCCTCGAGTACATGGCGGTGGGGCGGCCGATCGTCGCCTTCGACCTGCGCGAGACCCGCTACTCGGCCGGCGAAGGGGCGCTCTATGCGACGCCGAACGAGACGACGGACCTGGCGGCGAAGATCCACCTGCTGCTCGAGGATCCGGCGCTGCGCGCATCGATGGGGGCCTACAATCAGGAGCGCTTCCGCCAGGGCTTCGCCTGGGAGTACAGCCAGGTGGAATTGGTGAAGGCCTATGGGCTCCTCCGCCCGCACGCCTGAGTCGCTGCTCGCCCACCCGCAGTCGGCGGGGGTGCGCATCCCGGTGCTCCTCGTCGAGTCGGGGCGCACGTACGGGGGAACGGAGAAGGTCGTCACGGAGCTGGCGCGACGCATGGATCGCGCGCGCTTCCAGCCGTGGGTCGTCATCCCGCGGGCAAAGGCGCTGGATCGCATGGCCGCGGACCTGCGCGCCGCTGGCGTTCCGGTCGAGCGGCTCGACGAGATCACGAACCGGCTGCAGGCCGGCCGCGCGTGGACCACGCTGCGCCTCCTGTCGCGCCACCGGCGTGCGGTGCTGCACGTGCACCACGTGTGGCCGGCGGCGGACCGCTACCTCGTGCCGATCGCGCACGTGGCCGGGGTTCGCGCCGTGATCGTCACCGAGCACCTGGTCGGCTACGCGCACTCGAGCGGCCAGAAGTGGCTCAAGCGGCGCGAGCACGCGCGCGCCGACGAGGTGGTGTGCGTGAGCCGGGCCGTCGCGACCATGCTCGAGCGCGATTACGCGTTCGATTCCGAGCGCGGGCGCGTGATCGAGAATGGCGTCGACGCGGTCGGGCTCGACCGGGCGTTGCCGCACGCCTCCGTCGAGCGGGCCCGCGTGCGCGCGGCGCTGGGCGTGCCGGAGGGCGCCTTCGTCTGGGCTTTCGTCGGCCGGCTCGAGACGCAGAAGGGGATCGACGTGCTGCTCGCGGCGTTTGCTGCAACGCCGTCGGGCGGGCGCGGCGGGAGCCGGCTGTGGATCGTCGGCGACGGCTCGCAGCGTGGGCCGCTCGAGGCGCAGGCGGCGGCGCTGGGCATCGCGTCGCGCGTGACGTTCTCCGGCGCGGTGCACGACGCCGCGCCGTACCTGTGGGGCGCCGACGGATTCGCGCTGGCGTCACGCTGGGAAGGATTGCCGCTGGCGCTGCTCGAGGCGCAGGCGGCCGGGTTGCCCGTCGTGGCCGCGGCGGCGGGCGGAGTTCCCGAGGCGATCCGCGACGGGACGACCGGACTCCTCGTGCCGCGGGAGGACGCGACGGCGCTGGCCGCCGCGCTCGCGCGCATCGAGTCCGATCCGGAGCTGGCGCGACGGCTGGGCTACGAAGCGGCCCGGCAGGCACGTGAGGAATGGAGCTGGGAGCGCATGGTGAGCGCCTACGAGGTGCTCTACGAGCGGGCCTGGCGACGCACCGGTGGAGGGACCCGATGAACGACGAACGGAATGATCGACCCGGCGAGGTGGAGGCGGCGCCGCGCGCGGCACAGCTGCATGGCTTCACGCTCGGCGTGGCGGTGGCCTGCTGTCGCGACGAGGCGCACCTGGCCCGCACGCTCGACGCCGTCGACCAGGCGCTGCTCGAAGCGGGAATCGCGCCGGAGGCACGCGTCCTCGTCGCCGGCGAACACTCGGCCAGCGCCGAGGCGCGGGCGCAGGAACGGGGCTGGTCGTACCGGCGCATCCTGCCGGGATCGCCCCGCACGCGCGCGGCGGCCCGCGAGGCGGCGCGGCGCGCGGCCGGCGGCACGGCGACGCTGGTGCTCGACGGCGACGTGGCGCTCGAGCCGGGATTCATCGGACCCGCACTCGCCGTCCTGTCCGAGCGCGAGGGGATCGGCGGCGTGGGCGGGCGGATCGACGAGGCGCACTGGCGCGCGGGCGCGCTGGTCGGCACGCGCCGCGACGTCGACGCCGTCGGCGCGGGGGGACCGGCGAGCCGCTTGCGCGACGTCGCCGTGTGGCGGCGTGAGGCGGTGGATACCGTGGGCGGCTACGACCTGTGGCTGCCCTCGGGCGATGACGAGGAACTGACCGGTCGATTGCGCATGGCCGGCTACGGTGTGGTGACGCTCGACGTGAAGGCCGGCGTGCGCCATGGCGCCGCGCGCGACTCGCGCGCCGAGTTCATTTCGCGCTTCGCCGGCGGCGAGATGAACGGGCCGGGCATCGTGCTGCGCCGCACGCGGGGAACGATGGCATTCGGGGAGCACCTGCGCCGCTCGGCCGGGCGCCTGGCGCTGGTCGCCTGGCTCCTCGTCGGCGCCGTGGTCGCGATCGCGGGATCGGCGGCGGGGATGGGCACGATCTGGTCCTACGTCACGGCCGGCATGCTCGCGTTCTTCGCCGTGCTGCGCCTGTCCTTGCCGCGCGCGTTCTGGCGCGGGCTCACGCGCGCGCTCGAGGGACTTGGCATCGTGCGCAACCTCGTGCTGCCGGTGGCGCTGCCACGTGTGGGTGCGCCCCCGCGGCCGATCGCGCCGCCGCGTGAGTCCGGCGCCGAGGGGCGCGGGGCGGCCGGCGAGCCGCGTCCGCACGAGCGCGACCCGGACGAGCCACCGCCGATCGTTCGGCGGGCGTGAGCGCGCCGGTCGTTCGCGCGGTCGTCGTCGCGTGGGGACGCAGCGACGGTCTCGCTGCGTGCCTCGATGCGATCGACGCCGCGTGCGTCGTTGCGGGCGTCGGCGTCGAAACGGTCGTCGTGCTCGCGCCGAACGACGCTGCGGGCACGGCGAGTGCGCAGCGTTCTGGAGCTCGTGTCATCGTGCCCGCCGCCGGGGAGTCGCACACGCCTGGCGCGAATCGAAATCGGGGCGCCGCTGGCGCGGCGCCGACATATCTCGCGTTCGTCGACGGCGACACGCGGCTCGATCCCGCGTTCATCGCCGCGGCGCTGGCGCGGCTGGCGGCCGCCCCGACCCTGGGCGGGATCGGCGGCAGGATTCGCGAGCGGCAGTGGCAGGACGGGCGCCTCGTGCGCACGATCGAGGATGCGTACAAGAGCGGCGCGGGTGGTCCGGTTGAAATGCTCGCCACCGCGTGGATCGCGCGACGCAGCGCATTCGAGGCGGTCGGCGGGTTCGACCCGCGCTTGCCGGCCGAGGAGGACGTCGAATTGTGCATCCGCCTCGCGGCGGCGCGCCATCCGCTCGAGGCGGTCGATGGCGTTGCCGCCGAGCACGACTGTCCGCCGCGGCCCAGCCTCGCCGAGTTCCGGCGGCGTTGGCGCAGCGGGTTGTATGCCGGGCAGGGCTTGCTGCTGCGCTACGCCTGGGGCACGCCGCATTTCGGCCGGCACCTGGCGCGGCAGCGGCTGTACCTGGTGGCGCTCGCGTTCGTGGTCGCGGGGATCGGGCTCGCGCTCCTCTCGGGGGCGATGCCCGGGGCGCTTGGGCTGTGGAGTGCGCTCGTCGCTCTGGCCGTGCTCGTGATGGCGGTGAGAAAGCGCAACCTCGTCCACGGCGTGCTTGCCGTCGCGACGTGGGTGGTGCTGGGTTTCGGGATCGTGCGCGCGTGGATCGTCGGTCCGCGCCGTGGGGAGTCGTAGCGTGCGCGTGCAGGGCGTGGTCGACAACAACGTCTGGCCGCCGCGCATGGGGCACACGGTGCGCGTCTGGCACCTTTACCGCGAGTTGGCGCAGCGACCGGGTGTCACCCGCGTGGGCGTGATCGCCGCACTCAAGTCGCGCGAGCATGCGGCGTCGCGGGAGGAGCGCGACGGGGTCGCCATCGCGCGCATCCGGCCGGGGCACCCGACCCTGTTCGCCTGGCTCGAGCGGCTGGGGATCGCGCCGCTGTCCGCGACGGCCGAGGGCTACCGGCGCTTCCCGGGACCGTTCGCCCGGGCGTGGGACGAACGGGCCGACGTGTTCGAGGTCGACAGCCTGCCGCTGTCGCCGCTGTTGCGTCACGCACCGCGAGGAGCGCTCAAGGTGTACGGATCGCAGAACGTCGAGATCGAGTGGGTCGAGCGCGTGGGGTCGCCCGTGGCGCGTCGTCCGCGCTGGGCGCGCTGGCTCGAGTGCCTCGAGCGCGAGGCGCTGGCCGCGGCGGACCTCGTGGTCGCGGTGAGCGCCGCCGATCGCGACACGTTCGTCGCCCGCTACGGCACGTCGCCGGAGAAGATCGCGGTGGTCGAGAACGGCTTCGACGCCTCGGGCCTGCGCCCGCCCGCGGCCGCCGAGCAGGAGGGCGCGCGCGCCGCACTGGGCCTCGCCGCCGGCGAGCGCGGGCTGGTCTTCGTCGGCACCGACTTCGAGCACAACCGCCGCGCCGTCGAGGACTTGTTCCGCACCGTCGTTCCCGCGCTGCCGCAGCTTGCGGCGCGCCTGTGGATCGTCGGCGACGTGAGCGTGAGCTTCCGCGCCCGGGCTGCCCGCGAGGCTGGCGGCCGCGTGCGCGCCGTGCCCGAACAGAGCGACCTGTTGCCGTGGCTGTGGGGCTGCGACGTGGGTCTCAACCCCGTCACGACGGGCGCGGGCTCGAACGTCAAACTGCCGACCTATCTCGCCGCCGGGCTCGACGTCGTGACCACGCCGTTCGGCGCGCGCGGGTTCGAGCGTCTGGCCGCGCACGTCACCGCCGCCGAGATCGACGCCTTTCCCGCGGCCATCGCCGCGACTGCCGCCGCCGCGGGTGCCCGCGATCTGGACGTGCGCGCGCAGGCCCTGGCCGCCTACGCATGGAGCGTGCAGGCGGAGCGCCTGCACGCGGCCTACAGCGCGGCGATCGCCGCCCGCGCGGGCGAGGCGGGGGGTGCCCGATGAAGATTCTCGCCGCCCACAAGTACGGCTGGGCCAAGGCCGGTGCCGAGACCTACCTGTTCGCCCTCGAGCGCCTGCTGATCGCGGCGGGGCACGAGGTGATTCCGTTCACCATGGCCGATCCGCGCAACCGGCCGTCGCCGTGGTCGCGGCACTTCGTGAGCCCGGTCGAGTTTCGCGGTCGCCGCAACTGGCTCGCCGACGTGGGCCGCGCCGCGCGGGTGATCTACAGCGGCGAGGCGCGCGCGAAGCTGGAGGCGCTGCTCGCCGAGGCGGAGCCCGACGTCGCCCATCTGCACAACATCGCGCACCAGCTCTCGCCGTCGATTCTCGACGCGCTGGCGAAGAGCGATGTCCCGATCGTGCAGACGATTCACGACTACAAGAACCTGTGCCCGGTCTACACGTTTCGCTCGCAGGGCGAGACCTGCGAGCGTTGCAAGGGCGGCCGGTTCTACCACGCGCTCACGCGGCGCTGCAATGCGGGCTCGCTGCCGCTGTCGGCCGTGAGCATGGCCGAGGCGTACGTCCACGCCTGGCGTCGCTCCTACGATCGCGTCCACGTGTTCCACTGTCCGAGCCTGTTCGTCTTCGCCAAGATGCTCGAGTTCGGCGTGGCCCGCGAACGGCTCGCGTTCGTGCCGCACTTCGTCGACGCCGCCGCGTTCACTCCGGTGTACGGCGGCGGCGACTACGCGTTCTTTGCCGGGCGGCTGGCCGAGGAGAAGGGTGTGCACACGCTGCTCGCCGCGCACGCCGCCGCACCTGGGCTGGAGCTGGTGATCGCCGGCGAGGGGCCGCTGCGTGCGGAGCTCGAGGCCGCGCTCACGCCGGAGCAGCGCGGACGCGTACGTTTCCTCGGCCACTTGACGGGCGACGCCTACGACGCCGCGTGGGCCGGTGCGGCCTGCCTGGTGCTGCCGAGCACGTGGTACGAGGTGCGGCCGATGGCGATCCACGAGGCGTACGCGCGCGGCAAGGCCGTCGTCTCGACGCGGATCGGCTCCATCCCCGAGATCGTCGAGGACGGCGTGACCGGCCGGCTGGTGCCGCCCGACGACGCTGCGGCGCTGGCCGAGGCGATGCGCG
This sequence comes from Candidatus Eiseniibacteriota bacterium, assembly GCA_031413115.1. Taxonomy (GTDB): domain Bacteria; phylum Eisenbacteria; class RBG-16-71-46; order RBG-16-71-46; family DASYSL01; genus JANPEF01. Next base: position 2,354 of record JANOEH010000071.1, on the reverse strand, counting down.
AGCTGGTGACCGATCGCGTGCGGGCCGAGGCGATGGGCCGCGCCGGGCGCGCCCTGGTCGAGCGCGACTACGGGCCGGCGCCGCACCTGGCCGCGATGCTCGCCGTCTACGCGCAGGCGCAGGCGATCGCGCGCGGCCCGTCTGCCGCTGCGCGCGCGGGTGCCGGGGGGGCGGCCGCATGAAGATCGCGATGATCGGGCAGAAGGGGATTCCCGCGCTGTACGGCGGCATCGAGCGGCACGTCGAGGAGATCGCGCGCCGTCTCGTGGCCAAGGGTCACGAGGTCACGGTCTACTGCCGCCTGCACTACACGGCCGAGGACGGGCCGTTCCACGGGATCGAGCTGGTGCGTTTGCCCAGCCTGCGCACCAAGCACCTGGACACCATCACGCACGTCGCGCTGTCGACCGCGCACGCGCTGACCCGCGACTACGACGTGCTCCACTTCCACGCGCTGGGGCCGTCGCTGTTCGCCGGGCCGGCGCACCTGCTCGGCCGGCCCACGGTGGTCACCGTGCACGGGCTCGACTGGCAGCGCGAGAAGTGGGGGAAGTTCGCGCAGTGGGCGCTGCGGCGCTGCGAGGGGCCGGCGGTGCGCTTCCCGGACCGCACGATCGTCGTGTCGCAGACCCTGCGCGAGTACTTCGCCGCGCACTACGGACGCGACACGGTGACCATTCCCAACGGCACCGTGCTGCCGGATTCCCGGCCGCCGCTCAAGCTCGACCGCTTCGGGCTCGAGGCCGGGCGCTACGTGCTGTTCGTCGGCCGCCTCGTGCCTGAGAAGGGCGTGCACTTCCTGTGCGAGGCGTGGTCGCGGCTCGATACCGACCTGACGCTCGCAATCTGCGGCGGCTCGGCGGCATCCGAGGATTACGTCGCGCAGATCAAGCGCTTCGCCGGTCCGCGGGTCAAGCTGCTCGACTACGTCTACGGCGAGCCGCTCGAGGAGCTCTACTCGAACGCCTACGCGGTGTGCCTGCCGTCGACGATCGAGGGACTGTCGCTCGTGCTGCTCGAGGCGCTGTCGTACGGGCGCTGCGTGCTGGTCTCGGACATTCCCGAAAACGTCGAGGTCACGCGCGACGCCGCCCCGACGTTCCGCTCGAAGGACGTCGACGACCTGGCCCGCCAGCTCGGCCGCCTGCTCGCCGAGCCCGCGACCGTCCACGCCTACGAGGCGAGGGCCCGGGACCACATCGCCGCCCACTATTCGTGGGACCGCGTGGTCGATGCGACGGTCGAGGTCTACGCCGAGGTGGTGCAGGCCCGGCGGGGGCTGCGGCGCAAGGGTTGACAGCCGGCCCGCGGCGGAGTACCAACGTCGCATGCTCGCCCGCCCCGGATTCCGCCAACTCGTCGACTGGCGCGCCGCCATCATTGCCGGATTGATCGCCGGCGTCGCGTTCTTCCTCCTGCAGATGGCGCTCACCGCGCAGCTCCTGGGCACCCCGTGGGTGTTCGCGCGCATGACCGCCGCCATGGTGCTGGGCCGCGGCGTGCTGCCACCGCCGGCCACCTTCGACGCCGGGGTCGTGGCCGTCGCCTTCGGGCTGCACATGCTGCTGGCGCTGACCTACACCGCGCTGATCGCGTTCATCCTGCATCGCTGGGGGCTGCTCGTCGGCATCGTCGGCGGGGCGCTGCTGGGCCTCGCGCTCTTTGCGATCAATTTTGGAACGATGGCGTGGTGCTTCCCGTGGTTTCTCGACCTCAAGGGGGGGATCGTCCTCGTCTCGCATGTCGTCTTCGGCGCGCTGGCCGGCGGCGTCTACGAACTGCTCGAGGTCGAGCGCTTCGTTCCCGGGGAGGCGCGCTGATGGCCGCCGATCGCCCGCAGCGATCCCGCGGCGCCCGCGGCTGCGGCGGCCCGCGCCTGCTGCTCGGGCTCGCCTTCGCGGGCTTCGCCCTGTTCTCGTACTTCGGGCAGCGCTCGACGAATCCGATCACCGGCGAGGAACAGCACATCGCGATCACCGCCGAGCAGGAGGTGGCACTCGGCCTGCAGGCCGCGCCCGAGATGATGGCGACCTACGGCGGCGTGAGCCGGAACATCGAGGCGCTGCGTGCGGTGCAGGCGGTCGGCAACCGCATCGTCGAGCGCACCGCAGCCGCCCGCTCGGAGTACGAGTTCACGTTCACGCTGCTGGCGGACCCGAAGACGGTGAATGCCTTCGCGCTGCCGGGCGGGCCGGTGTTCATCACCGAGGCGCTGCTGGCGGGGCTGTCGACCGAGGGGGAACTCGCGGGCGTGCTGGGGCACGAGATCGGGCACGTGATCGCGCGCCACAGTGCCGAGCAGATCTCGAAGCAGCAGCTCACGCAGGGACTGACCGGCGCGCTGGTGATGTCGA